>NZ_BAABEM010000001.1:0-930 GCF_039540155.1 Gibbsiella greigii
TCATCTTCGGGGGTAGAGCACTGTTTCGGCTAGGGGGCCACCCCGGCTTACCAAACCGATGCAAACTGCGAATACCGAAGAATGTTATCACGGGAGACACACGGCGGGTGCTAACGTCCGTCGTGAAGAGGGAAACAACCCAGACCGCCAGCTAAGGTCCCAAAGTCATGGTTAAGTGGGAAACGATGTGGGAAGGCATAGACAGCCAGGATGTTGGCTTAGAAGCAGCCATCATTTAAAGAAAGCGTAATAGCTCACTGGTCGAGTCGGCCTGCGCGGAAGATGTAACGGGGCTAAACCATGCACCGAAGCTGCGGCAGCGACGCTCAGGCGTTGTTGGGTAGGGGAGCGTTCTGTAAGCCTGCGAAGGTGGCCTGTGAGGGCTGCTGGAGGTATCAGAAGTGCGAATGCTGACATAAGTAACGATAATGCGGGTGAAAAACCCGCACGCCGGAAGACCAAGGGTTCCTGTCCAACGTTAATCGGGGCAGGGTGAGTCGACTCCTAAGGCGAGGCTGAAAAGCGTAGTCGATGGGAAACAGGTTAATATTCCTGTACTTGGTGTTACTGCGAAGGGGGGACGGAGAAGGCTAGNAGACCAAGGGTTCCTGTCCAACGTTAATCGGGGCAGGGTGAGTCGACTCCTAAGGCGAGGCTGAAAAGCGTAGTCGATGGGAAACAGGTTAATATTCCTGTACTTGGTGTTACTGCGAAGGGGGGACGGAGAAGGCTAGGCTGGCCGGGCGACGGTTGTCCCGGTTTAAGCGTGTAGGGGTGTAGTCCTGGCAAATCCGGACTACTAAAACCCTGAGGCGTGATGACGAGTCACTACGGTGGCGAAGCGGTTGATGCCCAGCTTCCAGGAAAAGCCTCTAAGCATCAGGTAACATCGAATCGTACCCCAAACCGACACAGGTGGTCAGGTAGAGA
>NZ_BAABEM010000002.1:0-2381 GCF_039540155.1 Gibbsiella greigii
GACGGTGTTCGGCGTCATAGCGATAATGCCAGCGATAGCGATCTTTATGCTTCTCGACCGTACGGCCGAAGGTATCGTAGCGGTAATCGATGCCTTTATAGTGCGTTACCCGGTTGTGCCGCTGGCGGAATTGCCCCTCGTCCAGCAGGTTGGCCGCCGGATCGTAACGGTAATGCTCCGTATCCGGCAGGGAGCCTTCCTGTGCCAACAGCCGCCCGGCGGCATCGTAGTGATAGTGGCGATAGGCAAACGGGTTGGCGTTGTGTNTCCACTGGCGTGAGCTGCTGGCCGGCGCCGGGCGCGGCCGGTCAGTGCGGTGTATCTCCAGGCGATCCTTGCGGCCCAGCCGATCATAATGCACCCGGCGGGTCAGGCGGCCCTGAGTGCGGCTGAGCTCACGGTGCAGATTATCGCGCTCAAACTCGCTGATCGTGACATTATCCAGCGCCAGTTGCAGCAAATGACCACTACCGTAATAGAGCGCGCGTAGCGCACGGCCATCAGGCAGGACGATCTGCGTACGGTTGCCGAGCGCATCGTAAGAATAGGCCAGTGCGTCGTTAACGCCGTGTTCATTCACCACGCGGCCCAACAGATCATACTGGAAGCGGACGTCGCTTTCTGCTTCCTGCGCGTAGCCTTGCCAGACATCGCCCCGGTAGAAAGCCGCCTGCAGCAGTTGGTCGACGGCGCTGTAGTGTAGCTCCCGGTCTACTGTCAGAACTACTGTTACTAAGGAGAATTAACACAGAATTAGGGAGGGGCAAAGTATTAGAACAACCTTGATTCAAGTAATGGGCTAATAAAATCTTTTTTATCAGTCCTTTCTATCAAAAATGTAGGAATTGGAATGCTCGATAATGAGTCATCTGATTTTGCATTTAAGATGTAGAGTTCTATATTGACCGTATCATCAATACCAGGAATTTCAATGGTTGGCCAAGAATCCTTTGAGCACGATGACCAATCACGTAGAGCATTACCTGGGATAATACTAGCCTCTTGAATTTCAGATGAAAATTTGTAACTTCCAGAATATTTTGTTTTTTCACCAATAAATGGTTGTATTGCTTTATTGTCTTTGTCATTAGACATTATATAATATGGCCATGGTGTCATTCCCCAGCATAACACCATGAGGCCTGCATCGAAGAGTTCTGAAGCCAACTCTGTAGTAGTGAACTCCTTAAATAAATCATTGCTTATCTTTATGTGCTGTTCTTTTATGAATTGATTGATTTTATTTATGTCAGCGATTACAAAGCCTAGCTCACCATAACTCTCATATACTTGATGGTTTTTGTTGCTTGTTTTTTTTTCACTGTTGTTTAAAACAAATATCAAATATATGTTTAATATTTCAGAGTTTTTTATTATTTCCGGTTGATTTTTATACTCATCTTTTTTCGCTATCAATGGCGTGTCGATGGAAATGAAAAAGTTAAATTCATAATCGATATCTTGAGGTATCAGTTCATTTATTCCTATTGGATTGTCCTTTAAATAAATTGAAATGCTAGTGTTTTCAATGGACTTGATCTTTTTTGATTTTTTTAGACTTATATTGTTCCTTTTGTAACGAATGGTGCTTTGTTCAAACTCGTTAACAACCTCAATATTTAAAATTGTTTTCCTGAAAAAATCCGTTGGAATTAGTTGAGATATGGATATGTTTTCCATCCCTTTGTTGTTATAAAATACAATTTTTGCATCATCAAGAGACTTTGAGTTTTTATATGAAAATACTTTGTTAAACATAGTTTATCCTTTACATTTTGTTTGTGCTGCCCATTTTTTTGTATGAAGCCATGCTTCAGCAGGACTTACATTGGCAGCGAGGAGTTTACCTTTGTTTCCTGATGAATCAATTAGGTGTAAATCTCCTCTAATATTTTTTAAAGCAGGATTGTTATAATGTTCTTCTAAACTGTTCATCCATTGCTCATTGGTCATGCCTGATTTATCTACAGCGTTTGGTTTTACTAAAGGCTTAGTGGTAGTTCCTATTCCGTTGTAACCATGCATAGCACTATGTTCAATACCACTCCATTGTGAATCACTCCAATACAATGCTGGAACGCCTTTTTGAGAGTTAAAAGGACTGATTCCTAAATGTGTCGCAACTTCATGAGGAACCATATGGTGGCCTTGATTGACTGGGTTACTTAAAGGCATTAACCCCATGGGGTCAATGAAATTAATCGGGTTACGTGTGTATTGATACAAGTTTATCCCACCCGCCAACCCTATTGGGTCATGCTGGGTAAATCTGCCGATATCCGGATCGTAGTAACGGAACAGATTGTAGTGCAATCCGGTTTCGCGATCCAGGTATTGGCCCTGCAGGCGCAGGTTTTGGGAATAATCCAACGTCTGCTGGT
>NZ_BAABEM010000003.1:0-177735 GCF_039540155.1 Gibbsiella greigii
TTATCAGCGATTAAGCGATAACTTTAGCAACAACGCCCGCGCCTACGGTACGGCCGCCTTCACGGATAGCGAAACGCAGACCGTCGTCCATCGCGATTGGGTGGATCAGGGTCACTACCATTTTGATGTTATCGCCTGGCATTACCATTTCCACGCCTTCTGGCAGTTCGATGGTACCGGTCACGTCAGTCGTACGGAAGTAGAACTGTGGACGGTAGCCTTTGAAGAACGGAGTATGACGGCCGCCTTCATCTTTGCTCAGAATGTACACTTCAGATTCGAACTTGGTGTGTGGCTTGATTGAGCCTGGTTTAGCCAGAACCTGACCACGTTCGATTTCTTCACGTTTGATACCACGCAGCAGAACACCTACGTTCTCGCCAGCACGGCCTTCGTCCAACAGTTTGCGGAACATTTCAACGCCGGTACAGGTTGATTTCTGGGTGTCTTTGATACCCACGATTTCAACTTCTTCACCCACTTTGATCACGCCGCGTTCTACACGACCGGTAACTACCGTACCACGGCCGGAGATGGAGAATACGTCTTCGATTGGCAGCAGGAACGGCTTGTCAATTGCACGCTCTGGTTCTGGGATGTAGCTATCCAGTGCTTCCGCCAGTTCGATAACTTTCGCTTCCCACTCTGCTTCGCCTTCCAGCGCTTTCAGGGCAGAACCACGGATTACCGGGGTGTCGTCGCCTGGGAAATCGTATTGAGACAGCAGCTCGCGCACTTCCATCTCTACCAGTTCCAGCAGTTCTTCGTCATCAACCATGTCGCATTTGTTCAGGAACACGATGATGTAAGGAACGCCAACCTGACGGCCCAGCAGGATGTGCTCACGGGTCTGCGGCATCGGGCCGTCAGTCGCAGCAACTACCAGGATCGCGCCGTCCATCTGTGCAGCACCGGTGATCATGTTTTTCACGTAGTCGGCGTGCCCTGGGCAGTCAACGTGCGCGTAGTGGCGAGTCGGGGTATCGTATTCAACGTGAGAGGTGTTGATGGTGATACCACGCGCTTTTTCTTCTGGTGCGTTATCGATCTGATCGAAAGCACGAGCAGCACCGCCGTAGGTTTTAGCCAGTACGGAGGTGATAGCAGCGGTCAGCGTGGTTTTACCGTGGTCAACGTGACCGATAGTACCAACGTTAACGTGGGGTTTTGTACGTTCAAATTTTTCTTTAGACACGGCTTTATTCCTTACTTTTGTGCTCCCTCCTGCTGGGGGGAGCACTGGATCATTGTGTTAAACCCGAAAGCTAGCTTGAAAGCTTATTTACCACGGGCTTCGATAACGGCCTGAGCGACGTTGTTCGGTGCATCATCATACTTCAGGAATTCCATCGTGTATGATGCGCGACCTTTGGTCAGAGAACGCAGCTGAGTTGCATAACCAAACATTTCAGACAGCGGTACCTCGGCATGAATTTTAACGCCAGTCACTTCAGATTCCTGACCGCGCAGCATACCGCGACGACGGCTCAAGTCACCGATAACGTCACCGGTGTTCTCTTCAGGCGTTTCTACTTCAACCTTCATGATTGGCTCAAGCAGAACTGGTTTTGCTTTCTTAAAGCCATCTTTAAAGGCAATAGACGCAGCCAGTTTAAACGCCAGCTCAGAGGAGTCAACGTCATGGTAAGAACCGAAGTGCAGACGCACACCGAGATCAACAACCGGGTAGCCAGCCAGTGGGCCTGCTTTCAGCTGCTCCTGGATGCCTTTATCAACGGCAGGGATGTATTCGCCAGGAATTACACCACCTTTGATGTCATTGATGAACTCGTAGCCTTTCGGGTTGGAACCCGGCTCCAACGGGTACATGTCGATAACAACATGACCGTACTGACCGCGACCACCTGACTGCTTAGCGTGTTTACCTTCGATATCGGTAACTTTCGCGCGAATCGCTTCACGGTAAGCAACCTGAGGTTTACCGACGTTCGCTTCAACGTTGAATTCACGTTTCATACGGTCAACGATGATGTCGAGGTGCAGCTCACCCATACCAGCGATAATGGTCTGGTTAGATTCTTCGTCAGTCCATACGCGGAATGACGGGTCTTCTTTCGCCAGACGACCCAGAGCCAGACCCATTTTTTCCTGGTCAGCTTTGGTTTTTGGTTCTACTGCGATGGAGATTACCGGCTCAGGGAATTCCATACGCTCCAGAATGATCGGTGAATCCTGATCACACAGCGTATCACCCGTGGTGACGTCTTTCAGGCCGATAGCCGCAGCGATGTCGCCTGCACGAACTTCTTTGATCTCTTCACGTTTGTTGGCGTGCATCTGAACGATACGGCCGAAACGCTCGCGCTGAGCTTTCACAGAGTTCAGTACGGTGTCACCGGAGTTAACAACGCCGGAATACACGCGGAAGAACGTCAAGTTACCCACAAACGGGTCGGTAGCGATTTTGAACGCCAGAGCAGCAAACGGCTCGTTGTCATCAGAGTGACGCACAGCCGGCGTGTCTTTACCGTCGTCCAGCATACCGTTGATTGCAGGAACGTCAGTTGGTGCCGGCAGGTATTCGATAACCGCATCCAGCATTGCCTGTACGCCCTTGTTCTTAAATGCAGAACCACAGGTAACCAGGATGATTTCGTTGTTCAGCACGCGCTGACGCAACGCTTTCTTGATTTCTTCTTCGGTCAGCTCTTCGCCGCCCAGGTATTTGTCCATCAACTCTTCAGAAGCTTCTGCTGCGGACTCAACCAGGTTCTGGTGCCATTCGTCAGCCAGATCTTGCAGCTCGGCAGGAATGTCTTCATAAGTGAAGGTCACGCCTGCATCAGCTTCGCTCCAGTTGATGGCTTTCATTTTCACCAGGTCAACAACACCGGTGAAATGCTCTTCTGCGCCGATAGCCAACTGCAGAGGAACCGGGTTAGCACCCAGGCGAGATTTGATCTGGCCGACAACTTTCAGGAAGTTCGCACCCATGCGGTCCATTTTGTTAACGAACGCAATACGTGGAACTTTGTATTTGTTAGCCTGACGCCATACGGTCTCAGACTGTGGCTGAACACCACCGACTGCACAGTAAACCATTACCGCGCCATCAAGAACACGCATAGAACGTTCTACTTCGATGGTGAAGTCAACGTGCCCCGGGGTGTCGATGATGTTGATGCGATGCGGCTCAAACTGCTTGGCCATACCAGACCAGAAAGCAGTCGTCGCTGCAGAAGTGATGGTAATACCACGCTCCTGCTCCTGTTCCATCCAGTCCATGGTGGCTGCGCCGTCATGAACTTCACCGATTTTATGGTTTACACCGGTGTAGAACAGGATACGTTCGGTAGTAGTGGTCTTACCGGCGTCGATGTGTGCACTGATACCGATATTACGGTAGCGTGCAATGGGTGTTGTACGAGCCATTTGATTCCTCTATTCCTAGGGCGTTCAAGTTCAGTTAACCCAAGCGGGCCGGCTTCTTGAAGCGCCCGCTTGGTTAGCATAACTACTGCGTGGTCATTACCAGCGGTAGTGGGCGAACGCCTTGTTGGCTTCTGCCATACGGTGAACGTCTTCACGCTTCTTAACAGCAGAACCTTTGTTCTCTGCTGCATCAGACAGCTCGTTCGCCAGGCGCAGAGCCATGGATTTATCACCGCGTTTACGAGCAGCATCAACGATCCAGCGCATTGCCAAGGCATTACGACGAACCGGACGGACTTCAACTGGTACCTGATAAGTAGAACCACCAACGCGGCGAGACTTAACTTCGACAGTCGGGCGCACGTTTTCCAGGGCTACTTCGAAAGCTTCCAGTTCGGCTTTACCAGAACGCTGAGCCAGGGTCTCCAGCGCGGTATAGACGATTGCTTCAGCAGTAGATTTTTTACCATCTACCATCAGGATATTTACAAATTTGGCCAGCAGCTCAGATCCGAACTTAGGATCCGGCAGAATTTTACGTTGACCAATGACGCGACGACGTGGCATGGAAATACTCCGTTGTTAATTCAGGATTGTCCAAAACTCTACGAGTTTATTTTGACATTAAAGTTAAAAATGTTTGGCCTTACTTAACGGAGAACCATTAAGCCTTTGGCTTCTTCACACCGTACTTGGAACGTGCTTGCTTACGGTCTTTAACACCGGAGCAGTCAAGTGCGCCGCGAACGGTGTGGTAACGCACACCTGGCAAGTCTTTTACACGACCGCCACGGATCAGGATCACGGAGTGCTCCTGCAGGTTGTGACCTTCACCACCGATGTAGGAAGTCACTTCGAAACCGTTAGTCAAACGCACACGGCAAACTTTACGCAGTGCGGAGTTTGGTTTTTTCGGGGTGGTGGTATATACGCGGGTACATACACCACGTTTTTGCGGGCAGGCTTCCAGCGCTGGAACGTTGCTTTTAGCAGCCTTCACAGAGCGTGGTTTGCGAACCAGCTGGTTAATCGTTGCCATTCAAAAAGCTCCTGGTTTTTGCTTCGTATCTTGCTTCGTAAACATGTGATAAATCCCCTCGTATGCACGACTGGCAAAGTACGAGGACGCAGAATTTTATGGCTGACCAGGAAAGGTGTCAAGAAATATACAACATCATGCGCCTACCAGGCCGTTTGAGCCGGGTGTTTTTCGGTCAGCTCAACGAACTCAGTATAACCGATGACCGTCACGTTGTGTGAAATATAACCAGGCAAACCGCGCGCTTCCACATCGGCCTGCAGGGCAAACAGCGCAACAGGAGCCTGCTGAAGCTGCGCCAGATGAACGCTGCCGGCCAAGCCGGCCAGCACCCCATTTTGCAAGAGCAGCAGCGCATCGCCCGGCTGCGCCAAGCGTAACAACGCGGGCAGATCGCATTCGGCAGGGGAATGGCTCAGGGTAAACAGCATGGGGGCTCCTAGAAGGTCATAACCACATCGTAGCCGGCGAGGCGTTGGCGCAGCGCCTGCGGCGCCAACACGGTGGCATCCAGCACCCAGCGGGTTTCCTGCGCCAATCCGCGCGCCTGTAAAGAGGCTTCGCACAGATAACACTGCTCCACGTCATACAGCGGCAGAACGCCAAAAGTGGCGATATAATCGCGCGCCAACACCTTTGCCGGTTGCTGGCCTGGCAGCAGTTGCAAGACGCCATCGCCAATAAAAAACACGCCGATATCTTCGCTTAATGCCGAAGTGGCAAGCAAGGCATCCAGCCCTTCCCTGCCGCTGCTGCACCCATGCGGGCCGTGGGTAAAGACAAAGGCTACGCGTTTCATCTTGCTCATTAAAACTGCACCATGCGATCGCAACTGAGCGCCGCTTCCGCCAGCGCGCCCAGCCCGCTAAGGGTAAAGCCCGGCTGCATATTGCACGCTGGCAGATCCTGGCGCGCGGCTTCTTCGGCATCGGCCACGCCGCGGCGCAGCGCCGCCGCCACGCAGACGTTCAGCGCGATGCCGTGCTGCTGCGCCAGTTGCTGCCAGGCACGCACCAGATCAAACTCATCGCTGGCGGGTGATGTCAGTTGGTTGGCGTTCAACACCCCTTCCCGATAAAAAAACACGCTGCCAAGGCGATGGCCTTTTGCCAGCAGCGCCTGAGCAAACTGGTAGGCACTGCTGGCCTGCTGCGTGCCGTATGCCGGGCCGGTTACCATCAGGCAATAGTCCAGCACGGGGGATGAACTCACAGCAGATCCCCATTTTTGAACTGGCGAATGTACAGGTACACGGTATGTTTGGAGATATTGAGGCGATCGGCCACCTGGTTGATCGCATCCTTGATATCAAAAATGCCTTTTTCGTACAGGTTTAGCACCACCTGGCGATTTTTAACGTTGTTGGCAACGTTGCGATCGGCATTCACTTCTTCAATGGTGAACTCCAGCGTTTGCGCCACCAGTTCGTCGACCGAAGAGGCGAAGTTAACCGGGGAAGGCACTTCCTCCTGGGTTTGCGGCGGCATAAAGGTTTGCATCACCTGGGAAAACGGCACGTCCAGGTTCATGTTGATGCACAACAAACCAATCACGCGCTGCTCACGGTTGCGGATAGCGATCGTCACTGATTTCATCAGCGCGCCGCTCTTGGCGCGCGTGAAATAGGTTTTGGATACGCTGCTGTCATCCCCGGCCATATCGTGCAGCATCCGCAGTGCCAAATCGGTAATCGGCGAGCCAATCTTGCGCCCGGTATGTTCGCCATTGGCAATGCGCACCGCAGAACATTTCAAATCCTCAAGCGAGTGCAGCACGATTTCACAGTAGCTGCCGATGAGCATCGCCAAACCGTCGACCACGGATTCGTACGACTTAAGAATTTCATGATCCGTTTGGCTAAACGGACGTTCGTCCAGCAAATCCATTTCGCTGGCCT
The DNA here is from genome assembly GCF_039540155.1 of Gibbsiella greigii. NCBI lineage: Bacteria > Pseudomonadati > Pseudomonadota > Gammaproteobacteria > Enterobacterales > Yersiniaceae > Gibbsiella > Gibbsiella greigii. Next base: position 6,330 of record NZ_BAABEM010000003.1, read on the forward strand.
CGCTGGATAAAAGCGAATTAGACATTAAAGATTCCACCCTCATAAATCTAGATCGCCTGTGCCAGGGGGCGCAGCTAAAACTGCTCGTTCAGGCCCCGTTTACGCGGCGAATACCGGCTGCGACATCCCTTTGCGGTAAACAGGCTGACATCAGTATGAAACAGCACGACGAGCGTCCACAGGCCAGATCGGCCGGGAACAGTTTTAGATACACGCCCTAAGGGGCAGGCGCCTGGCATGTAATTCCGGACAGCTAGTTTAGCAAAACTGCCGGCATAAATTCCTTGCATTTGCGCATGGTTCTGACGTTAAGCCCACAGGGCCCAGGGCGTCAAGCGATCCGTCAGCATCATGGCTAACGTTGTAGGGGGGATGCTGGGGCAGCAGAACGCAAACTGCCCTGGGCGTTAACCCAGGGCAGTGTTCAGAGGGGCGGGCTTATTGCGCGCTGCTTTCAGCGGCTTCGCCTGCCGGTTTTTCCGCTTTGGCATCGGCTTTCGGCGCGGCTTTTACGTCCAGCAGTTCAACGTCGAACACCAGCGTGGAGTTGGCAGGAATGCCAGGAACGCCGGTTTTACCGTAGGCCAGCGCTGGCGGGATAACCAGTTTGAGCTTGCCGCCTTTCTTGATGTGTTTCAGGCCTTCTGTCCAGCCTGGGATAACACCGTCCAGACGGAAGGAAAGCGGCTCACCGCGGGTGTAGGAGTTATCAAATTCCGTACCGTCGATCAGCGTACCCTTGTAGTTGACCACCACGGTATCGCTGTCTTTCGGCGCTTCGCCGGCACCCGGTTTTTCTACCTGATACAGCAGGCCGGAAGCGGTTTTCTTCACGCCTTTTTCCTTGGCGAAGGCTTCGCGGTATTTCGCCCCCTTCGCTTCGTTATCTTTCGCGTCCTGCTCCATCTTCGCCTGAGCGGAAGCCTTCACACGCGCTTCAAAACCTTGCAGGGTTTTTTCGATATCGGCATCGTTCAGTTTGCTCTTATTGGCGAACGCGTCCTGAACACCGGCAATCAGCTGATCCTTATCCAGCTTGATACCCAGCTTTTCCTGTTCTTTCAGAGAATTGTCCATGTAACGGCCCAGGGAAGCGCCCAGTGCGTACGCGGCTTGTTCGTCATCGTTCTTGAAATTACCGGTACTTGGTGAAGCTGAAGTGTCCGCGGGTTTCGCCGCATCGGCCGCCATTGCCTGGGTCGCGTTCAACACAAATGCCATGGTGGTTGCCAGAAGCGTAACTTTAAACAAAGATTTCATCCATTTCTCCCGTATTTGAAGCAAAGCCCCAAAACGTTATTTAGTAAGATAACCAGGCTACTATAGCCGCCCGCAAGACAACAAAACAGCCGTACAGGTAACCAATCGAGTCAAAATGTGACCACGCATCCATGAAGAAGTTTCGTCTGATTTTCTACCTGTATGATAAATCAGATATTTCTTGATTATGACACACAGAAATAATCCACTCCCCGGCCATTTATCATAGCGATAGCGGGCGCCGCTGCGGTTTTCCCCAGCGCAACGGCCGCCACGGCGCCAGGCCTGACCACGGCGTTGGAAACGACAACGTGAAATAGCGCAACGCAAAGCCCGCGCCAACTGCTAACATAGCGCCTGTTTTCCGCTTTACGACACAGAGGCCGCATCATGCACAATGCCGACAACCAAAGCCTGCTACAGCGGCTTGAAGAGCTGGAGAGCCGCCAGGCTTTTCAGGAAGTCACCATCGAAGAACTGAACAAAACCGTGGTGCAGCAGCAGCTTGAAATATTAAAGCTGCGCGATCACTTGCGCCTGCTGACGGATAAGCTGCGCGCCACGCAACCTTCGATGATTGCACCGCAATCAGAAGAGACGCCGCCGCCGCATTACTAAGAGCGATAAAAAAGGCCGCCTTAAGCGACCTTTTGAAACAACCTGCGCGCCGGATTAATGGCAACCGCACCCGCCGTTGCCGCAACCGCCCTTACCGTGGTCATGATCATGATCGTGGCCATGACCGCCACAGCAGCCGTCGCCGTGTTCGTGATCGTGCTCACCGTGCACATGGCCGTGCTCCAGCTCTTCTTCAGTGGCCGCGCGGACTGCCACGACTTCCACGTTGAAGTTCAGGTTTTGTCCTGCCAGCATATGGTTGCCGTCAACCACAACGTGGTCGCCGTCCAGCTCGGTGATTTCAACCGGAACCGGGCCCTGGTCGGTATCAGCCAGGAAGCGCATGCCAACCTGAAGTTCATCAACGCCCATGAAAACGTCTTTCGGGACGCGCTGCACCAGGTTTTCATCGTAGTTGCCGTAGGCTTCGTTAGCGCCGACATGCACATCAAAGCGATCGCCGACATCGTGGCCTTCAAGCGCTTTTTCCAGACCTGCGATCAGAGAACCATGCCCGTGCAGATAGTCCAACGGTGCACTCACCGGAGACTCATCAACCAAAACACCGTCTTCTGTACGTACTTGGTAAGCCAGGCTGACCACCAAGTCTTTTGCTACTTTCATGATATCTCCTACCGTTGGAATCTAAACCGGACAGATTGTAACGGAAATCTGGACCGCTGTACCCTTCAGCATAAGAAATCACGGCAAATAACGCTACTCTGGATGGAAAATCCCTATCACCTGTTCCTGCGGCCGCACGTGTTTTTCCACCTGTGCTGCTTCAGGTTGGCGCTGATGGTGGCCGCATTTGACGCATTCGACAACTTCCACCTGATCCTCACGCCAAACCGCCAGGGTATCCATCGCGTTACAGGCCGGGCATACGGCACCGGCGATAAACCGCTTACGCGTTGCAGACATTGTTGCGCTCCTGATCACTCATATTCGTCCCAACCATTAAATTGCCGCTTTTCCTGCTGCATTTCCCGGTAAAACAGCTCATCAAGCTCCCGTCGGGCCTCTTTGACCCGGGAAATCTGCGCGACGTCCCCCTGATGCGGTGGCATCAGCTCACGCAGCATGCGCATATCCAGCCGCCGAAAGTGCTGCTGTGCGCGGTATGCCTGGTGCGGATGCATGCCCAGCGTCATCAGCGCCTTGCGCCCCAGCTCCAACGCACTGGAGAAAGTTTCGCGGCTGAATAGCTCCACCCCGGCCTGCAACAGCTCATGCGCCTCTACGCGGCCACGTGCGCGCGCCAGGATGGACAAATGGGGAAAGTGCTGCTGGCACAGGTGGACGATTTCCATCGTGTCTTCCGGGCCGTTACTGGTTATCACGATCGATTTGGCTTTTTCTGCGCCCGCGGCGCGCAGCAGTTCCAATTCGGTCGCATCGCCGTAATAGACCTTGTAACCATAGCGCCGCAGCATGCTAACCGCACTGACATCACGCTCAAGCACGGTGACACGCATTTTATTCGCCATCAGCAAGCGCCCGATCACCTGGCCGAAGCGGCCGAAGCCGACAATAATCACCTGCGGATCGTCATCTTCCACATAGGGGATCTCTTCATCTTCACTGGCAGCGTTGTAACGGCGGGCAAGGATACGGTCGATAATCTGCATCAACAACGGCGTAGTAATCATCGACAGCGTAACCACCACCAGCAGCAATGCCAACTGATCCGCGTCCAGCAAATGCTGGGTCGCCGCGGCCGAGAACAACACGAACGCAAACTCCCCGCCCTGGCTCAGCACGCCGGCGAACTGCAGGCGCACCGAGGTACGCAGCCCAAACACCCGCGCCAGCCCGTACAGCACACAGGATTTAAGCGCGATCAGCGCCACCACGCCAATCAATACCTCGGCCAGATGGGTATAAAGCACGCCCATATTGAGCGCCATCCCCACCGAGATAAAAAACAGCCCCAACAGCAGCCCTTTGAAAGGTTCGATGGCGATTTCCAGCTCGTGGCGGTACTCACTTTCCGCCAGCAGCACGCCGGCGATAAAGGTGCCCAGCGCCATCGAAAGGCCCAGTGCGTCCATAAACAGCGCCGCACCCAATACCACCAGCAGCGCCCCCGCGGTAAAGATTTCGCGCACGCCGGAAGCGGCGATATAACGGAACAGCGGGCGTAGCAGGTAACGGCCGCCGATCAGCATGCCGGCGAAGGCCGCCACTTTTAGCGCGATTTTCTGCCAGTCATCGCTGGTGCCGCCGCCGACCAGGATCGGGATCAGCGCCAGCGCCGGAATCACCGCCATATCCTGGAACAACAGGACGGAAAAGCCGAGCTGGCCACCTTCGTTACGGTTCATCCCCTTTTCGCGCATCAATTGCAGCGCCATGGCGGTTGAGGACATCGCCAGGCCGATGCCGCCGATCACCGCCGCCTGCCAGGAAAAACGGGAAAGGCAAAGCAGCGCAGCCAGCAACGCGGCGGTAATCAACACCTGCCCGGCCCCCACGCCAAAGATAGAACGGCGCAGCGCCCACAGCTTGGCGGGGTTCAGCTCCAGCCCAATAATGAACATCAGGAACACCACGCCCAGCTCGGAGAAATGCAGGATCTCCGCCACGTCGCGAATGAACCCCAGCCCCCACGGACCAATGGCCACCCCGGCGATCAGGTAGCCGAGCACCGCCCCAATGCCCAGCCGCCGCGCGATCGGCACCGTCACGACGGCTGCGAACAGAAACAGCAGGATGGCAGTCAGTAAGGTATTTCCTTCCATTTATTGCATTCCTTGCTGCGGTAATGGATTACGTAGCCAGTCGCCATAGGCTTTGGCGTGGCTGGCCAACACGTCCGGCTTCAACCGGCGCGCCCAGTAAACGATGATTGGCGTCAGCCAATGCATATGGCACATGGCCGCCGTCAGTTCGAACGGGCGCAGAACATCCTCCATGGGATAACGATTATAGCCGCCGCTACGGTACGCCCCTTCCGGCTCACCGGTGGTGATCACCGAGCGCCAGTATTTCCCGGCCAGCGCATCGCCGCCCACGCCGCTGGCAAAGCCGCGGGACAACACGCGATCCAGCCATTCTTTCAGCAGTGCCGGGCAACTGTAGGTATACAAAGGATGTTGGAAAACAATAACCTGATGGTCGCGCAGTAATTGTTGTTCAAAATGGATATCAATAAAGAAATCTGGGTAGTGCGCGTACAAATCGTGCACGGTGACATGCTCCAACTGCTGTGCCGGTTGCAGCAAAACCCGGTTGGCTACCGAGTCCTGGGATTCCGGATGGGCGTACAGCAGCAAAACCTTGGGCGGCTGCGACATCATTCCCCCTCCAAAGCGTCGTCATGATAGCGGTTTTCCGTTACCATGCTGCGCAAAGACTAAAAATAGGGCAGCATCTGCCCTGTCAATGTTTACACCATCTCAATTTAACATACTCTAAACTTACGGCGCTTTATGATTGTTTTCTCCTCGCTACAAATCCGACGCGGCACCCGCGTCTTGCTGGATAACGCCACCGCTACGGTTAATCCGGGCCAGAAAGTTGGGCTGGTGGGTAAAAACGGCTGCGGCAAGTCGACCTTGCTGGCGCTGCTGAAAGGTGAAATCGCCGCGGACGGCGGTAGCTACACCTTTCCCAGCAACTGGGCGCTGGCCTGGGTTAACCAGGAAACGCCCGCGCTCGACATGCCGGCGCTTGAGTATGTTATCGACGGCGATCGCGAATACCGTCAGCTTGAGGCCGAATTGCAGTTGGCGAATGAGAGAGATGACGGCAACGCCATTGCCACGCTGCATGGCAAACTGGACGCCATTGGCGCCTGGACCATCCAGGCGCGCGCGGCCAGCCTGCTGCACGGCCTCGGTTTTTCCAACGAACAGCTGCAAAGCCCGGTCCGGGCGTTTTCCGGCGGTTGGCGTATGCGCCTCAACCTGGCGCAGGCGCTGATCTGCCGTTCCGATCTGCTGTTGCTCGACGAACCGACCAACCACCTGGATCTGGACGCGGTCATCTGGCTTGAGCGTTGGCTGAAAAGCTATTCCGGCACGCTGGTTCTGATCTCGCACGACCGCGATTTTCTTGATCCGATTGTGGATAAAATCCTGCATATCGAACAGCAAACGCTGAACGAATACACCGGCAACTACTCATCATTCGAGCGCCAGCGCGCCACCAAACTGGCGCAGCAGCAGTCGCTGTATCAGCACCAACAGGAAAAAGTGGCCCACCTGCAACACTACATTGACCGTTTCCGCGCCAAGGCGACCAAGGCCAAGCAGGCCCAGAGCCGCATCAAGATGCTGGAACGTATGGAGCTGATTGCCCCGGCGCTCGTCGATAACCCGTTCAGCTTCAGCTTCCGCGAACCGGAAAGCCTGCCCAACCCGCTGTTGCGGATGGATAAGGTCAGCGCCGGCTACGGCGACAAGGTCATTCTGCAGTCCATCAAGCTGAATCTGGTACCGGGTTCACGCATCGGCCTGCTGGGGCGCAACGGCGCCGGTAAATCGACGCTGATCAAACTGTTGGCCGGCACACTGGCGCCATTGAGCGGCGAAGTCGGCTTGGCGAAAGGCATCAAGCTTGGTTACTTCGCCCAGCATCAGTTGGAGTTTTTGCGTGCGGATGAGTCGCCGCTGCAGCATCTGAGCCGCCTGGCGCCACGCGTGCTGGAGCAGCAACTGCGCGATTACCTCGGCGGCTTCGGCTTCCAGGGCGATAAAGTCACCGAAGCGACGCAGCGTTTTTCCGGCGGGGAAAAAGCCCGCCTGGTGCTGGCGCTGATCGTCTGGCAGCGCCCGAACCTGCTGCTGCTTGATGAACCGACCAACCACCTGGATCTGGACATGCGCCAGGCGCTGACCGAAGCGTTGATCGATTTCGAAGGCGCGCTGGTAGTGGTTTCGCACGATCGTCACCTGATCCGTTCCACCACCGACGATCTTTATCTGGTGCACGACGGCCAGGTCGAGCCTTTTAGCGGCGATCTGGAAGACTACCAGCAATGGCTAAGCGATCTGCAAAAACAGCAGGCGCAGCAGGACGCCGCCCCGAAACAGGATAACGGCAACAGCGCCCAAGCGCGTAAAGACCAGAAACGGCGCGAAGCGGAATTTCGCAGCCAAACCCAGCCGCTGCGCAAACAGATCGCCAGACTGGAACAGCAGATGGAAAAACTGGGCGCCGATCTGGCGGCAATTGAAGAGAAACTGGCGGATTCCGCGCTGTACGACAACAGCCGTAAGGCCGAGTTGACCGACTGCCTGCAACAGCAAAGCCAGGCCAAATCCGCGCTGGAAGAAACGGAAATGACCTGGCTCGATGCGCAAGAACAGTTGGAACAGTTAACCCAGGCGTTTGAAGCGGAAAATTAACGCCGCGCCCTGAGTGGGCGGCGGCGAGTTATCAGCACAGGCGGCCAAGGCGCTGGCGGATCTGCGCCAGCGAGTCCTGATGGTAAAGTTTGCCATCGAGGAAACGGGTTTTCAGTTCGCCCCGCTGCTCCTGCTGCCAGTTTTGGTTATCCAGCAGTTGGTATTCGCCTTGCTCGTCACGTATCACCCGCAACAAGCCACGCGCCGATTGTTTTAAGCCGTTATCGGTTTTTGGCTGTTTGAAGATAGCGCGCCCCACCCCATTCACTTCACCGTAGGTCGCCTTCATCGCAAAGCCAAACGTATCACGGGTATTATACTGATAAGTAAAGGAACCTACGCCAAAAACCACGTTTGCGCTGGCAAAGCCCTTCGCCGCCAAGCGGCTAAGAATCTCCTGCGCCCGCGCCAGCGTGATCGAATCGCCGTAAATCAACCCCACGTGCGGATCCAACACCTTGTAGCCTTTGCTGTTTACCGTGCCGCCAAAGATTTCCCATAGCACTTCCACAGACCCTTTCTCCTGCGCGCTACGCGTCGGGCTATGATCGTGGTCATCACCGCTGCCGCAAATAATATCGCAAGGATCGCCGCTGTCCGGGCGGAATACCACGCGGCCGTCTCGCGCCATGATCTTGCCGTGCAGTTCCCGGGTAAACTCCGTCAAAACCCGCCAGTAATCCCAAGTATCCGATACGATGGACACCAGGCCGTTCGGGTATAAATCTTCAATCAGCCGGCGAAAAGTCTCGATCTCCGTCGCCTGCTCGCCCATACACATCACGCTGTGTTCCGTCGCGGGAATGCTTCCCGCTACAAAGTAATCGCCCGCGGTGGGGTAATACTGCTGCGCGTACAGGATGGCGGGGATATTATCGGTGCCTTTAAAGCTCAACAGGTGCCCCACGCCCGATTGCGCCACGTCATGCAGGCCCGACATGCCACGGAAGGAAAAATCGTGGCATTGAAAATCAAGGTGCGCCATATCATCACAGGTGAGATCCGCCCACGCCTGGCAAATTTTGCGGTAGTGATGGGCGATGGTGGCATTGGTCGATGCCTTCCACAATTCGGCAGAGATCACCGTTTCCAGATAGTTAACCAGCCAAAAGAACTCATCCCGCGTGTTGGTGATGGTAAGCACCGGCACTTTCATCCCGACTTTGCTGCCCTCATCCAGCGCTTTGATATGCAGCGGCAGATAGCCCAGCCGGTGCAAGGCGCGAATATGCTCAACGGAGACCCGATCCTGGCCAATATAGCTGTCCATCAGTGCCTTATACTCACCCACCACTTTCTCTTCCGGCTGCGCAAAAAACTGTTGGTTGAATAAGTCCACCATAAACCATTGCAGGAAACCCTGCAGGCCGAAGAAGACCAGTTTTCCATCTGCCTGCGGCGAGGCAAAGAACCGATCGCTGCGCGGCGTGAAGTTGGAGTACACCCGCGTGGTGCCCTGCGGGTACTGTTCACGGTGGGAAACCTTATAGCCGTCAATCGCCAAAATTGGATTGGTTAACATCAGCAACTCCTTAGTGGGCGTAAATACGCTCAATATCAATCAGTTCAACGCATTCCCCGGCGATATCCGCCGCCGCATAAGAGGTAGTGGTATAGATATGATCAATACCTTGCGCCAGCAGGCGCGACGTGCCCTGGGAGAACACGCCGTGCGTGACATACAGGCTGACGGTGCGGGCGCCGGCCTGCCGCAATACCTGGGCCGCGCCGATAAACGTGCCGCCGCCATCGCACAGGTCATCAACAATGAGCACGTCTTTTCCTGGCACATCCCCCGCCAGCAGTTCAAAACCGGTGAGTTCCCCCGTTAACACATCGCGGTGCTTGGTCATGGTGCCGTATTCCGCTAGGCCAAAATGCGCCGCCACCGCGTGGATTTTTTTCAACGCGCCGGCGTCCGGCGCGATGAGCATCAAACGTTGTTGCGCCAGTAAGCCTGCCAGCCTGGCACTGTGCTGCATGCACTGCTGTTGCGTAATGGCATGCAGCCGGTTGACCGCTGCGGCCGCCACGTCGCTGTGCGGATCCAGTACCGTCACGCGATCAAAAGCCAGCGTATTCAACAGTTGGCCGAACACCTTAAGGGCAAAGCTGTCGCCATCGCCCATATGGCGATCCTGGCGGGCATACGGCAGATAAGGCAGTTCAAGCAGACTCTCTTTAATCAGGAACCGGTGGCGCACGGCGTCCACCAACTGCGCCAGCAGCATAAAATCATCCATGCTGCGCATTGCCGTGGCGCGAATACGCATCTGCGTGGCCGTGGTTATCGCCGGCTGGTGGAAACGGGCATACACCGCCCCATCGGGAAACCGGCCGGTGATGACCGCCACCGGAACCGAATCCAAAAATAGCTGTAGTTGTGCGCTCATTTGCCATTCCTCATCTTGCTAACAATTAATGTCCCTAGGACATTTATATAATTGTCCAACAGACATTAATTGGCAAGTAAAAAATAGCCTAATTACGCACAATCAATATAACCATTTGTTTATACTTGACTTTAACTCTGAGCATCGGCTTGCTGCCTTGGCTGGGAATTGTTATCTTGTCTCAAAGACTCTTTTTGCGAATTCCTCATGCCAACAGAAGCCGAATACCTGGAAAACTACGATCCTCGCCGTTTCCCTTCCCCCATCGTCACGGTAGACAGCGTGTTGTTTACCGTACACGGTGGGCAGTTGTGCGTTCTGCTGGCCAAGCGGGCCAACCACCCTTTTTTGGGCCGTTGGGGGTTGCCGGGCGGGTTTATCGATCTGCAGCGTGATGATTCCACGCAGGCAACGGCGAAGCGTAAGCTGATGGAAAAAACCGGCGTGGAACCGCCTTATCTGGCGCAGTTAGAGAGTTTTTCCGGCCCGGACCGAGATCCGCGGGGCTGGAGCCTGACGACGGTCTATTTTGCTCTGATCGCCCATGCCGACTGCCAGCCGCACATCGCCGCCGTGGAGGATGTGGCCTGGCGGCCGCTTGGCGCACTGCAGGCCGAGCAACTGGCGTTCGATCATCAACGCATCATTACGGCGGCGCTGCAACGGCTGCGGCAAAAAACCACCTATTCCATGCTGCCGGTCTATTGCCTGCCGGCGGCCTTCACGCTGGCCCAGCTACAAGAAGTGATTGAGATCATTCTGGCGCACCCGGTGCAGCGCAAAAGCCTGATGCGGCGCTTTGAAGCCTCGGAGATGTTTGAAGAAACCGGTGAGATGGCGGCGACAGGCGCCCGCAAGGCGCGCCTGTACCGCAAAAAGGCTGGGGTGGATATGATTAACTTCTCCCGTAACCTGATGGTGGACTAACCCTCAGGCGCGGTAGAAAGGCTTATCCCCCAAAATGGTCGCCCGGTGCATAATACGCCGCTGCGGCAGATAGTCCGCGTTGGCGTAGTGCTGAGTAACCCGGTTATCCCAAATCGCCACGTCATTTTCCTGCCAGCGCCAGCGCACCTGGAACTCCGGTTTGCTGATGTGGGCAAACAAGAAGTTCAGCAACGCATCGCTTTCTTTTGGCGCCAAATCGACAATCCGCGTGGTAAACCCTTCATTGACGAACAACGCCTGCCGGCCGCTCACCGGATGGGTGCGCACCACCGGGTGCAACAGCGGTGGGTTCTTCTCTACCGCCAGTCGCCAGCGCTGGTGTTCTTCTGCGCTGCCACGGTGCTTATGTTCCGGGAACGACTTGGTGAAGTCATGCTCGGCCTGCTGGCCGGCCAGCAAGGTTTTGAACGGCGCCGACAGCGCCTCATAGGCCGCGATGCCGCTGGCCCACAGCGTATCGCCGCCGGTGGCCGGTAGCGTTTTGGCGGCCAGAATCGCCCCCTGCGGCGGGGTTTCAATAAAAGTGACGTCGGTGTGCCAGTTATCGTTGTCCGGCGGGTTATCGTTGTGGGTATCCAGCACGATGATCTCTTCCACCTCGCCGGCATGCGGGTACACCGGGTGGATGTGCAGATCGCCAAAACGCCCGGCCAGATCGCGCTGCTGCAACGGGGTAATCGGCTGGTTGCGGAAAAACAGCACCTGATGTTTGAGCAACGCATGGTAAAGCTGTTCAAACTGGCCGTCGCCCAACGGCCGCGCCAGCGTAATATTCTCCACCAGCGCACCGATGTATGGCCCCAGCGGGGTGATTTTCAAGCGTTCGTTCATTGTTGTACTCCATGCCACGGGGTCAATCGCCGCTGTACGGCGCGCAGCCCCAGTTCCAAACCAAATGCAATAATCGCAATCACACTGATACCCGCGATCACCACGTCAGTCGCCAGGAACTCACCGGCGGATTGCACCATAAAACCCAGGCCGCGCGTGGCGGCGATCAGCTCGGCCGCCACCAGCGTCGACCAACCGACGCCAAGCCCGATACGAATGCCGGTCAGGATTTCCGGCAGCGCGTTGGGCAACACCACAAAGCGCAGCACCTGCCAGCGGCTGGCGCCCAATGCCAGCGCAGCGCGCACCCGGACCTGCGCGACGCTGCGCACCCCGGCCACGGAGGAAAGCGCTACCGGCGCGAAAATCGCCAGATAAATCAGCAAAATCTTCGATGTTTCACCAATGCCGAACCAGATAACCATCAGCGGTAAATAGGCCAGCGGCGGCACCGGGCGGTAAATTTCAATCAAGGGATCGAGAATGCCGCGCACCGTGTCGTTCAGCCCCATCGCGATGCCCACCGGTATGCCGATAAGCACCGCCGCCAATAGGGCGACCAGAATACGCCCCAGGCTGGCGGCCAGGTGCTGCCACAGGGTGGCATCCATAAATCCCTGCGGGCTGGCGATGACCATCAACTGGTGCAATACCTGCTGCGGCGCAGGCAGGAACAGTGGGCTAATCACCCCCAGCGCGGTCACGCCCCACCATCCCGCCAACAACGCCAACAGCGTGGCGCCACCTAGCCACAGCGTGCGCGGCAGGTGAAAACGGCGCGCGGCCAGGGCCTTGGGCCGGGCCGTCGCCTTCAGGGGAAAATCCAGGCTCATAGCAACGCCTCACGCTGTTGGAAGACTTTGCCCAGCACATATTCGCGCTGGGCGATAAATTCAGGATCGGATTTGATGGCGCGGCACGCCTCACCGCTGGCATAGCGTTGGCCAAAGTTCAACGACAAGCGCTCCACAATCTGCCCCGGGCCGGGCGACAACAGCAACAACTCACTGGCGAGAAACACTGCCTCTTCAATATCATGGGTGATCAACAGCACCTGTTTGCCGGTGTCGCGCCAGATGGTCAGCAGCAGTTCCTGCATCTGTTCGCGGGTAAAAGCGTCCAGCGCGCCGAACGGCTCATCCAGTAACAGCAATCGCGGGTCGGCGGCCAGGGCGCGGGCGATCCCTACGCGCTGGCGCATACCGCCGGAAAGCTGCCAGATGAAATGCTGCTCATAACCGCTCAGGCCCACGCGCGCCAACATCTTCCGCGCCACGCGTTGCCGTGCCGGCTTGTCGATGCCCGCCAGTTGCAGGCCAAACTCGACGTTATCCACCACGTTGCGCCACGGCAGTAAACCTTCATGTTGAAACACCACGCCCCGCTCAGCACCGGGGCCGGTAACCGGGTTGCCATCTAACGTAATACTGCCGGCAGAAGGCGTGTTAAACCCGGCGATCAGGTTCAGCAACGTGGTTTTTCCGCAGCCCGAAGGCCCCAAAACCACCACCAGTTGCCCTGGGGCAATCTGGAACGACACATCGCGCAGCGCCTGGCGCCCCTGATACTCGGCCGAAAGATGATTAACCTGTAGCATTCCGCCCCCTAAGACCGCGGCGCAGCCTGCACCTGTTTCACAAAACGGTCGGTCACATAGGCGCTGTAATCGCTGTCAACCTGTGGGATCTTACCCTGTTCTTTAAGGAATTCGGCGGTATCCCGAATGGCGTTATCCACCGGTTTAGCAAGCTGCGTGATTTGATCGGCCACCGGCAAATAGCGGTTGCCTTTGACCAGCCCCGGCACCTGCGCTTCCGGCACGCCGCTCAGGCGCGCCAACGTGCTCAGGTTGGTTTTGTCCTGCAGCCATTGATCCGGCGCGGCCAAATAGGCTTTTTGCGCTGCCAGCGTGCTGGCGGCAAAAGCCGTCACCACGTCCGGGTGCTGCTCGGCAAAGTCTTTACGCACCACCCACACATCCAGCGTCGGCGCGCCCCATTGCCCCACTTGTTCAGAGTCGGTCAGCACCCGCCCCTTTTGCGCCAGTTCGTTGACGGCGGGCGCCCATACATAGGCTCCGTCAATATCGCCGCGCTGCCAGGCGGCGACAATCGCCGGGGGCTGCAGGTTGAGAATTTTCACTTGTTCAGGTTTGATGCCCCAGTGCTTTAACGAAGCCAACAGGCTGTAGTGCGTGGTGGAAATAAACGGCACCGCGATACGTTTGCCGATCAGATCTTGTGGGGTTTTTATCTCCGGCTTGACCACCAGCGCTTCGGAACTGCCAAGCTGCGAGGCGATAAGGAACACTTCAATGGGGAGTTTCTGGCTGGCGGCCACCGCCAACGGGCTGGAGCCGATATTGCCGATCTGTACGTCGCCGGAAGCCATCGCCCGCAGCACGCTGGAGCCACTGTCAAATTTGCGCCAGTCAACCGACGCGCCTGACGCCTTGGCGAAGCTGTTTTCCGCCTGGGCGACTTTGGCAGGCTCGGCCGACGTTTGATACGCAACGGTCACATCCACCGCCTGTGCACCGGCGGCCATCAGCGACGCCAACAACAGCGTTACGCCGCGTAATAAAGGGAATTTGCCTGCCATGATCTGCTCCATTGATAGCAACTGTTGAGTAATTCACAGTTTTATCTAAGCAAGACCAATGCATAAAAGAATAAAAAAATATCTTTTATTCTCTATGTGAATATAACATTCTCGTCTATCCCAGCAAACGTTATTGCCGCAGCCAACGATCAGAGGGTAATTTCACCACGCAGGAAAATATGAGCATATCCGCCAATCAGCGTGCGATCGCCGTGCAATTCGCAAAACAGCTCCCCGCCACGCACTGAAAGCTGCTGGGCATGCAGCTTGTGGCGGCCAAGCCGGGCTGCCCAGTAAGGCATCAACGTACAATGGGCGGAGCCCGTCACCGGGTCTTCGCTGCGATCCAAAGAGAAATAGCGCGAGACGAAATCAACCGTGGCGCCGGGTGCCGTGACGATCACGCCACAACCCAGTTCGTCGATCAGCGCCGGGATATTGGGCTGCAGCACGCGTACCTGCGCCTCGCTTTCCAGCACCACCAGCATTGCCCTGGCTTGCCAAACTTCGGCCGGCACCGCCCCCAGCAAAGCCGGCAGTGGTTGCGGCACGGCGATTTTTTGCGGTGGACGGGAAGGAAAATCAAGAATCAAACGCTCACCGTCTTCTGCGGCGCGCTTCACATACAGCTCACCGCTGGCCGAGCGAAAACGCATATCGCTCAGCCCAGGGTTCACTTCGCTAAAAAGCACGCGTGCCGTAGCCAACGTCGCGTGCCCACAGAGATCCACTTCCCGCGTCGGCGTGAACCAACGGATGGCATACATATCGCCGTCATCCCAAACAAAGCTGGTTTCCGGCAGGTTCAGTTCATTGGCGATAGCCTGCATCTGCGCGCCCGCCAGCGGTTGCTTCAGCAGGCAAACCCCCGCTGGGTTGCCGCGCAGCCCGTCGCCGATAAAAGCATCAACGTGGAAATAGTTCTCTGTCATCGCTCCCCCTTTAATGCCAAATCAGCAGGACGCAGGCCGCCGTCAATACACCCATTGAGACGTTAAAGATCACCCAGGCTTTTTTACTGCGCAGCAGGCGACCAATCACGGTGCCAAAGCCCAGCCAAATGACACCGGCAACCATATTCACCGCAAAAATACCGCAGGCTATCGCCACGATAGAGTGATTATAGCGCGCGCCCTCCAGGCTGAAGCTCGCCACGGCGCCCAACGCCATCAGCCAGGCTTTGGGGTTGAGGAACTGCAGCAACCAGCCCTGGTACAGGCGAATCGGTTTGGGCGGCGCGACGTCGGTTTCCAGCTTTTCATACGCCGCCGTCGCCACTTTCCACGCCAACCACAGCAAATACAGGCTGCCGAGGATCTTCAGGATCAGGTGCAGGGACGGATAAACCAGGATCAGGCTGCCAACGCCGAAGGCCACCAGCAGCAAAATGCTCTGCATGCCGAGCATAATGCCGATCATCAGCCATAGCGAACGCATAAAGCCGAAGTTGGCGCCGGAGGTGGTCAGTAGCATATTGTTGGGGCCAGGTGTGATAGCGGCCACCCACAGGAAGCCTAACATTGAAAGAAATAAACTTAATTCCATGAATCGGGTGCTCCTCACCCTAAGACTTTTTTGCCGCATTTATTATTAGCTCAAGCCATTGAAGTTATCAGTGCGCGATTAATCACACAATATGTCCTTTATCAATCACGCTAACGCGGTAGGGTTTTCCTACCATAGCGGTTTACCGGCCCCGAGGGCATGCTCCGGTTGCCGCCCGCGCGCCGCTTGCATATAGTGGCTCCGATTCCCCAAAAGATATTGATTCGTTATGCATGAAACATTTCACCCGTTGCCCGGCGCCAAAAACCCGCACCTACAAACCCTGCTGCCAAGACTAGTGCGCCGCCGGGTATTACTGGAACCGTACTGGCAGCGGCTGGAATTACCCGACGGCGATTTTCTCGATCTGGCCTGGAGCGAAGACCCACGCCAGGCGCGCGCTAAACCCCGCGTAGTGCTGTTTCATGGCCTGGAAGGCAGTTTCTTTAGCCCGTATGGTCACGGCCTGCTGAACGCCTGGCGTGAACAAGGCTGGCTTGGGGTGGTGATGCATTTCCGCGGCTGCAGCGGCGTGCCCAACCGCGGAGCGCGTATTTACCATTCCGGCGAAACGGAAGATGCCCGCTTCTTCCTGCGCTGGCTGCGCACCACCTATGGCGATGTGCCAACCGCCGCGGTCGGCATTTCACTCGGCGGCAATATGCTGGCCTGCTATCTGGCACAGCAGGACCAGAACAGCCTGTTGCAAGCCGCGGCGATCGTCTCTGCGCCCTTGATGCTGGAGCCCTGCTCCCTGCGCATGGAGCAAGGGTTTTCCCGCGTTTATCAGCGCTATCTGTTGGGGCAACTGAAGCAGAATGCCATGCGTAAACTGCTGCGCTACCCCAATACTCTGCCGCTGGATTTGCCGCAGTTGCAAAGCCTGCGGCGTATCCGCGACTTCGACAATGCCATCACCGCACGCATCCATGGCTTCAGCGACGCCAACGATTATTATCGCCGTTGCAGCGCCCTGCCGCTGCTGCCGCAGATCCGTACGCCGCTGTTGATCATTCACGCCAAGGACGATCCGTTCATGACCGATGCGGTGATCCCGGATCTCAGCTGCCTGCCGGCCAACGTCGAGTATCAGCTAACGGCGTTTGGCGGCCACGTAGGCTTTGTCGGCGGCACGCTGAAAAAACCGCAAATGTGGCTGGAATCGCGCATTCCCGCCTGGCTTACCCCTTATCTGGAACCCAAACAGTGATTATCCCCTGGCAAGAATTAGCAACGGAAACCCTGAACAACCTGATTGAATCCTTTGTGCTGCGTGAAGGCACCGACTACGGCGAACAGGAACGCACGCTGGAGCAAAAAGTAGAAGACGTGCGCCGCCAACTGAAAAGCGGCGAAGTGGTGCTGGTGTGGTCCGAGCTGCATGAGACAATCAACATTATGCCGCGCACCTCGTTCCACGGCTAACCGGCAAATGAGCGCCATGGCCGCGGGCGGTCATTACCGGTACGCGCCGCCAGCGCCTGAGCGGCGCGTTGCGAACGCGCCAACACCTCACGCTGGTTAACGGTGGTGATTACGCCGTTACGCATTACCGGTCGGCCATCAATGAAAACGTCTGTCACCTCATGCCCCAGGGCGGAGTAAACCAGCGAAGAAACCGGGTGATGGATTGGCGTCATCGCTGGGTGATCGGTCCCCACCACCACCACATCGGCACATTTCCCAACCTCTAACGATCCCACCGTGTGTTCCAGGCCAATCGCCCGGGCTCCGTCAATGGTGGCCATTTCCAGCACTTTTTCCGCCGTGATGATAGTAGGATCGCGATGCACGCCTTTTTGCAACAGCGCCGCGGTTTTCATTGCCTGGAACAGGCTATGGTTGTTGCTGCTGGCCGGGCCATCAGAGCCCAGGCCCACGGTGATCCCCGCCGCCAGCATCGCCGGGATCGGCGGCACGCCCGAAGCAAGATAAAGGTTGCTGCACGGATTGTGGGAAACACGCACATCGTGACGCTGCAGGATATGAATGTCACCAGCATGGCATTGCACACAATGCACGGCCAACACATCCGGGCCAAGAAAACCGATATCGCCCAAAAACTCGGTATCGGTACACTGAAAACGCGATTGCGACTGCTGGATCTCGAAATCGGTTTCCGCCACGTGGGTGGTGATGAGCACGCCGGTTTCATCCGCCAACTGGCGCGTACCACGCAGCGCTTTTTCATCCAACGCCCAGATCATGCTGGGCGCCAGTCCTACTTTTACCCGCCCCTCCGGTTGGTGGTAACGCGCAATCAGCGCACGGGCATCTGCCAGCGCCTTCTCCGGTGTTTCGATCAGTGCCTGTGGAATGCCATGCTCTGCACCCGCGGTGAGAAACCCACGGCACACATGGCCGCGTATGCCGCTACACTGGAATGCTTCAATCACACGGGCCGTTAACCCCGGGCGCGGGTGAGCATACATAAAATCCACTAGCGAGGTGACCCCAGAGCGAATTGACTCAACGCAGCCATGCATAGCCGCGGCAAATACATCCTCTTCCGTTAAGGCCACTGCGCTGGGGCCCGTCATGCAGGTGAACCACTCCTTCAATACCCGATCGTCCCCCAGCCCTTTTAACAGCGTCTGGAACAGATGGGTATGGGTGTTCACCATGCCGGGCATGATAATATTGCCACAGCAATCAATCACTTCCGCCTGCGGATAGGCCGCGCTCAACGTCTGCCGTGTGCCAATCGCCTGAATCCGATTGCCGTCAATGACCAGGCTGGCCCGTTCCAGAATTTCGCGCCGGGCGTTCATGGTGATCACCCAACCATCGGTAAGCAGATACGCCACATTCTCTCCTTACAGCCGTTGCCGCAACTCCGCGGAGTTCACCACAAAGCCGAAACATTGTTGTACGTTATACAACGTGGCATCCAGGCAGTAAGCCGGGGACGTCGTGGCGCTGCAGTCTTCCAGCAACAGGCAATCGTAGCCACGGAAATTTGCCTCCTGCAGAGTACAGAGCACGCATTGATCCACGTTTACGCCGGCAAACAGCAGCGTCGTCACGCCGAGATTACGCAATACGCTATCCAACACCGTATCCTGGAACCCCGACATGCGGTATTTATCGATGCGAATATCGCGTTCATCCGGCGCCAATTCATCCACAACGGCCGCGGCCCAACTGCCGGCCTGTAATACCGGCGCGCCGGAAACCGGTAGCGCATCGCCAAGCCCTACCCCATCACCCTGTGGGTTATACACATGCAGCAGCGCCGGGCTAAGATTTAGCCGGTCTGGACGATTGCCCCAGTTTAGCCAAATCACCGGCACGCCAACGGCCCGCAGCGCCGGCAATAGCCTTTGCAACGGCGCAATCGGCGCACGCGCCGGGCTGACATCCACCCCAATATGGCCAAGCCAGCCATCCCGGTGGCAAAAGTCATTCTGCATATCGATAATAATCAGCGCGCTACGCTGGCGATCAAACGTCACTTCACGGCCACGGCTACCGATCGTCAACGGGTGCGGCATTACCGGCGTTCGCACCATATCCACCTGCGTAGCCGTAACGTGCCATTGATTATGCCGGGCGCTTCCCAGCGGATTCCCGCCCATATCACCCTCCAATCAATACCCGTAAGTCTTCTTCATCAAGCTGCATTGGCTCGCCGCTGCGAATCAGTTCAGCAAAACCCTCGTTCGGCGTCATCACGGTTAAGGTATACAGTTTGCCGCTGCCGGTGTTACGGATCAGGTGTTCATTGCCCGGGTGCAGTAACAGCGCATCCCCCTGGCGAATCGCCACCTCATCACCGTTGCAGCTCGCCACGCCTTCGCCATGCAAAACATAGAAAAACTCGTGCGCATGCGGGTGTTCATTGGGCGGCGTCGCACCGCCAACCGTGAAAATTTCCACCACAAAAATGTTATCAATACCGTCCTGCTGCCGATCGAACAGGACGGCGAAATAGTTGGTGTCGTTCGGGCTGATACGGAATACCTGCGCATCGGCCGCGTTGGTCAGACGGAAGCTATTCATCCATTACTCCTTGCGATAAGGTTGAGTCAATGCGCCCGGTTGCACCGTGCGCCCCACCACGCCGGACATCGCCAGAATGGTGAGCAGATAGGGCAACGCCAGCAGTAGCTGCGGTGGTAGCGTGCTTTCAAACAGCTGTAGGGAAAGCTGGAGCGCATCGGCGGCACCAAAGACAAAGGCGGCAATCAGCGCTTTTACCGGGCTCCAGCGGCCAAAAATGACGATTGCGAGTGCGATGAACCCTTGGCCGCTGACAATATTGTCGCGGAACAGGCCAATCTGCGCGGTCACCAGGTAACTCCCCGCCAGCCCGGCACCCACACATGAGAGCAACACGCCCCAGGTGCGGATCCGCAACACATTGAGCCCCGCCGCATGTGCAGCACGGGGGTTCTCCCCCACGGCGCGCAGCGATAAACCAAAACGGGTATGAAACAGGCCATAATGGGCGACAGCCACCAGCAACAGCGTGATATACAGCGGCAAAGGCTGGGAAAACAGCACCGGCCCAATTGCTGGAATGGCGGATAACAGTGGAATTTGCAGCGGCTCAAGCATGCTGATGGTGGGTGAAGAGGCGTTGCCCATCACCAGCGAATAGGTCCAGGTCGCGATGCCGGCGGCCAGAATATTAAAAACGATGCCAACGACGATTTGGCTGGCGTGCGCACGCAGATAGAGCATGGCCAGCAACACCCCAACCACCAGGCCGGCTGCACCACCGGCGATAAACCCCAGGGCCGTTGAACCGCTGAAGACGGCGACCATATAACTTCCCAGGGCACCCATTAAGATCGTGCCTTCAATGCCGATATTCAGCACCCCGGCGCGCTCGGCATAAATTTCCCCCAGCGCGGCCAACAGCACCGGGCCAGCCAGCCTGACCGCCGCCGCCAGCCAGGTAATTAAAAACGCGGCATCAATATGCGCCAGCTCACTCATGGCCTATCCCCCGATAACTGCGGTGCTGACCGGCGTTGGCCCGGCCACCGCAAGCGGTAATAACGCAACACATCGCCGGCCAGGATCAGCAGCACCACCAGGCTTTGCAGGATCAGCACCACCGAAGTCGGCAGCCCGCTTTGGCGCTGCATGGCGCTGCCGCCAACTTCAAGGCCGCCGTAAAGGATCGCGGTGGGGATGACCAGCACAGGGTTGAGCCGGGCCAATAACGCCACGACCACGCCAATAAAGCCAACGCCGCCGGAAAGCCCTTCCATCAGGCGGTGCTGTACGCCCAATACCGCACAAAGCCCCGCTAGCGCGGCCAGGCCGCCCCCCAAAAACACCGCGCTCATCTGCCGCTGGCCAACCTGAATGCCGCCGTAGCGCGCCGCTTTGGGGTTCAATCCGCTGACAATAATTTCATAACCGGCGGGCGTCGCGCGTATCAACCACCACACAAACAGGGTGGCGACTAATGCAATGGCGATGCCCCAATGCGCTCGCATACCTGGCATCAGATAGGGTAGCCAACTATCCACCGGCAAGCGCGGCGTTTGCGGCAGATCGCCCGGCGCACGCATCGGCCCGGAAACCAGATACTGCACCAGGAAAATCGCCACATAATTGGCCATCAAAGAAATCAGCACATCGTTGCCGCCAAAGCGCACCCGCAGCGCGCCAACCCACCCGGCCCATAACGCGCCAGCAAGAAAAGCCGAGATCAGTACCAATGGCCAATAGGCCCAAACGGGCAATGCCCAGGGGAACCCCTGCGGCGTGCCTGCCAACGCCATCCAACTGGCGACCGCCGCTCCCACAAGAAAGCACCCTTCAAAGCCGATGTAACCAAGCCCGGCGCGCCAAATAACAATGGTGGCCAGCGAGATCAGGATCAGCGGCGTACTTTGCACCAGCGTCAGGCCAAAGCCGCGTAGCGTGCCGAAGGCTTCACTGAACAAAAAGCCATAGGCGGTTATCGGATTGCCGCCGAAGGGAATAAACAGCAAACCGGCCAGGAAAAATGCCGCCAGAATGGCGCCCAGGCTGGTTGAGGTAATCGCCAGGGCGGAATCGGCTGGGGCAAGGCGTTTTTCAAGCAGCGTTTTCATCTACGGCCTCCTCGCTGAACTTGCCACCGGCCATCAGCTCACCCAATTTTTCCGCCGTGGCTTCGCGGGCATCCAGTACGCCGGCGATCTGGCCGCCATACATCACCGCAATGCGATCGGAAAGGTTCAGGATCTCTTCCAACTCCGCCGAAATCATCAGAATGGCACAGCCGCTGTCGCGCGCTGCCAATAACCCCTGCCAAACGGCCTGTACAGCGCCAACGTCCAGGCCGCGAGTGGGTTGCTCCACCACTAACAAACGTGGGGTACGCGCCACTTCACGCCCCAGGATCAGTTTCTGCAGATTACCGCCGGAAAGTTTTCCGGCCTCAAACTCCGCATCGGGCGTGTGTACCTGGAAATGCGCAATAATCGACTGTGCATGCTGCGCCATTTTTTTGCGGTCCAGCAACCAGCCGCGCGCCCGGGTAAAGCTGCGCTGTGCGCCCAACATGGCGTTATCAATGATCGACAACGCAGTCACGGAGCCCACACCACGCCGATCGGCAGGAATAAAGCCAATACCTTTGGCCCGTCGCTGCGCCGGCGACGCCTGGGTAATATCTTCCCCACCCAACCAAATCCGCCCCGCCTCTATGGCGCGCAGATTAAGCAAGGCGTCCGCCAATTCCGACTGACCATTACCATCCACACCGGCGATACCAAGAATTTCCCCGGCGGCGACCTTCAGCGACACCCGCCATATTTTCTGCCGCCCACTCTCATCGCGCAGCGCGATGTTATCAACATGCAAAACGTTCGCCCCGGTTTTACAGGGCGCCTTATCCACCCGTAACACTACATCGCGCCCGACCATGCGCCGCGCCAGATCGGTTTCCGAAGTGGCGCTCACCGCAACCGTCTCTACCATTTTTCCGGCGCGCATCACCGATACCCGATCGGCTATCGCCATGATTTCGTAAAGCTTATGCGTAACAATGATCACCGAACGCCCTTCGGCGCGCAGCGATCGCAGCGTGGCGAACAGCCCGGCTTTTTCCTGCGGGGTCAGCACTGCGGTCGGTTCATCCAGGATCAACACCTGGGCATCGCGGTAGAGCAGCTTGAGTATTTCAACGCGCTGCTGTACCCCAATCGGCAGGTGATGAACTTTCGCCCAGGGATCGACCGCCAAACCGTGCCGCGCAGACAGAGCCTGTAAACGTGCGGCGGCCGCAGACAGATCGAGCCGGCCCCAGGCGCTTTCTTTCAGGCCCAGCACCACATTCTCGACAACGCTCATCGGCTGAACCAGCATGAATTCCTGATGTACCATGCCGATGCCACAGGCTATCGCGTCGCTGGGATCGCGTAATTGCACCGGCTGCCCATCCACAATGATTTCACCGGCATCCGGATGGTATAAGCCATAGAGAATCTGCATCAGCGTGCTTTTACCCGCGCCGTTCTCGCCCAGCAAGGCGTGAATCTCGCCTGCCCTGACGGCCATTGACACACTGTCATTGGCCGTCACGCGCGCAAAGCGTTTGGTAATATTATTCAGCGCGACGCGCACCGCCGCCGTTGCCACCGTCAAGCTGCGCCTCCCCAAGTCAAACTTTTGGCACCAGCGTGCCTTTGTCCAACTGTTGCCATATCGTCTGGAACTGCTGCCAGGCGCTCGCACTCACTAACCGGCTATCAAACGGCTCGCTGCCGTGCACCACTGACCAGGCCTGGGCGACGCTGGGGCCCCATTCTTTTCCGCCGAGAAAGGCCTTGTTCGCCACCGATTCGCCAACCTGTTCCACCATCCAGTCCAGGTTCTGCTTGAAGCTGCAGGCGATAAAACCGGGGGCAACGTCTTTCTGATCGGCATAACAGCCGATCGCCTTCACTTTTGCCGCCGCCGCGCCCTGCAGGGCGCCCAGGCCAGTAACATCCGCCGCATGCCAGATCACGTCGGCACCGTTACCGATCATGGTCGTGGCCGCTTCTCGCCCCTTCGCCGCATTGTCGTAATCGCCGGTGACGACCCCTAGCCCTTTAATACCCGGGCGGGTTTTCTCCGCGCCCTGAATAAACGCGCGCATCATGGCCTGCTGCGTCGGGTTATCGCCGCCGCCGACAAAACCCACGGCTTTGCCCTTTTCAGAGATCAACGCAGCCAGCGCCCCTGCGCCCCAGGCCGCCTGCAGATAGGCCAGATTGACGTATTCCACGTTGTCTGGCGTGTTTTCCGCCGGCTTAAACGTGGAGGCGAAAAAGTAAGTGTCGGGATAGTCCGGTGCAATCTCGGCAAACGCAGAACCGTATTCAAAACTGTGACCGATAATCAGCGTGTAGCCATCATCGGCATAGCCGCAGATCACTTGATCCATCTGCGCCTGGGAGACGCTTTCGCTGTACGCCACGCCATAGCCGGCTTGTTTCAGCGCCTGCAGCCCCTGATAAGCCAGCATGCTCCAGCCACCGTCTGCAATCGAGCCCGGCAGCAGCAACGCCACCTTGACGTTCTTTTCCGCCGCCTGCGCTCTGGCCGACAGCAGCGGCGCCAGTGTTGGAAGCAACACCGCGCCCGCCAGCATTTTTGCGAATCCCCTGCGACTTAAATCTGCCATTTTCATGCCCCTCCGCGTAAATTTTGTTCAGTTATGACGCGATTTTCGTTACCTTAAAAGCACATATTTTCGTACTTAGCGATGCTTAAAAGGCAACGCATGGAGAAGACATGCTTCAACACCGCCTGCTGGTTTATCTGGATGAGGTTGCGCGCAGTGGTTCGATCCGCAAAGCGGCGGCACGCCTACATATTTCCGCTTCGGCGATTAATCGCCAGATACTGGCGCTGGAAGATGAGCTGGGTACGCCGTTGTTTCAGCGCTTGCCGCGCAAAATGTTGCTCACGGCGGCAGGGGAGACGCTGATTCACCATGTGCGCCAGAGTTTCAAAGAGCTGGAATGGGCGCAGATTAAAATTGAGGAATTGAAAGGGTTGCGGCGCGGGGAAGTCACCGTAGCCATGATGAGCGGGCTGGCCGCCAATTTGGTGCCGCGCACCGCGGCCGAGTTTCGCCGCGCCAATCCGCGCGTAAAACTGGTGCTGCGCCAAATGACCACCGGTGAAGACATCACCAATGCTGTCGCCTCCGGCGAAGCCGATTTGGGCGTCGGATTTGATTTCGAGCTGCCGCCAACTCTGCGCATCATCGCCAGCGTGGTCAGCAGGTTAGGTGCAGTCATCGCGCCAGGCCACCCGCTGGCGGATAAGAGCAGCCTGCGTCTGAGCGACTGCGTACCACATCCGCTGGTGATTGCGGATAAAAGTATGGTGATTCGCCCGTATCTCAATGAAGTTTTCGCCCGTGCGATGATCAAAGCGCAGCCGGTGATCGAAACCAACTCGATTGAGGTAATGCGCCAGGCCGCGATGGTGGATCAGGCGCTGACTTTCCTCACCCCGTTCGATATTGACGTCGATCTGCGCAGTGGGCGGCTGATTTATATTCCGGTACGGGAATTGGCGCAGCAGACACAAACGTTGATGCTGATTGGGCACAACCGCGGCACCAGCGCCATTGGCAGCGTACTGGCGGAAACCATGAAAGGCCTGATGCTGCAAATGGCCTAGCGCCACCGGCAACAGGCGGGCGCGACGGCCTGAATGTTCAACCGAGGTGGCTGATGTCAAAATCCCGCACTTCCTCGATCAGTTGCACCAACGCCTGGGCGGCCCGTTCGGTCTCCGTTTTACCACGCCCGGCATCCGCTGCGGCCGCATTGCCGGTGGTGCCCGCGGGGTGCAAATCTTCAGCCATCCAACCAAAACCCACGCCGCCTTCGGGCGTCAGAATGCCCCCTTTCGCGGCCAATGCAACCGATGCCGAGACAAAGTTTTCCGCATAGGCCATCTGGACCAGATCAGGGTGCAGATACAACATCACGCTGGTTTCAGACTCCCCACCGTGGATACCATGCTGTAACTCTTCAGCGGCATAGAGATCGCGGGTGTCGATGGTGTGAAACCAACTGGCCCCCACGGCAAACATATTCAGCTCAATACGCAGTTGGCGGCAAACAATCTCCATCAACTGCGGCTGGCCACCGTGCGAATTCCAGAAAATCAGTTTACGGATCCCCGCTCGCCAGGCGCTTTTCGCCACTTCAAACCACACTTTACCCAAAATCTCGTAAGGCAATGTCAGGGTGCCTGGATAGTGCAAATGCTCATCGGATTTGCCAATCGGCAACATGGGCAAAATCAACACCGGTAAATCAGCGGGCATTAGCTCCACCGCACGTTGCACTATCCCGGCATTGATCGCCGTATCCACCCGAACGGGCAAATGCGGGCCGTGCTGCTCGACGGCGCCGATCGGCAACACCGCCACTATCTTATCCATTTCCAGTTCACTGAATTCCCGCGTAGATAAATCCCACCACCAACGCGACGACGGCATATTCATGGCTTTCCTCCCGTTTTTTTACAGTCTCGCCAATTTCGTGCTGCTGTTGAAGCAGCAAAATTGCGCCTATGCGTTGCTTTTTTCGCATCCCTCCGCCGCAAAGATGACACCGGTGCGCGAAACGTGATAACAATGCTAGGCTGTGGCGACAGCCTGAAGGCGGGGCACGGCCACATCGCCAGATTTCTCACGGGGAACGGTATTTATGTCAGCTAAACATCCTGTCATTGCGGTGACCGGCTCCAGCGGCGCCGGCACCACAACCACCAGCGTGGCGTTTCGCAAAATATTCCAGCAGTTGAATATCCGCGCCGCCGAGCTGGAAGGCGACAGCTTCCACCGCTATACCCGGCCGGAGATGGACGCCGCGATCCGCAAAGCACGCGATCTTGGCCGCCACATCAGCTACTTCGGTCCGGAAGCCAACGATTTCGGCCTGCTGGAACAAAGTTTCATTGAATACGGCAAACGCGGCACCGGCCGTTCGCGCAAATACCTGCACACCTACGACGAAGCAGTGCCCTACAACCAGGTGCCAGGCACTTTCACCCCTTGGGAGCCCCTGCCGGAACCCACCGACGTGCTGTTCTATGAAGGGTTGCACGGTGGCGTTGTCGCCGACCATCATGACGTCGCCAGGCATGTCGACTTGCTGGTGGGGGTGGTGCCGATCGTCAATCTGGAGTGGATCCAGAAACTGATCCGCGATACCGGCGAGCGCGGCCATTCACGCGAAGCGGTGATGGATTCCGTGGTTCGCTCGATGGAAGACTACATCAACTACATCACGCCCCAGTTTTCACGCACCCATATCAACTTCCAGCGGGTGCCGACGGTGGACACCTCCAACCCGTTCGCCGCCAAAGCGATCCCGTCGCTGGATGAAAGCTTTGTAGTGATCCATTTCCGCGGGTTGGAACAGATCGACTACCCCTATCTGCTGGCGATGCTGCAAGGCTCATTTATTTCGCATATCAATACGCTGGTGGTGCCTGGCGGAAAAATGGGGCTGGCGATGGAATTGATTATGGCGCCGCTGGTGCTGCGCCTGCTGGAAGGGAAAAAAATCGAGTAATACGTTGGGCGTCACTCCAGCGCGCGGATTTCAAAGCTGTGGGTGACGCTGGCGGCCTTACCGAGCATCAGCGATACCGAGCAATATTTTTCCGCCGACAGATTCACCGCACGTTCAACAACGTTACCGGTAAGCCCTTTACCGGTAACAATAAAATGCAGGTTGATATGGGTAAATATGCGCGGCGCCTCCGCGCGGCGCTCTGAGGTCAGTTTTACCTCACAATCGCGCACATCGTTACGGCCCTTTTGCAGAATCGAAACCACGTCAATCGCGCTGCACCCGCCGACAGACATCAACACCATTTCCATTGGGCTCGGCGCTTTTTCCCCGGCGTTGCCGTCCAGCAGCACCTGATGGCCGGAGGCGGATTCGCCCAGGAACGTCAAACCTTCCACCCACTTGATTCTTGCCTGCATACTCGTTACTCCGCTTGGTTTATGCAGCCCAGACTACGCTTTCGCAATAAAACTGGCAACGGAACCTGACGTGAATCATGCTGAAGCGAGACAACACAAGACACTGGCCTCACTCTGTGCTAAAACCACACTAGACTGTATCCTATCATTGCGCGTGAATGCGGCGGCAATCGCGGGCTTTGCGGCAGTATGTTGTCTTTTTGCCGGCTCCACGATTAATGGCAGGGCTCAGTCTGAAAATCCCCTTTCCAATGAGCAGGCTCCAGGGAAACGTTCGAGGAAAGGTGCCTGACGTGGTATGTTAACAGAATGTAGCTTGCAGCATTTCCGGCAAGTCAATATGCTAAAGCAGTAGCGTATTTTATGGCACGCCTCAAAACCTGTTGATAGCCACCACGCGCACGTGGGCTAACACATGTTTTACAGGGAACTCTGATCCCTGTGACACAAGGCAGCGATTACAACAGAGGATAACAGCGAATGGTTCTCGGCAAACCGCAAACAGACCCGACTCTCGAATGGTTCCTGTCTCATTGCCATATCCACAAATATCCATCCAAAAGTACGCTGATTCACCAAGGTGAAAAAGCCGAAACGCTTTACTACATCGTTAAAGGCTCCGTCGCGGTGCTGATTAAAGACGAAGAAGGTAAAGAGATGATCCTCTCCTACCTCAACCAGGGGGACTTTATCGGGGAACTTGGGTTATTTGAAGAAGGCCAGGAGCGCAGCGCCTGGGTAAGGGCGAAAACCGCCTGTGAAGTGGCTGAAATTTCCTACAAGAAATTCCGCCAGTTGATTCAGGTGAACCCGGATATCCTGATGCGCCTGTCTGCGCAGATGGCAAGCCGTCTGCAGGTTACTTCAGAGAAAGTGGGCAACCTTGCTTTCCTTGACGTTACCGGGCGTATCGCACAAACCCTACTAAACCTGGCGAAACAACCGGATGCCATGACTCACCCAGACGGCATGCAAATCAAAATTACCCGTCAGGAGATCGGCCAGATTGTCGGTTGCTCACGCGAAACCGTCGGCCGTATTCTGAAAATGCTGGAAGATCAAAACCTCATCTCTGCCCACGGCAAAACCATCGTGGTTTACGGCACGCGTTAATCACACGCGGGGCGCCAGTAAATAGCAAACGCCCCGTGGCCGGTTGGCCACGGGGCGTTTATTTTGACGGCGCTAACGCGCTCAGGCGTTTATCACGTCCTGCACCGCTTGTTCAAACAGCGCCATCCCCGCGTCGATATCCTCCAGTTCCACCACCAGCGAAGGCGCAAAGCGGATCACATCCGGCCCGGCGTTAAGGATCATCAGCCCACGCGCCGCCGCCGCAGTCAAAAACTCACGCGCCTTGCCGTGATAGCCCGGCACCAGTTCCGCGCCGATCAGCAGCCCCATCCCCCGCACTTCGGAGAAAATCGCGTACTTCTCGCCAATCCGTTGTAGCGCCTGCACAAACAGGCCGTGGCGCTGTTCAATGCCGCTCAGCACCTCTGGCGTGTTGATGACGTCCAGCGCCGCTTCAGCGACCGCGCAGGCAAGCGGATTGCCGCCGTAGGTGGTGCCATGGGTGCCCACGTGCATCACCGAAGCGATCTCCTCGGTAGTCAGCATGGCGCTGACCGGGAAACCGCCGCCCAACGCTTTGGCGGTGGTCAGAATATCCGGCGTTACGCCATAGTGCATATAGGCGAACAGCTTGCCGCTGCGCCCCATGCCGCTTTGCACTTCATCAAACACCAGCAGCGCCTGATGGCGATCGCACAGCTCGCGCACCCCTTTCAGGAACGCAGCGTCCACCGGCATAATGCCGCCCTCGCCCTGGATGGGTTCCATCACCACCGCACAAGTGTGGTCGTCCATCACCGCCTTCACGGCGGCCAGATCGTTGAACGGCACATGCACAATGTCGGCAGGCTTCGGCCCGAAGCCGTCGGAGTATTTCGCCTGGCCGCCGACCGAAACGGTAAACAGTGTGCGGCCGTGGAAAGCGTTATAGAACGCGATGATTTTAGTCTTGTACGGGCTGTGGCGGGTAATTGCGTAATGCCGGGCCAGTTTAAACGCCGCTTCGTTGGCTTCTGCCCCGGAGTTGGCGAAAAATACCCGATCGGCAAATGTCGCCGCAATCAGCTTACTGGCCAGGCGCAGCGCCGGCTCGTTAGTAAACACATTGCTGGTGTGCCACAAGGTTTCCCCCTGCTCTTTCAACGCCGCAACCAGCGCCGGGTGGCAGTGGCCAAGCGCCGTCACCGCAATACCGCCAGAGAAATCAATATATTCTTTCCCTTGCTGATCCCACACGCGGCTGCCCTGCCCTTTCACCGGCACAAACTGTGCAGGTGCATAAACGGGCAAAATTACCTGATCAAATGTACTACGGCTGACTGTGGATTTTTCGGTCATTCTTGGGCCCCACCCTGTACGCAATAAGAATTTATCGTTGCCATTAAGTGAAAATATAATCACAAAATATGCATAAAAAACCAATCAAGGGCAAATCTAAATCGTCAAAAGCGGGTAAAAAAAACCTAACCGATTAACTCTTAAGGAAATTGCCCAAAAGCTGATGCCCCTGCTCGCTAAGAATGCTCTCCGGATGGAATTGTACCCCTTCCAGCGGCAGCGTGCGGTGGCGGATCCCCATAATTTCATCGCGCACACCTGCGCGCTCACTCCAGGCCGTCACCTCAAAGCAATCCGGCAACGTAGCGGCCTCCAGCACCAGTGAGTGATAACGGGTTACGGTCAGCGGATTATTCAGGCCGGCAAACACGCCGCGGCCGCCGTGGCAAATGGCGGAGGTTTTGCCATGCATCACGTTGCGGGCGCGCACGACGTTAGCGCCAAATGCCTGCCCCAAAGCCTGATGGCCCAGGCAAACGCCGAGGATCGGCAAGCGGCCAGCAAAATGGCGGATCGCCGCCAGGGAAATGCCGGCCTCATTCGGCGTGCACGGGCCGGGGGATATCACCAGTTGCCGCGGAGCCAGGCGTTCAATGTCTGCCAGTTGCAGTTCGTCGTTGCGCTTGACCAGCACCTCGGCGCCCAGCTCGCAGAAATACTGATAAAGATTATAGGTAAAGGAGTCGTAGTTATCGATCAGCAGCAACATACTCAAATCAACTTATATAAAAATAACGGTGTTTTCTTGCGCTGACGGGGCCGGCGCTTACTTTTTGCGGCCGCCCATGATTGAACCCAGCACGCCGCGCAGGATTTGGCGGCCCAGATCGCGCGCCATACTTTTCGCGGCGGTCTGCACGATGCCGTCACGCTTGCCGCCGCGCGGGCCGGTTGAACCGAACAGGATCTCGTTCAGCCCCCCCATTAATCCCCCGCCGGCCGATTCCTGCGCCGGTTTGGCCGCCGGCTGGCCGGGCTGCGGTTTACCCACGGTAGCAAAGCCTTCGGCAGAGAGCTTCTCATAGGCCGACTCACGATCCACCATATCCTCATAGCGGCCGTACAGCGGTGATTTATTGATGGCGCTGTTCAACCCCTCGGCGCCCAACATCCCCATTTTCGATTCCGGCGCGATAACCATGGCGCGCTCCACCACGTTAGGCCGGCCTTTTTCATCCAGGAAAGACACCAGCGCTTCGCCCACACCCAGCTCGGTAATCGCGGTCTCCGCATCAAATGCCGGGTTGGCGCGCAGGGTTTGTGCCGCCGCCTTCACGGCTTTTTGATCGCGCGGGGTAAAGGCACGCAGCGCGTGCTGCACGCGGTTGCCCAGTTGGCCAAGCACGCTGTCTGGAATATCCAATGGGTTTTGGGTGACGAAGTAAACGCCCACGCCTTTGGAGCGGATCAGGCGCACAACCTGTTCAATTTTGCTCAGCAGCGCTGCCGGCGCATCGTTGAATAACAGGTGCGCTTCGTCAAAGAAGAACACCAGCTTCGGCTGTTCCGGATCGCCGACTTCCGGCAGTTGTTCAAACAGCTCCGCCAGCAGCCACAGCAGGAAGATGGCATACAGTTTCGGCTGATTAATCAGCTTATCGGCCGCAAGCAGGTTGATCACGCCGTGGCCGTGGCCGTTGCTGTCGGTACGCATCAGATCGTTGATATCCAGCATCGGCTCGCCGAAGAACTGGTTAGCACCCTGATCTTCCAGCGCCAGCAGCCCACGCTGGATGGCGCCGATAGAGGCAGTGGAAATATTACCGTACTGGGTTTGGAACTGTTTGGCGTTGTCGCCGACATACTGCACCATGGCGCGCAAATCTTTCATGTCCAGCAGCAACAGGCCGTTGTCATCGGCTATGCGGAACACCAGTTGCAGTACGCCTTGCTGAATATCGTTCAAATCCAGCAACCGCCCCAACAGCAGAGGGCCAAGATCGGATACCGTGGCGCGGATCGGGTGGCCCTTTTCGCCAAAAATATCCCATGGAATGATGTTGCACGCCTGCGGCTGCCAGTCGGTTACGCCGATCGCCGCAAGCCGCGCCTGCAGCTTTTCCGAAGGCTCGCCCGCGGCGCCGATGCCGGACAGATCGCCTTTCACGTCCGCCAGGAACACCGGGACGCCAATGCGGGAAAACTGCTCGGCCATTCTTTGCAGCGTGACCGTTTTACCGGTGCCGGTGGCGCCGGTGATCAAGCCGTGGCGGTTCGCCAACGCGGGTAAAATAGCCAAGTCCTGCGCCGGCTTCCCGGCGTGCAGCGCTTTGGCGATAATCCGTGCTTCACTCATTTCATGTTCCTTAACGCAAACGGGGCGCAAATGCGCCGGTGAATGCGATAAAGCTATAAGCGCAGCGTAAGCCCGTCAAGCACGGCATACTCGGCAACGGAAATGGGGCGGCTAACCGCGCAACCCGAGCTCTTCCTTCAACGATTTCAGGTAGCGGCGGCTGACCGGTACCGGTTCCCCCACCGCCATGATCATTTCCGCCGCGCCGCTTTCCTCGAAGCGAATTTCCCGCACCTGTTCCAGATTGACCAGGTATTGCCGGTGGCAACGCACCAAAGGCGTGCGGCTTTCCAGGGTGCGCAGCGTCAGTTCGGTGAAACACTCCATGCCGTCGTCGCGCACCACGTAAACGCCGCTCAGGCGCGAGCGAATGGCGATCACTTCATCGAAACGCAGCAGATAAATCCGGCTGTGCCCGGTACAAGGGATATATTTCAGGTAGCCGGCGCTCTCTTCCAGCGCGGCGATATCCTGCGGCGCACGGCTTTGCTGCAGCCGCTGCAGCGTTTTATTCAACCGCTGCGGCTCGGCAGGCTTAAGCAGGTAATCAAACGCATGTTCCTCAAAGGCCTGCACCGCGTATTCATCGTACGCGGTAAGGAACACGATATACGGCATACGGTTAGGATCAAGCATGCCGACCATCTCCAGCCCGCTGATGCGGGGCATCTGGATATCGAGAAACACCACGTCCGGCTGCTGGCGGTGGATCACGCTGATCGCCTCAATGGCATTGGCGCATTCGCCAATCACCGTAATGCCCTCATGCTCTTCCAGCAGGTGGCGCAGGTTATCACGGGCGGAAGGTTCGTCATCAACAATCAGGACGTTCAACGTCATGCGGCCCCCATCAACGGCTCGCCGAGCGGCACATTGAGCGTAATACGGGTAAATGCTTCCGGTTCACACACCACCTGCACACCGTAGCCCTCACCGTAGCGCACGCGGATGCGCTTATCCACCAGGTTCATGCCCAACCCCTGGCTGTGCGGCTGCGGCTGGAATAACCCGGCGTTATCGGTCACCTGCAGCAACAGGTGCCCCGCTTCACAGCGCGCGCCGATGTCGATCCGGCCAACCCCCAGCATATGCGAAGTGCCGTGCTTGATCGCATTCTCGACGATCGGCTGCAGGGAGAATGCCGGCAGGCGCACCGCCATCAGCTCTGGCGGCAGCGAAACGGCGATCTCCAGCCGATCGGCAAAGCGCGCCTTTTCAATTTGCAAATAGGCGTTCACATGCTCCAGCTCATCCGCCAGGCTCACTTCATCGTCTGAGCGTTTGAGATTCTTGCGGAAAAACGTGGAAAGATACTGCACCAACTCGCAGGCGCGATCGCCGTCACGCCGAATGACCGCCACCAGCGTATTCAGCGCGTTAAACAGAAAGTGTGGGTTAACCTGCGCATGCAGCAATTTGATTTCCGACTGCGCCAGCAGCTGTTTGTGGCGCTCATATTGCCCGGCCATGATCTGCGCCGAAAGCAGGCTGGCTATCCCTTCCCCCAGCGTGCGGTTAATGGTGCTGAACAGTTTGCTTTTTGGCTCGTACAGCTTGATGGTGCCGATCACCCGCTGGTTCTCGCCGCGCAACGGGATCACCAGCGTTGAGCCGAGTTTGCAGTTGGGGTTGATCGAACAGCAGTAGGCCACTTCATTCCCATCGGCATAGACCACCTGGTTGTGATCGATCGCGTGATGAGAATGGGCCGAAGCGATCGGCGTGCCCGGCAGATGGTGATCGTCGCCGATACCAATAAACGCCAACAGCTTTTCGCGATCCGTAATCGCCACCGCGCCGATGCCCAGTTCCTGGTAGATCACCCGCGCCACCTTCATGCTGTTTTCCTGATCGAAGCCCTGGCGCAAGATGCCCTCCGTCAGTTCGGCAATCTTCAACGCTTTGGAAGAAAACGCGCTGGTGTATTTCTCAAACATCGCGCGGCGATCGAGCAGAATTTGCATAAACATCGCCGCGCCCAGCGTGTTGGCGATCATCATCGGCAACGCAATGTATTCCACCAGCCGCAAAGCCTCGCCGAATGGGCGGGCGATGGCGAGGATAATCGCCATCTGCAGCATTTCAGCCACCAGCGCCACCCCGGCAACGAAAAGCGGATTGAATAACAGATCGATACGGCGGCGGCGCATGGCGATGCAGTGCACAATGCCGCCCACCAGGCCTTCGGTGATGGTCGAAACCGCACAGGCGACGTCGGTCATCCCGCCGAGCGTATAGCGGTGCAGCCCGCCGGTCAGCCCCACCAAGAAGCCCACGGAGGGCCCGCCAAGCAAGCCGCCCAATACGGCGCCGATGGCGCGGGTATTGGCGATGGAATCCTGGATATGCAGGCCGAAATAGGTGCCCATAATGCAGAACACCGAAAAGATCACATAGCACAGCAGCTTATGCGGCAGGCGGATGGTGACCTGGGTCAGCGGAATAAACAGGGGTGTTTTACTTAACAAGTAGGCGATAACGAGATACACGCACATCTGCTGCAATAACAGCAACACCTGATTAAATTCATACATCTTTGCAGCTTATCCTGAACGAAGGCCAATGAACGCCGGGTTGCCAGCCACAATGGCCTGCCGCCATAAAAGATAATAGCAGCGCCATCAGCAACCTGATTACCCATCGCGCATTAAACCATGCCGTGCAGAAGAAAAAAGTGATGTACACAATGCTTCGGAAAGGAGGGAAAACACAGGCCGGCCCCCAGGCGGGGCGCCGGCGCGCGGTAAAACTTACGGCAGCACTTTCGCCGACAGAATGACGACCGGTTTGCTGGGCACATTCTGGTAAGGGCCGACATTACCGGTCGGCACCTGGGAGATTTTATCCACCACATCCATGCCTTTCACCACTTTCCCAAACACCGCATAGCCGAAGTCACGCTGGCCGTGATCCAAAAAGGCGTTATCCGCCACGTTCAGGAAGAACTGGCTGGTAGCGCTGTCTTTATCCGCGGTACGCGCCATGGAGATAGTGCCGCGCAGGTTGCGCAGCCCATTGTCCGCCTCGTTTTTAATCGGCGCATTGGGGCTTTTCTGTTGCATGTCTGCGGTAAAACCGCCGCCCTGGATCATAAAGCCGGGGATAACGCGGTGGAATGTAGTGTTGTTATAAAAACCGCTGTTCACGTAGTCGATGAAATTTTTGGTCGACACCGGCGCTTTCTGGCCATCAAGCGCCAGTTCGATATTCCCGGCCGAAGTGGTCAACATCACGTGGGTTTCATCGGCGGCCAGCGCAGCAGGCGCCGCTGCGACCAGGGAACACAAGGCGACAAGAGTCACTAAAGTACGTTTGAACATGCACAGATCCTTCTTCTAAGAGACAAACAACGTGAAAGCGCATTGATTCTAAAGTGCCCTTTCCGCGAGTACCAGCCATTTACCTATATTTACGCAGCCACCCACGCAACTCGGCCGGGCGACCACCGCTGGCGGCGTGTTAAGGCCGTATCCGTCGGCGACCGGCGACATTGCGATCCGATCAAGATCACAAAAACATTTACCAATTACTGACTTATTGCATAAAAAATAGATAGCAATCACAAAAAAAACGGTTAGCTATGTTAGGATTCCTAGCCTGGGGGGTCGTGTGGAGATTTTCCGTCGGCAGAGGAAAATCTGCGGCCTTAATGCCAGTTTGTAAGAGCCTTCCAATAGCCTTGTTTGCTGCGGTAATTTTATTGCGGAGCCCCCATCGGGGCTTTGTGTATGCGTTGTGCATACAGGCGCTAATATTTCCGAGCTGCGGTAATAAAAGGTCTGTTGGGCAGCGCTCTGAACCTCAACAGACATATCGGGCTCATAGTCAATGAATAACAGCAATCGCATCCGGCTAACCTGGATCAGTTTTTTTTCTTACGCGCTGACCGGTGCCTTAGTTATCGTCACAGGGATGGTGATGGGAAATATTGCAGAATACTTTAATCTGCCGATTTCCAGCATGAGTAATACCTTTACTTTCCTTAACGCCGGCATCTTGATTGCTATCTTCCTGAACGCTTGGCTGATGGAAATCATCCCGTTGAAACGCCAGCTCATCTTCGGCTTTATTCTGATGGTGTTGGCCGTTGCCGGGCTGATGGTCGGTAAAAGCCTGGCCGTGTTCTCCTTGTGCATGTTTGTGCTCGGCGTGGTTAGCGGTATCACTATGTCGATCGGCACCTTCCTGATTACCCATATGTATGCCGGCCGCCAGCGCGGCTCCCGCCTGCTGTTCACCGATTCCTTCTTCAGTATGGCAGGGATGATTTTCCCGATCGTAGCCGCCATGCTGCTGGCGCGCCACATCGGCTGGTATTGGGTCTACGCCTGCATCGGCCTGCTGTATGTGGCGATCTTTATCCTGACGCTGTGCTCCGAATTCCCGGTGTTGGGCAACAAAAGCCCGGCCAGCGGCGAGCCGGTGGTCAAAGAAAAATGGGGCATCGGCGTGCTGTTCCTGGCGATCGCCGCGCTGTGCTACATCCTGGGCCAGTTGGGCTTTATCCAATGGGTGCCGGAATACGCCACTAAAGCCTTCGGTATGGATATTGGCCAGGCCGGCAAGCTGGTCAGCGATTTCTGGACCTCTTACATGGTGGGCATGTGGGTGTTCAGCTTTATCCTGCGCTTTTTCGATCTGCAGCGCATCGTTACCGTGCTGGCGGCTCTGGCGACGGCGGCCATGTACCTGTTTGTCAGCACCGATAACCCGGAACACCTGGGCTACTTCATTATGGGCCTGGGCTTTATCTCCAGCGCGATCTACACCACGCTGATTACTCTGGGTTCACTGCAGACCAAAGTTTCCTCGCCGAAGCTGGTCAACTTTATTCTGACCTGTGGCACCGTCGGCACTATGCTGACCTTTATCGTGACCGGGCCGATCGTGGCGCAAGGCGGAGCGCATGCCGCGCTGGTGACCGCCAACGGCCTGTATCTGGCGGTATTCGTGATGTGCCTGCTGCTTGGCTTTGTCACCAAACACCGCAGCCACGGCCACGTAACCCGCTGATTGCGGTTTATCGCCATACGAAACAGGGCGCCTTGGCGCCCTGTTGTTTTATCCCCACCGGCTATTTCCTTTTGCACCCGCCCTGCTTAGCGGCGGAAATCCACCTGCTCATCCTGTGCCAGGTGCAGAGTGGTTTGCGCCGGCTGGGTTTCGGCAATCACGACCCCGCGGCGAATCGAATAGCGCACCGGCGTTTGGCGCCGCACCGCATCAAAACCGCTCTCTGCCGGCAGGATCACCAGGTTGGCGCTGTTGCCCGCCACCAGCCCGTAATCATCAAGATGCAGCGTACGCGCGCTGTAGGTGGTGATAAGCTTCAGGCCGTCGTCAATCTGGCCGTAGCCCATCAGTTGGCAAATATGTAGGCCCATGTGCAGAACCTGCAGCATGTTGGCGGTGCCGAGC
The DNA here is from genome assembly GCF_039540155.1 of Gibbsiella greigii. Lineage (NCBI taxonomy): Bacteria > Pseudomonadati > Pseudomonadota > Gammaproteobacteria > Enterobacterales > Yersiniaceae > Gibbsiella > Gibbsiella greigii. The sequence goes on from NZ_BAABEM010000003.1 coordinate 43,962, forward strand.
GGATACCAGGGATCGAACACATCGTCGTGGCCAAAGCAGACGTTAATGCCAGCGTCCAGCATCTCTTTCACCCGGGTAACGCCGCGCCGCTTCGGATAGCTGTCAAAACGCCCCTGCAGGTGAATGTTCACCAGCGGGTTGGCGACAAAGTTGATGCCGGACATTTTCAACAGCCGGAACAACCGCGAGGTATAGGCGCCGTTATAGGAATGCATCGCGGTGGTATGGCTGGCCGTCACCTTATCGCCCATCCCCAGCTTCAGAGCCAGCGCCGCAACGGTTTCGACAAAACGCGACTGCTCATCGTCGATCTCGTCGCAATGCACATCCACCAGCCGCTGGTATTTATCGGCCAGCGCAAACGCCTTATGCAGCGATTCCACACCATATTCACGCGTAAATTCAAAGTGCGGGATAGCGCCAACCACATCGGCGCCCAGCCGCAACGCCTCTTCCAGGAGCGCCTCGCCGTCGGGGTATGACAGTATCCCCTCCTGTGGGAAGGCGACAATCTGCATCGTGACCCAGGGCTCCACCTCCTGCTTCACCTCCAGCATGGCGCGCAGCGCGGTCAAAGAGGGATCGGATACGTCAACGTGGGTGCGTACGTACTGCACGCCGTTGGCGATCTGCCATTTCAGCGTTTGCCAGGCACGCTGCTTAACGTCTTCATGGGTTAACTGCGCCTTGCGCTCCGCCCAGCGTTCAATGCCTTCAAACAGCGTGCCGGACTGGTTCCACGCCGGCTGCCCGGCGGTCTGGGTGGTATCCAGGTGAATGTGCGGCTCGATAAACGCCGGCAACGCCAGGCCCCCTTCGGCGTCCAGCACGTCGCTGCGCCACTCCTGCCCTTCCGGCTGCGGGATAATGTGGGCAATGCGCCCCTGATCAATCGCCAGTTGCCACAGCCCCTCATGCCCGCTCAGGCGCAGGTTATCGATAAACTTCACGGGATTGTTCGCCACCTTTCACCTCTGCTCTGCCACACCCTTTTCCCCATCATACGGGGGCAATAGGCTGCTGACAAAGTGGCTCACGCCACACCAGCCCCACTTTTCCGCCAAATGCGTGTATTTCTCATTAACTGCAACGTTTCAGCTAAAGTTTAATAAAAACCACAACTTATAAAATATCTTTTAAAATCATCCATATAACACCTTGTAGGTATATGGAAGCGTGCTTGATTTGTATCAATAAACCGCTATCGGGGAAGAATAAGGTAAGGCAAGAAAATGAAAAAATTGAGGCAAAAATGAGCAAAGTCAAGCTTGCCGTCATCGGCAATGGCATGGTCGGCCACCGGTTTATCGAAGATCTGTTAGAGAAAGCAGACAAAGACCAGTTTGCGATTACCGTGTTCTGTGAAGAACCGCGCGTCGCTTACGATCGCGTGCACCTTTCTTCCTATTTCTCTCACCATACCGCCGAAGAGCTTTCACTGGTGCGCGAAGGCTTTTATGAAAAACACGGGGTGACGGTGCTGGTGGGCGAACGCGCCATCACCATTAACCGCACCGAAAAGGTCATACACTCAAACACCGGGCGCACGGTGTTCTATGACAAGCTGATCGTCGCCACCGGCTCTTACCCGTGGGTGCCGCCGATTAAGGGATCGGAGGGCCAGGACTGCTTTGTATACCGTACCATTGAAGATCTGAACGCCATTGAAGCCTGCGCCCGCCGTAGCCAACGCGGCGCCGTGGTCGGCGGCGGCCTGTTGGGGCTGGAAGCCGCTGGCGCGCTAAAAAGCCTGGGGGTGGAAACCCATGTAATTGAATTTGCGCCGGTGTTGATGGCCGAACAACTCGATCCAATGGGCGGCGATCAGCTGCGCCGCAAGATTGAGCGCATGGGGGTGAAAGTACACACCGGTAAAAATACCCAGGAAATCATCCACCACGGGCAGAACGCGCGCAAAACCATGCAGTTTGCCGACGGCACGGCGTTAGAAGTCGATTTCATCGTCTTCTCCACCGGCATCCGCGCGCAGGACAAGCTGGCGCACCAGTGTGGGCTGGCCACCGCACGCCGCGGCGGCATCGTGATCGACGATCAATGCCAAACCTCGGATCCAGACGTCTACGCTATCGGCGAATGCGCCTCGTGGAACGAACGCACCTTCGGCCTGGTGGCGCCGGGCTACAAGATGGCGCAGGTGGTGGCCGATCATCTGCTGGGGCGTGAAAACGCCTTCGAAGGCGCCGACATGAGCGCAAAACTGAAGCTGCTGGGCGTAGACGTCGGCGGCATCGGCGACGCCCACGGCCGCACTGAAGGCGCGCGCAGCTATGTCTACCTCGACGAAAGCCAGGAAGTCTACAAGCGGCTGGTGGTCAGCGCCGACAATAAAACCCTGCTCGGCGCGGTGCTGGTCGGCGACACCAGCGACTACGGCAACCTGTTGCAACTGGCGCTGAATGCTATCGAACTGCCGGAACACCCGGACAGCCTGATCCTGCCGGCGCACGCCGGCAGCAAGCCGGCCATCGGCGTGGATTCCCTGCCGGAAACCGCCCAAATCTGTTCCTGCTTTGACGTCAGCAAGGGCGATATCATTAACGCGGTGAACATGGGCTGCCATACCGTGGCCGCCATCAAGGCGCAAACCAAAGCCGGCACCGGCTGCGGCGGCTGCATCCCACTGATTACCCAAGTGCTGAATGCCGAACTAAGCAAACAGGGCATTGAAGTCAACAACCACCTGTGCGAACACTTCGCCTATTCGCGCCAGGAGCTGTACCACCTGATCCGTGTGGAAGGCATCAAGTCGTTCGAAGAATTGCTGGCCAAATACGGCAGCGGCTACGGCTGCGAAGTGTGTAAACCCACCGTCGGCTCGCTGCTGGCATCCTGCTGGAATGAGTATGTGCTCAACCCGCAGCTCACGCCGTTGCAGGATACCAACGACAATTTCCTCGGCAACATCCAGAAAGACGGTACTTATTCGGTGATCCCACGCTCCGCCGGCGGTGAAATCACCCCGGAAGGGCTGCTGGCTATCGGGCAGATCGCCAAGGAATACGGCCTGTACACCAAGATCACCGGCTCACAGCGTATCGCCATGTTTGGCGCGCAAAAGGACGATCTGCCGGCCATCTGGGAAAAACTGATCGCCGCCGGCTTTGAAACCGGCCATGCCTACGCCAAAGCGCTGCGCATGGCGAAAACCTGCGTCGGCAGCACCTGGTGCCGCTATGGCGTTGGCGACAGCGTCGGCTTTGGCGTGGCGCTGGAACACCGTTACAAAGGCATCCGCACGCCGCACAAAATGAAGTTTGGCGTCTCCGGCTGCACCCGCGAATGCGCCGAAGCGCAGGGCAAAGACGTTGGCGTGATCGCGACCGAAAACGGCTGGAACCTCTACGTATGCGGCAACGGCGGCATGAAGCCACGCCATGCCGATCTGCTGGCGGCCGATCTGGATCGCGAAACCCTGGTACGCTATCTGGACCGCTTCATGATGTTTTATATCCGCACCGCCGATAAGCTGCAACGCACCTCCGTCTGGCTGGACAACCTGGAGGGCGGCATCGACTACCTACGCAGCGTCGTCATCGACGATAAGCTGGGTATCAACGCGCAGCTGGAAGCCGATATCACCACCCTGCGCGCCGCCTTCCGCTGCGAGTGGAAAGAAACCGTCGAGCACCCACAGGCGCAGTTGCGTTTCGCCCACTTTATCAACAGCGGCCGACGCGATCCCAACGTGCAGATGGTCGCGGAGCGCGAACAGCACCGCCCGGCGCGCCCGGATGAGCGCATCCCCGTGAAGTGGCTTGCAACCGAGGAGAACAACGCATGAGCCAGTGGATTACCGTTTGCCCGCTCGCCGACATCCTGCCCGGCACCGGCGTCTGCGCCCTGATTGGCAGCCAACAGGTGGCGATATTCCGCCCTACGGCGGATGAGCAAGTGTTTGCCATCAGCAATATCGATCCCTTCGCCCAGGCCAGCGTGCTTTCCCGCGGCCTGATCGCCGAACACCAGGGCGAACTGTGGGTCGCCAGCCCACTGAAAAAACAGCATTTCCGTCTGAATGACGGTTTTTGTCTCGAGGATGAAAGCCGTTCGGTGCCCAGCTTTGCCAGCCGGGTGGCCAACGGCATGGTGCAGATCGCCGCATAACCTTTGTATTATTAACCTTTGGGATCACGTATGTTCACCGACACCATCAATAAATGCGCCGCCAACGCGGCGCGCATCGTTAAGCTGGCCAAAGAAAACCCGTTGGGCTTTTGGATCAGTTCGGCCATGGCCGGGGCCTATGTCGGCCTGGCTATCATCCTGATATTCACCCTCGGCAATCTGTTGGATCCGGCCCTGCGGCCGCTGGTGATGGGAGCCACCTTCGGCATCGCGCTGACGCTGGTGGTGATCGCCGGCTCCGAGCTATTCACCGGCCACACCATGTTCCTGACCTTCGGCGTCAAGGCCGGCGCTATCCGCCCCGGCCAGATGTGGGCCGTACTGCCGCAAACCTGGCTCGGCAACCTGATCGGCTCGGTGTTCGTGGCACTGTTGTATAACTACGGCGGCGGCAGCCTGCTGCCCGTCGATACCAGCCTGCTGCACACTGCGGCGCTGGCGAAAACCACCGCGCCGGCCAGCGTGCTGTTTTTCAAGGGCGCACTGTGCAACTGGCTGGTGTGCCTGGCGCTCTGGATGGCGCTGCGCGTAGAAGGCGCGGCCAAATTCCTGGCCATCTGGTGGTGCCTGCTGGCATTTATCGCCTCGGGCTACGAACACTCCGTTGCCAACATGACGCTGTTTGCTCTCTCCTGGTTCGGCCACCACAGCGATGCCTACACGCTCGGCGGCATCGGCCATAACCTGCTCTGGGTAACGCTGGGCAATACGCTGGCCGGCGCCGTGTTTATGGGATTGGGCTACTGGTACGCCACACCGCACGCCCAACGCCCACAGGCAGAAAAGGCCCCCACCCGCCAAACCGCGTAATAACACCTGCATGGCGGCCACCCGGCTGCCGTGCCTGAATAGACGCGTATGCCCCTGGCACTGAATACCCCGAGGATAATCGATGGACTACCTGCCTATTTTCTGCCAACTGCAACACAAGCCCTGCCTGCTGGTGGGCGGCGGCGAGGTTGCCGAACGCAAAGCACGCCTGCTGCTGGACGCCGGTGCGGCGCTGACGGTCAACGCCTGCGCCTTTAGCCCGCAGTTTCACACATGGGCGGCACAGGGCCGGTTAACGCTGGTCAGCGGCCCCTTCCATGCCGAGCTGCTGGCGGATAAGTGGCTGGCGATCGCCGCTACCAATCGGGTTGAAGTCAATGCACTGGTCTATCAGTGCGCCAACCAACAGCGGATCTTCTGCAACGTGGTGGACGACCCTAAACGCGCCAGCTTTATCATGCCGTCGATTATCGATCGCTCCCCGCTGATGGTGGCCGTTTCTTCCGGCGGCAAAGCACCGGTGCTGGCGCGCCTGCTGCGCGAAAAACTGGAAGCCATGCTGCCACAGCATCTGGGCAAGCTGGCGGCACTCGGCGGTGCGCTGCGCCAACGGGTGAAACGGCATTTTGCCGAGCCTGGCGCCCGCCGCCGCTTTTGGGAAAAGCTGTTTGCCCACCACCGGCTGGCGCAGGCGCTCGCCAATCAGGACGCTGACCAGGTAAACCGACAGGTCGAGGCGCTGTTCAGCCAGCCGCTGGCGGCCCGTGGGGAAGTCACGCTGGTCGGCGCCGGGCCCGGTGATGCCGGGCTGTTGACGCTCAAGGGGTTGCAAGAACTGCAACAGGCCGACGTGGTGGTCTACGATCGGCTGGTGTCAGAAGGCGTCATGGCGCTGGTGCGCCGCGACGCCGAGCGTATTTTTGTCGGCAAGCGCGCCGGCCACCACTGCGTGCCGCAGCAGCAAATTAACCAGATCCTGCTTACACAGGCGCAGGCGGGCAAGCGCGTGGTGCGCCTGAAAGGCGGCGATCCGTTTATCTTCGGCCGCGGCGGGGAAGAGCTGGAAGCGCTGGCGGCAGCCAACGTTCCCTTCTCCGTGGTGCCGGGCATTACCGCCGCCTCGGGCTGCTCGGCTTACAGCGGCATCCCGCTGACCCATCGCGATCATGCCCAGAGCGTGCGCCTGATCACCGGGCATGCCAAAACAGGCGGCAGCCTGGCCTGGGCCACGCTCGCCAAAGAGCAGCAGACGCTGGTGTTTTATATGGGGCTGACGCAGGCGGAGAAAATTCAATGCCAGTTGTTGGCGCACGGCATGAGCGCCACCATGCCGGTCGCGCTGGTAGAAAACGGCACGTCCTGCCGCCAGCGGGTGATTGAGGGGCAACTTGGCCAATTGGCCATCCTGGCACGCCAGGCGGCCAGCCCCAGCCTGATCGTTGTCGGCAGCGTGGTAGGCCTGCGCAGCAAGCTGAACTGGTTTACTACCCAGGCGCAGTTGCAGCAAACGGTTCACGAGGATGCGTTATCGCAACGGCAGGGCGTGTTGTAAGCGGGCAATGCGCCAGGGGAAACACGGTACGCCGGCAAGCCAATGCCTGCCGGCGCTTACGGCGATGAATCAGGGGTGCGCGACAAAGCCCACGGCCTGATAGACCTGCGCCAGCGTTTCCTGCGCGCGTGCGCGGGCTTTAGCGGCGCCGTCGCGCATCACCTGCTGCAGGAAGGCTTCATCGTTGCGGAAGCGGTGATAGCGCTCCTGCAGCTCAGACAGCATGCCGGAAACCGCATCGGCAACCGCGCCTTTCAGGTGGCCATACATTTGGCCTTCAAACTCGGCTTCCAATTCAGGGATGCTTTTGCCGGTTACGCCGGAGAGAATATCCAACAGGTTGGAGACCCCCGCTTTGTTCGCCAGATCGTAGCGAATGACCGGCGGCTCGTCGGAGTCGGTCATCGCCCGCTTGATTTTCTTGGTCACCGCTTTCGGATCTTCCAACAGGCCGATCACGTTGTTGCGGTTATCGTCCGACTTGGACATCTTCTTGGACGGATCCTGCAGCGACATCACGCGCGCGCCGGATTTCGGAATAAACGGCTCCGGCACCCGGAAGATATCGCCGTAGATGGCGTTAAAGCGGCCAGCCACATCACGGCTCAGCTCCAGATGCTGTTTCTGGTCTTCGCCTACCGGCACCTGATTAGTTTGATACAGCAGAATATCCGCCGCCATCAGCACCGGATAGTCGAACAGGCCGGCGTTGATATTTTCCGCATAACGGGCGGATTTATCCTTGAACTGGGTCATGCGGCTCAGCTCGCCAAAATAGGTGTAGCAGTTCAACACCCAGCTCAGCTGGGTATGTTCCGGCACGTGCGACTGCACGAAGATCGTGCTTTTTTGCGGATCGATACCGCAGGCCAGATACAACGCCAGCGTATCCAGCGTGGCCTTGCGCAGCTTCTCTGCGTCCTGACGCACGGTGATCGCGTGCAAATCGACGATACAGTAGATGCAGTCATATTCATCCTGCATCTGAACCCACTGACGCAGCGCACCCATGTAGTTGCCAATGGTCAGTTCGCCAGACGGCTGCGCGCCGCTAAATACGATGGGCTTACTCATGTTTAAATTTCCTGATTCTCTAAAGATGACAGCCCAAGAGCGGGCAACAAATCGGCAAAGCGTTCCAGCACCCGATCAGGCTGGCTTAAAGCAATCGCTTCACCGTAGTTATAACCGTATGTCAAACCGACGCAGGGGCAGCCCGCCGCCTGCGCCGCCTGAATATCATTACGTGAATCACCAACAAACAGCAACTCGTGGGTACGCAGGCCCAACTTGCCAAGCACCAGATACAGCGGCGCCGGGTGCGGTTTTTTCTCTACCACATCGTCAGCGCCGATCACCAGGGTGAAATCGGCAGCAATCCCCAGGGCAGCCAGCAACGGCGCCACAAACGGCGTCGGCTTGTTGGTCACCAGCGCCAACGGGTAACCGTGCGCGACGAGCTGCGTCAGCGTTTCGCGCACCTGCGGGAACAGCCGGCTGCCGCTATCGACGGTTTGCGCGTAGAAATGGTCGAACCGCCCGCGCGCTTGCCGGCACAAGGCCGGGGTAGCTTCAGCCCCGGCCCAGTGCAGCGCACGTTGCACCAGCATATCGGCACCGTTGCCGATCCAGGTGCTCACGCGTGCTTCGCCGGCCGCCGGCAGGCCCATTTCCACTAAAGCCCGATCGAGCGCCGCCGCCAGCCCCGGCACGCTATCAACCAGCGTGCCATCAAGATCAAAAGCCAGAGCGCGAACAGCGCTGAAATCAGCCATGGGTCACCTTCGCCAGTTCGCTACGCATTTGGTCGATAACGGCACGATAGTCCGGCTTGCCGAAAATCGCCGAGCCGGCAACGAACATATCCGCGCCCGCCGCCGCGATTGCGCCGATATTCTCCACTTTCACCCCGCCATCCACTTCCAGGCGGATATCACGGCCGCTGGCGTCGATCAGCTTGCGCACCTGGCGCAGCTTATCCAGCGTGGCGGGGATAAACGACTGGCCGCCAAAGCCGGGGTTAACGGACATCAGCAGGATCACATCGACCTTGTCCATCACATAATCCAGATAGCTTAACGGAGTGGCCGGGTTGAACACCAGCCCGGCCTTGCAGCCCTGTTCTTTAATCAGTTGCAGGGTACGATCGACATGCTCAGAGGCTTCGGGATGAAAGGAGATGTAGCTGGCGCCGGCCTTGGCGAAATCCGGCACGATACGGTCAACCGGCTTCACCATCAGATGCACGTCGATCGGTGCGGTAATGCCGTAATCACGCAGCGCCTGGCACACCATTGGGCCAATGGTCAGATTTGGCACGTAGTGATTGTCCATCACGTCAAAGTGCACCACATCGCCGCCGGCGGCCAGAACCTTGGCGGTGTCCTCACCTAAACGGGCGAAGTCCGCTGACAGGATGGATGGGGCAATCAAAAACTGTTTCATCCGCTTCTCCAAACATAGGGTTTGAGGTTGTCTATGCCGGGGCTTTACAGGCGGTGCCCCGCCATGGATCGTGATCCAGATTACCGATACAACGCCAAAAGTTCGTTCACTTTGCTGCGGCCAAGTATATTGCGGCTGATGGTGCGGCGCGCCTTCACCACAAACAACGAAGCATGCTGATACCAGTCGCGCGTCAGTTCGGTATCATGGTTGGATATCAGCACCGGCACCCGGTTTTGCACTGCCAGCTGGTGCGCAATTTGCGCCAAGCCTTGCTGATCGGCAATGCTGAAGCTGTTGGTGTGATAAGCCGTAAAGTTCGCCGTCGCTGAAAGCGGCGCATAGGGCGGATCGCAATACACCACAGCGCCCGGCGTCGCTTTCAACATGGTATCGCGGTAATGTTCACAGACAAAAGTGGCGTTGCTTGATTTCTCCGCGAACCAGTACAGTTCTTCCTCTGGGAAGTAGGGCTTTTTATAACGCCCGAACGGCACGTTAAATTCGCCGCTGAGATTATACCGGCAGAGGCCGTTGTAACAGTGACGGTTCAGGTACAGAAACAACAGGGCGCGCTGGTAAGGCTCGCTACTCGCATTAAACGCCTGGCGCAGCAGATAAAACTGATCGGCGTTGTTGAATTCGTCGGTGAACAGGATGCGGGCATCGCGCACAAAATCATCGGTGCGCTGCTTAACGATGTTATACAGGTTGATAAGATCGCTGTTGATGTCGGCGAGAATGTAGGACTCGTAATCCGTATTGAGGAATACTGAACCCGCACCCACGAAAGGCTCGATTAAGCAGTCCCCCGCTGGCAGATGACGACGTATCTCGTCCACCAGCGGGTATTTACCACCAGCCCATTTTAAAAAAGCGCGGTTTTTCTTCATGCCGTCGTTAGCTACTTATAGAATTCAGAGCGGCGGATTGTACTCTGTTTCAGACAGCACATCAGCGCACAAAGTTAAATGATTTATTTTTTAATGTCTTGCTGAACCTGACGTATTGGCCGCGCCCAGGGGTTTTTGGCCTGAACATCCGCCGGCAACGCCGCAACAGCGCGCTTCGCATCCGCAGGAGAAGCATAGACACCACTCACCAACACATACCACGGTTTACCATTACGCTGGGTTTCATACACCAGATAGTTTTTCAACTTCTGCTGGCGGGCAAAAGCGTTCAGCGTATCAGAGCGTGATGCACTGCTCAGCTGCAGGGTAAAGTGGCTACCTGGAGCGGATTGGATAGTACCGTTACCGCCAGTGCTGGCAACCGTAGGCGCCGGCTTACGGGCAGCCGCTGGAGCATGCGTGGCCGGTGCTCTATGCGGCGCTGCGGCCTGCGCAGGCTTGCTGGCAGGCTTCGCCGGCGCCTTGTGGGGTTGCGGCGGCACATTGCCGTGAACAGGACGCGTGGCTTCACGCGCGGCGGCACCGCTCATCACCGTCGCCGGCGCGGTCGGCAGCGTGGAAACAGCGCCTTGCGCCGCGCTATCAACCGCCCCCTGCTGCTGGGACAAAGCATCAGTCATATTGCCCGGCAGTTCTACGCGCTGTTGCGCACCGCCCTGTGGAGGAAGAGGCTGTGCTTCCGTCGGGGTGCTGGCGATCGGCGGCACGCTGATAGTCTGCGGCTGAGAGGAAGTACTGACGCCATTCGCGTCATGGGTATCCGTTGTACCGCCGGGAACCCCTTCATTCGCGGTGGTCAGCGAAGACGATCCCGCCAGGTTAATGTCGCGGGATGCGCCAGGCTGCGCCTGATTCGCCTCATGCTTGGTAGGGGCCTTCAGCGCGGCGCCGATACCAATCACAATCAACAGCAGCACCAGAATGCCAATGCCGATCATCAGATGCTGGCGTGAAACAGCGAAACGCGGCCCTGATGGCGCCGGCTTGCGCGAGCGCGTGGGGCGATCGCTGCTGTCTGGTCTTAAATCGTCTTCCGGTTTAAATTCATCCATCTGAAACCCTCCAACTAGAGGTAAAAGCCCACCACGCCGATATAATGCGCCAAGAGCTCATTAACCTGAAATAGTAACAATGGGCCGAACCCATCCGCACCTTAACTAATATAGATGCAAATTAGTTCTAAGCCACTGTTAATTAGCTAAATTTTTCATTTACTCTACTGCGGCAGGCAATCGGCGATCGAAGCCAGCACAAGGTCATGCACCACACCGCCGCGGACTTCCGCTTCACCAATGGCTTTCGGCAACACCAGACGCAGCTCGCCCGCCAGCACTTTCTTATCACGCATCATATGCGGCAAATAGGCTTGCGGCGCCATTTCCCGCGGCCCGGTAACTGGCAACCCGGCACGCACCAACAATGCCTTAATGCGTTCCACATTCTGAGCGGAAAATTGGCCAAGGCGCCGGGCGGCTTGCGCAGCCATCACCATGCCGGCCGCCACGCCTTCGCCGTGCAACCATACACCATAGCCCATTTCCGCTTCGATAGCATGGCCGTAGGTATGGCCCAGGTTCAGCAACGCACGCTGCCCGCTTTCGCGTTCATCAGCGGCCACCACTTCGGCTTTCAGCTCGCAGCAGCGGCGGATACAGTACCCTAGGGCACCCATATCCAGCGCCCTTAGCGCATCAATGTTATTTTCCAGCCAGACGAAGAAATCCGCATCAAGAATAATCCCGTATTTGATCACTTCAGCCAAGCCAGAGGATAATTCGCGCGCGGGCAGGGTTTGCAGGCAGTCCAGATCCACCACCACTGAGGCTGGCTGATAGAACGCGCCAATCATGTTTTTACCCAAGGGGTGATTGACGGCCGTTTTGCCGCCAACGGAGGAATCAACCTGCGCGAGCAGTGAGGTGGGTACCTGAATAAAACGCACGCCGCGCTGGTAGCACGCCGCGGCAAACCCCGCCAGATCGCCAATCACGCCGCCGCCGAGGGCAACCAGCGTGGTATCGCGACCGTGGGGTTTTTCCAGCAACGCCGAGAACACCTGTTCGAGCACCGCAAGAGATTTGTATTGCTCGCCATCAGGTAAAATCACCTGATCCACTCTCACCCCGGCTTGCTCCAGCACGCGCCGAACGCGCGCCAGATACAGCGGCGCCAAGGTTTCGTTGGTGACCAGCATTGCTTGTTCACCTGCCTTTAGCGGCATAAAAGAAGCCGGATCGTTAAACAACCCGGCATCAATAGTAATCGGGTAGCTGCGCTCCCCAAGCGTTACGGTAATTCTCTCCATGCCCGCCCAGTGCCCTCTTTTTTCCCTGCTCTGACAAGGAATACAATCAGTCTTACCGCATTAGCCAGGTGCTAATGCGGAAACCGCAATCAGTTACTTTCCAGCAGATTAATGATCTGGTTGGCAACTACTTTAGCGCTTTGATCGTCGGTGCGAATAGTCACATCCGCAATTTCTTCGTACAACGGATTACGCTCTTTCGCCAACGCTTCCAGTACTTCACGCGGAGGGGCATCCACCTGCAACAGCGGGCGTTTTTTATCGCGCTGGGTGCGCGCCAACTGCTTCTCTATGGTGGTTTCTAAATAGACCACGACACCCCGAGCTGACAGGCGGTTACGCGTTTCACGCGACTTTACCGAGCCGCCGCCGGTCGCCAACACAATCCCTTGCTTTTCCGTCAGTTCATTAATGACTTTTTCTTCACGATCGCGGAAGCCATCTTCGCCTTCTACGTCGAATACCCAGCCCACGTCAGCTCCGGTACGTCGCTCAATTTCTTGATCGGAGTCGAAGAACTCCATATTGAGTTGCTGAGCTAACTGACGGCCAATAGTGCTTTTGCCAGCACCCATAGGCCCAACCAGAAAGATATTGCGTTTCTCTGCCATGTTTTTCGGTATTACTAAGACAATTCGTTAATGATAACCCGCCCCGCCAATCAAATTAGCGGCGGGACCTAAACTGAAACCTCATGAGCGATAGTGCGAGATCAGACGGAAAATTATCTCAACACTCTTGGTAGTTTGGCAACCGAATAAATTGCTGCCCACGCCGCCGGGAGGGAAACCATATGTTTTTAACGGCGTCTTGGCATTAATAAAAAAACCCCGGAGCCTAATTCGGTAACCCTTGTAAGCTAATTCGGCCGCAGCGTCAAACGCAGATGCCCCTCTGGCGAGAAAAAAATGTATCTCTGTATCAACTTTTCGCGCTTCATGTCTTGATCAGCGTCGGCGTAATGAAGATCACCAGTTCACGCTTTTTATGCTGCCGAGTGCTCTGCCTGAACAAACCGCCCAATACGGGCACATCTCCAAGAAGCGGCACCTTTTCGGCGGTTTTAGCGTTCTCCCGCTGGAATATTCCCCCCAGCACGATGGTTTCACCATTTTTCACCGTGACCTGGGTTTTAATCTCCTGTTTATCGATCGCCAATATCTCACCCTCGGCCTGCGTGATAGAACGGCCGGGCATGTTTTGGCTGATTTGCAGCGTGAGGGTGATACGGCCGTTCGGCAAGATCTTGGGCGTGACCTCCATCCCCAACACCGCTTCCCTAAACTCGATCGACGTTGCGCCACTGGCGCCGCTGGACACCGCATAGGGGATCTCGGTGCCCTGCTTGATGCTCGCCGTTTGTTGGTTGGCCGTCAACAGCCGGGGGCTGGCGATGATCTCCACCTCATTTTCCTGCTCAAGCGCGGTGAGCTCCAGATCCAGCAAACGCCCGCTGATCCGGGCCAGGTGAAACCCCACGTTGGCAGCGCTGTAATCCAACGGCAGCCCAACGTTGAAGCCGTCGATACGCAGCGTTTTCGCTGGGCGCTCATCGGCCGCCAGCCCCCAGCGCACGCCCAACGCCCGCAGGCTATCACTGCTGATGGTCACAATATGTGCGGCCAGTTGAACCTGTTCAAGCGGCGCGTCCATCGCAACAACCCAATGTTTTAATACCGCCAGCCTTGGCGGCGTATCGCGGATCATCAGGGTATTGGTCCGTTTATCCACCAGCACGCTGCCACGCTCACTCAGCAATGTGCCACGCTGGGCATTAAGGCTTTGGGCAGTTTGCTCCGCGTCGGCATGGTTCAGCGCCAACGCCACGCTTTGCAACGGTTGCTGCTGCGCCGCGGCCTGTGCCAGGCGCAGTTTTTCCTGCTCATCAGGCTCGGGAAGCACCATCATTACATTGCCATCCATCGTCATGCTCAACTTAGCCATTCGTAAAATGACGGCCAGCGCCTGCTGCCAGGGCACCTCGTCCAGCCGCAGCGTCAAATTGCCGGCCACGCCCTGCGCCGTCACCAGATTCAACTGCTGAAAATCGGCCAATGCCTGCAGCACCACACTAACCGGAGCATCCTGGAACTCCATGGAGATGGGCATATTCTCCTGCACCGCCGCCATGACCGGCGCATACAGGCTCCATAGCAGCATGGCTGCCCAAGCGAATCCTTTCATCAATATTCCTTTCCTTATTATTTACCGAGCGCCAAAACCACGCCTGCGGGTGCGCAGGCCGCCTCTGCCGTAGCAAGGCCCAGCGCAATTTGGCGCCGTTCGATCGCCTGCACCTGCCAACGCCCGGCTAACAGCATTTGCGCCGGCACCAGACGAAGCCACCCCATATCGGGCGCCACCAGCCAGGCATGGCGTGCAGCATCATTGCCGATAATCCCTTTTAATTGCCAACCCTGCAGGATGCTGCCGGGTTGCTCACACACCGCCACCGGCGGCGGCTGGAACGGGTTGCGCATATGTTCGGCAACGGCAGGCAATGCCCAGAGCGCCATCAGCAACCCTAACCCAAGGCGATTAATCATGCGGCTCCCCGAGGTTATCCTGCAGCAGCATCTGTACCGCCAGTTCATCACCATGCGCCTGAATGGTTAATTGGCCAATCCCCCACTGCACCGGGATGTTTTCCAGCAGTTGCAACAAGCCGGAATAATCAATCAACAGATGCAGACGTTGCCGGCCCGGCTCCCCCCGCTGCCAGCGTTGCAGAGAACCGCCAGCGTCTTGCAACAACTCGCCCACATCGGCGGGAGCGCCCGGTTCCGCCGATGATTGCAAACGGGCTTCCATCTCGGCCAGCGCAGGCAACTGCGCTAATTGCTGTCGCAATTCAGTAAGTTGCGTAGCCAGTTGCCGTTGTTGCGCCTGCTGTTCGCGGCACGCCAGCCATTCATTACGCAGCATCAGTGCGCCCGGCAACAGGCACAGACCAAGCAGCCCCCATTGCCCAATCAGCCACTGCCACCCAGGGCGCACCAACCAAGCCTGCAGCCAAAGCGGTAAAGGCTTATCCATTCCCCCTCCATTGCGCCTTCAGCGTAAATGACAGCGACCCATCTTCACCTTGCACCACCTCTTCCAGCCGTTGCTGCTGCAGCGAGGATAAAGCGGCTAATTCGTGGCCAAACCGTGCAATGGGCAAATAGCGGTGGCTCATGCCACGCAACACCAGCCCCTGGGGGTTCCCCTCCAGCGCCACCAGCCATAACGGCGCGGGCGCCAACGAGGAACAATGCCGCAGCAATTGCAGATAGCGCCGGTTTTGCTCGCCATTGCGCGCTAGCTGCGCCGCGCGGGCAGCCTGCTGCGCTAAGCGCGACATAGCCAGTTGAACCTGTTGATAGCGCTGCGCCAGTTCACTTTTATGCTGCGCCAACTGTGCCAGCGCCTTACCCTGCCGCACCTGTTGCTGGTGCAAAAAAGCAAATAAGGCGATGCCTGCCACCAGCGCCAAAACCCCCTGGCCGGCGAAAACCGCGCGCCAGAAACGATAACGCCGCCACTGCACCCGCGCACGCCACGGCAGGAAGTTCACCCGAAACATCAGCTATCCGCCTCGCGCAACGCCAGCCCGGCGGCCAACACAAATGCCCCGGCCAAGGCCGGCAGCGGCGGCGACAGCTGCGCAAAGGCGGTAAAAGGCGACCAGGACAGCGCCCCTTCGGGCAAACCTTCCGCCAATATGCTGCTGTAATACACCTCTTTTTCCCCAAGCGCGGGGCAGTGCTGACGCATCATCGCCAACGCCTGCCCCGCGTTATGGCACTCGCTGGCCCGCAGCATGCCGTAGGTAAAAGGCACGCTGCGCGGCCCCACCCATAACCACTCCTGTTCCAGGTGATGCAGCAGACCCGCCTCCGGCGCCAGCCCGCAGGCGGCCGCCGCGCTGGCGAGCGCACAGGGCGTAATATCCACCACATCGGGATACAGCCCCGCCGCCTTCAGGCAATGCAACCACTGCTGCAACTCCTGCTGGCGTGCCGCCGTCAGCAGGAGCGACGTTGCTTCGGCCGCCGCCGGGCGATAATCCAGGGCGAGCATTTCGCGATCGAGCGGAAAGCGCTTGCTCCCCTGCGCGGTAATATAGTCATGGCGCACCGGCTCACGCAGACGCGCATCCGGCGCCGGCATGGCTTGCTGCAAAATGCGCTGGGCAGGCAAGGCAATGCGTAACGAAATATGTTTTGGCAACCGCACCCGCCATTGCCGAAGCGCCGCGATCAGCACCTGCGGATGGTCAAGATAACCATCGCGCAACACCGGCTGTGTTAACGGTTGCTGCCACCAGTGGCGCAGTTGCCAACCGCCGCGCCGCCGTAAAGCCGCCAGGGCGCACACGCTGTTTTGCTGTATATCCAACCCCACCTGCCATACTTGAGACAACCGCATTTCGCCACCCTCCATGTAGCCAAGATGATAAAAGAACATATCCATGTCGCAGGCTTGCCTTTATACTACTGCGCGGTTGTTTATAAACTGCCCAAATGACATGAAATGGGAAATTTAAGGTGAAGTTCGTAAAGTATTTTTTAATCCTTGCAGTGTGTTGCATCGTGCTGGGAGCAGCCTCGATTTTTGGCTTGTACAAATATGTCGAGCCACAGCTGCCCGACGTCGCAACGCTGAAAGATGTGCGGCTGCAAATCCCGATGCAGGTTTACAGCGCCGATGGCGAACTGATCGCCCAATATGGTGAAAAACGCCGTATTCCTCTACAGTTAGCGCAAATTCCTCCGGTGATGGTGCATGCATTCATCGCCACCGAAGACAGCCGTTTCTATGAGCACCATGGTGTCGATCCGGTGGGTATTTTCCGTGCGGCTTCGATTGCGCTGGTCTCTGGCCACGCATCGCAAGGGGCAAGCACCATAACCCAACAGTTGGCGAGAAACTTCTTCCTCAGCCCGGAACGCACGCTGATGCGTAAAATCAAGGAAGCTTTCCTGGCTGTACGCATCGAACAGATGCTGTCCAAAGATGAAATTCTGGAGCTGTATCTCAACAAGATCTATCTCGGTTACCGCGCTTACGGCGTGGGCGCTGCGGCGCAGGTCTACTTCGGCAAAGACGTCAGCCAGTTAACGCTGAGCGAAATGGCGACCATTGCCGGCCTGCCAAAAGCCCCATCGCTGTATAACCCGCTCTACTCCCACGATCGCGCCGTGGCCCGGCGTAATGTGGTGCTCTCACGCATGTTGGACGAGCACTACATCACTCAGGCGCAGTTCGACCAGGCGCGCAACGAACCGCTGGTCGCCAACTACCACGCCCCGGAAATCAGCTTCTCCGCGCCGTATCTTGCCGAAATGGTGCGCCAGGAAATGATCAAGCGCTATGGTGAAAACGCCTATACCGATGGCTATAAGGTCTACACCACCATCACCAAAAAGCTGCAGTTGGCGGCGCAAGAAGCGGTGCGCAATAACGTATTGAACTACGATATGCGCCACGGCTATCGCGGCCCATCCAACGTGCTGTGGAAAGTGGGTGAAGCGGCCTGGAACCAGAAGCAGATTATTGATTCATTAAAGAATCTGCCTAACTATGGCCCACTGGCGCCCGCGGTGATCACCGATGCCAATGCCGAACAGGCCACCGCCATGCTGGCCGACGGCAGCAACATCGCTCTGCCGATGGCCGGTATGCGCTGGGCACGGCCGTACAAATCCGACAATCTGCAAGGGCCAACGCCAAAACGGGTAACCGACGTGGTGCAGGCCGGCCAGCAGGTGTGGGTGCGCAAGGTGAACGAAGACTGGTGGCTGGCACAGGTGCCGGACGTCAACTCCGCACTGGTGTCGATCAACCCGCACGACGGCGCCATTAAAGCGCTGGTAGGCGGTTTTGATTTCAACCAGAGCAAGTTCAACCGCGTGACCCAGGCGCTGCGCCAGGTGGGCTCCAATATCAAGCCGTTCCTGTACACCGCGGCAATGGACAAAGGCCTGACCCTGGCCTCTATCCTGAACGATCTGCCAATCACCCGTTGGGACGCCGGCGCCGGCACCGACTGGCGGCCGAAAAACTCGCCGCCGACCTACGACGGCCCTCTGCGCCTGCGCCAGGGCCTGGGGCAATCCAAAAACGTGATGATGGTGCGCGCCATGCGTGCCATGGGCATCGATTATGCGGCGGAATACCTGCAACGCTTCGGTTTCCCGGCGCAGAATATCGTGCACTCCGAATCGCTGGCGTTGGGCTCGGCCTCCTTCACCCCGCTGCAAGTGGTACGCGGTTATGCCGTGTTCGCCAACGGCGGCTATCTGGTTGATCCTTACTTTATCACCCGGATTGAAGACGAAAGCGGCAATGCGGTATTTGAAGCCAAGCCCAAAATTGTCTGCGACAGTTGCAACCTGCCGGTGATTTATGGCGATACCCACCGCTCGGCGGTGCTGTCTGATGACAACGTGGAAAACGTGGCGGTCTCACAGGAGAGCAACAACAGCGTGCCTATGCCGCAGCTGGAGCAGGTTACCCCGGCGCAGCTGCAGCAGGATGGCGATCAGCAGTACGCGCCGCACGTGATCAGCACCCCACTGGCGTTCCTGATGCACGATGCGCTGAACAGCAATATCTTCGGCGAGCCGGGTTGGATGGGTACGGGCTGGCGCGCCGGGCGCGATCTGAAGCGCCATGATATCGGCGGCAAGACCGGCACTACCAACAGCTCCAAAGACGCCTGGTTCTCTGGCTATGGCCCCGAAACGGCCACTTCGGTGTGGATTGGTTTTGACGATCACCGGCGTAACCTAGGCCGTTCGTCATCCTCCGGTGCGATTGAAGATCAGATCGCCGGCGGTGAAGGCGGGGCGAAAAGCGCCCAGCCGGCATGGGATGACTTTATGAAAGTCGCGCTGGAAGGCATTCCGGAGCAGAAAGTCACGCCGCCGCCTGGCATTATCAGCGTCACTATCGACAAGAGCAGCGGCAAGCTCTCTAACGGCGGCGGCGGCAGCCGTTCCGAGTACTTTATCGAAGGCACCCAGCCAACGGAGTACCCGACGCACGATGCCGGCACCACGCTGACCGATCCGGGCGGCGAAAGCCATGAGCTGTTCTAACCGGCGATAAATGTACAAAAGGGCCAGCAAGCTGGCCCTTTTTTATTGGCGGTACACCACGCGGACGATCAGCGCGCGCCGCGCAGGAAGGCTTCCGTCAGGAACAGCGCGCTAACGTTACGCGCCTCGCGGAAATCCGGCTCAGCCAGCAGCGCCATCATGTTGGCGATTGGCCAGCGCACCTGCGGCAACGGTTCCGGCTCATCGCCTTCTAGGCTTTGCGGATAGAGATCGTGCGCCAGCACGATATTCATCTTGCTCGAGAAATACGACGGCGCCATGGTCAGTTTACTCAGGAAGTCAAAGCGCCGGGCGCCAAAGCCCACCTCTTCCATCAGCTCACGGTTGGCGGCTTCCAGCACCCCTTCACCGGGATCGATCAACCCCTTGGGGAACCCCAGCTCATAAGATTCGGTGCCGACCGCGTATTCCCAGATCAGCAGCAGATCGTCGCCGATAACTGGCACAATCATCACGGCCTCGCGTTCTGAAGGCCGCATGCGCTCATACACCCGGCGAACACCATTGCTGAACTCCAGATCGACCGACTCAACGTTGAATAAACGCGAACGCGCAACCGTTTCTACCTTTAGGATTTTGGGTTTTTGCAGGTGTTTGTCCATGATTGCCTCAAAGAGATCACCCACCGTCTACGGCACAAACCGCCGCGATAACATGGATAACCAGAGTTATGATTGGCGCAATGCAGGGTTGCCAACATACTAAAACGCCAGCCAAATTCGATCTTGATCACATTGTGCGTTAATGAGAACCTTAACTGCAACGAGCACAGTCAGTAATTTACTTTTTTTTAACAGGCAGAGCCAGTGCCTGCGGCTTTTCCGGCCACAATCAGCAAATATCATCGGTGAGAATAGGATTATACCGATATCGGCCAAGATGGCCGATTATTATCATCACGGGGTACGGTGCCTAAGAACAGAGGATGTTTCCGACTAAAACTGAGACTCAGTTAATGTTTTCCTCCTTCTGTTATTCTTCTGGATGCCTGCAGGCAGTTTAGTCCGTATAATATGTGACCTTTCATATAAAGGTTAGTGGGGTTCACGGCGCGAGATGGGGATAGCATGAGCACAATAGTGTTGATATTGGCCGTAGTGCTTGTCTGCCTAATTGCCGCCGGGCTGTACTATTGGTACAAGGCCCGCAACCAGCCACTTCTTGCGCACGCCTTGCCGTTTATCAAACCCACTCACCGCAAGATGACCGCCGACGAACGGGCCGCCGTTGAGCATTACCTTAATCTGCAGAACCGCTTGGGCGGCAATAACCTGTTGCCCGGCGCCCTTGGGCTGCCCGCTGCCAAGCTGGCGTTAACGCCACAGAGTGAAAACGTCTATCCCGTGACGCATGCCATCACCCGCTATGGGCTGGCCAGCGACGAACCCAATAAATGGCGTTATTACCTTGATACAGAAGAGGTGCACCTGCCGCCGTTCTGGGAGCCCTATATCAGCGCAGACAACCATGTCGAAGTGATCAAAACCCAGACGCTGCCGCTGGTGATCTCGCTCAACGGTCACTCGCTGCTTGACCATATTCACGATCGGCCGCCAGCGCCGGTGTTGGCCGCCAAGCCCGCCCGTAACGCGTCGATCCGTAAAGAAGAAAGCGAACACGTCGAGCTGGTGAATATCCGCAAGGAAACACCGGAAGAGCACCAGCTCAACCGCCCGAACGGCATCAAGGAAGCGGGTATTATCTCCGCCGCTTTGCTGCTGCTGTTTTTCAGCCTGATAAGCCCAGTGTTGGTGATCCCGTGGATGATTTTCGTCGCGGTGTTGATGATCATCTGGGGAGGCTGGAACCTGTTCCGGCGGCCAACGGAAAATGAGCTGAAAGAGATCCACTGCCTGCGCGGTATGCCAAAACGCTGGGGGTTGTTTGGTGAACCGAACCAGGGGCAGCTCAGCAACATTTCGCTCGGCATTATCGATCTGATCTACCCGCCGCACTGGCAACAGTATGTGAACCGCGATCTCGGCCATACCACCGACGTGGATATTTACCTTAACCGCCAGGTTGTGCGCCAGGGGCGCTATCTTTCCCTGCACGACGAGGTGAAAAACTTCCCCCTGCAACAATGGGGGCGCAACGCGGTGCTGACGGCCAGCTCGGCACTGATCCTGCTGCTGCTGTTGACTTATATCCCGCTCAGCCTGCCGCTGAAGCTCAGCATGGCCTGGCTACAGGGCGCGCAAAAGGTGGAGGCTGCCACCGTCCAGATGCTGGAAGCCACACCGCTGCACATCGGCGATACGCTGAAGATTCAGGGCAGCGGCATGTGTTATGTGCCGCCGCAGGCAGGCAGAGAAGGCAACGCCAACTTTATGCCCTTCGACTGTTCGGGCATTTACTGGAATAACGCCGAACCGCTGCCGCAGCCGGAATCAGAGGTGATCGACAAAGCCACCGCGCTGCTGGCGACGGTCAATACCCAATTGCACCCCTCAGGGGCAGAACAGAAGCTCAATCCGCAGTTGGCCAGCGCTATTGAAAAATCCGGCATGTTCCTGCTGGATGATTTCTCCGATATCGTGCTGAAAACGCAGGATCTGTGCAGCGGCGAAAACGACTGCATCCGGCTTAAAAACGCGCTGATCAATTTAGGCAACGCCAAAAACTGGGACAGCCTGGTAAAACGCGCCAACGCCGGCAACCTGCAAGGGGTTAACGTGCTGCTGCGCCCGGTCAGCGCGGAATCGCTGGAAAGCCTGGCCAAGGCGGCCGCAGCCTCGTTTATTTACCATGAAACCCGCCAAGCCGCCTCTGCGCTCAATAGCCCGCCGCCGGGCGGCTTCCTGATCACCAGCGACGAAGGCAAGCAGTTGGTGAACCACCCCACGCCGCCGGTGCCGTTGAACGAATATAACGCGCTCGACCAGTGGAACGAACTGCAACGCTTGGCGAGCATGCTGCTGCATACCCCCTTCCAGGCACAGGGGGTGATTACCAATATCAGCGTCGATGCCAATGGCACGCGCCATATCGCACTGCACAGCGAGCCCGATATGATTACCCTGTGGCGCTATCTCGGCACCAGCCTGCTGCTGCTGTCGGTGGCGGTGATCGCCGGTTACAACGCCTGGCGCTTGCTGCAACGTCGGCGTATGAACCGCCACCGCATCGCCGATATCCAGCGTTATTACGATAACTGCTTCAATCAGCCGCTCATGCCCACGCCGCCAGCGCGGTAAACGCCACCCGCCTCCCCTGCCGCGGGCGCTTATGCTAGGCTATATCTCATCCCTAAGAATCCACCTCGCCGATTGGCCCTGCGGAGTTGCCATGCCCCCTGAATTTGACTGGAGTAACATTGACACAGTCCTGCTGGATATGGACGGCACCCTGATCGATCTGGCTTTCGACAGCCACTTCTGGCTGCAGCAGGTACCGCAGGCGCTGAGCCAACAACGGGCGATCCCGCTCGAGAAGGCTTGCAAAATCATCCATGACGAGTACCTAGCGGTGCAGCACACCATGAACTGGTACTGTTTCGATTACTGGAGCGAGCGGCTGGGGCTGGATATCTACCGCATGACCAGCGAAGCCGGCAGCCGAGCGCGGCTGCGCGAAGACACCCGCCCGTTCCTGCAGGCGCTGCGCCGTAGCGGCCGGCGCACCATCCTGCTGACTAATGCCCATCCGCACAGCCTGCAGGTGAAAATTACGCACACCGGGTTGGATCAGCACCTTGATTTATTGCTTTCCACCCACACATTTGGTTATCCGAAGGAAGATCAACGTCTGTGGCAGGCGGTGCAGCAACACACCGGTTTTGACCCTCAGCGCACGCTGTTTGTTGATGATGGGGAGCCTATTCTCGACGCCGCGCGGGCTTTTGGCATCCGCTACTGCCTGGGCGTGCAGAACCCAGACTCCAGTACGGGGGAGAAAACCTTTCAGCGCTACCCGGCAATGCGTGATTACCGCACACTGATACCAGCGCTGGAAACGGAGGGCCGATGAAAGCAAAAACCACCGCGGATGACGCAGTCCGGTTGGACAAATGGCTGTGGGCAGCCCGTTTTTATAAAACCCGCGCACTGGCGCGCGACATGATCGACGGCGGCAAAGTGCATTACAACGGGCAGCGCGGCAAGCCGAGCAAAGCCGTTGAGATCAATGCCGAGATCAAATTGCGGCAGGGCAATGAAGAACGCACGGTGATCGTGCTGGCCGTTAGCGGCCAGCGGCGCGGCGCCAGCGAAGCGCAGCAGATGTACCAGGAAACGGCAGCCAGCATCGCCAACCGTGAAAAAATGGCGCTGGCGCGCAAAATGAACGCGCTGACCATGCCGCACCCTGACCGGCGACCGGATAAAAAAGAGCGCCGCGATCTGATTAAGTTTAAATTCGGCGAGTCGGATTAACGGCTCGCTCTACTGAGAGAAAACTATGTCTAACCATGACCAATTGCACCGCTACCTGTTTGAAAACTATGCGGTGCGTGGCGAGCTGGTGACTATCAGCGAAACCTATCAACATATTCTGGCCGGCCATGACTACCCGGCGCCGGTGCAAAAGCTGCTGGGTGAGATGCTGGTCGCCACCAGCCTGCTGACCGCCACCCTGAAGTTCGACGGTGACATTACCGTACAGTTGCAGGGCGACGGCCCGCTGAAGCTGGCGGTGATCAACGGCAACAACCAGCAGCAGATGCGTGGCGTAGCACGCATGCAGGCAGAGATCGCGCCGGACAGCACGCTGCACCAAATGGTTGGCAACGGTGTGATGGTGATTACCATTACCCCCTCCGAAGGCGAGCGCTATCAGGGCATCGTCGGCCTGGAAGGCGAAACTCTGGCAGAATGCCTGGAAAGCTATTTCCGCCAGTCGGAACAGCTGCCGACCCGCTTGTTTATCCGCACCGGCGAAGCGGCCGGCACCCCAGCGGCGGCGGGCATGCTGTTGCAGGTGCTGCCGGCACAGGATGGCAACAACGCCGATGATTTCGATCATCTGGCGCAGTTGACCACCACGATCAAGAACGAAGAGCTGTTCGGCCTGCCTGCCAACGAAGTGCTGTATCGCCTGTACCATCAGGAAGAGGTTACCCTGTATGAACCGCAGGCAGTCACCTTCCACTGTACCTGCTCGCGCCAGCGCTGCGCAGATGCGCTGCTGACGTTGCCGCCTGAAGAGGTGGCCACGATGCTCGAACAGGACGGCAATATTGATATGCATTGCGATTACTGCGGCAACCACTATGTGTTCGATGCCGTTGACGTCGCTGCGCTGCATAACAACGGCAGCAGCGCTGATAGCCATTTGCACTGATCAACGCCCTTCACCGGCGGGCGCCTCGCCCGCCAGCTCCCCCCCCCCCCAGATAAAACAACACGATATAGCCGTTCCTTGTGTCTATACTTGATAGGCGCCGTTCGCACGCAACGCCGCTCGGCAGGTTAACTTTGCCAAAACCAGGCGATCTGCAGAGTGATCTGATTTACATGTTTACTTTTTTCCGTGTACTACTTCTCATAACGTAATTAAAAATGGTATCTAACGTTAATTGTTTGATACCTATCGCGGCTATATGTCGCCGAATCCCTACAATTGCTGGCAGAAATTATGTAACCAAGGAGTAGTAATATGCGTGCTAAAGGTATAACCCACCAGGATCTTGCTGTTTACGGGATCCATAACGCCGGCGAGATTATCTACAACCCGGGTTATGAATTGCTGTTTACGGAAGAAACCGATCCGTCGCTGGAAGGGCTGGAGCGTGGCATAGAAACCAAGCTGGGCGCAGTCGCCGTTGATACCGGGCGTTTCACCGGCCGAACACCGAAAGATAAATACATCGTGCGTGACGATACCACCCGCGATACCGTCTGGTGGGCCGATCAGGGCAAAGGTAAAAACGACAATAAACCGCTTAGCCAGGAAACCTGGACGGACCTGAAACAGCTGGTGGCCGAACAGCTCTCCGGTAAACGCCTGTTCGTGGTTGATGCATTCTGTGGCGCCAACCCTGATTCGCGCCTTAAAGTGCGTTTCATTACCGAAGTGGCCTGGCAGGCGCACTTCGTGAAAAACATGTTTATCCGCCCCACCGAAGAAGAGCTGCAGGGCTTTGAGCCGGATTTCGTGGTGATGAACGGCGCCAAATGCACCAACCCGAACTGGCAGCAGCAGGGGCTGAACTCCGAGAACTTTATCGCCTTCAACCTGACCGAGCGCATGCAGCTGATCGGCGGCACCTGGTACGGCGGCGAAATGAAAAAAGGTATGTTCTCGATCATGAACTACCTGCTGCCGCTGAAAGGCATTGCTTCTATGCACTGCTCGGCCAACGTTGGCGAAAAGGGCGATGTGGCGGTATTCTTCGGCCTGTCCGGCACCGGCAAAACCACACTGTCGACCGATCCCAAGCGCAAGCTGATTGGCGATGATGAACACGGCTGGGACGACGACGGCGTATTCAACTTTGAAGGCGGCTGCTACGCGAAGACCATCAACCTGTCGGAAGAAGCCGAGCCGGATATCTTCCATGCCATCAAACGCGATGCGCTGCTGG
This sequence comes from Gibbsiella greigii, assembly GCF_039540155.1. Classification (NCBI taxonomy): domain Bacteria; kingdom Pseudomonadati; phylum Pseudomonadota; class Gammaproteobacteria; order Enterobacterales; family Yersiniaceae; genus Gibbsiella; species Gibbsiella greigii. The sequence goes on from NZ_BAABEM010000003.1 coordinate 69,724, forward strand.
AAAACGTCACCGTGCTGGCCGATGGCTCCGTCGATTTCAACGACGGTTCAAAAACCGAAAACACCCGAGTTTCCTACCCGATTTACCATATCCACAACATCGTCAAGCCGGTATCCAAGGCGGGCCATGCTACCAAAGTGATTTTCCTGACCGCCGATGCCTTCGGCGTGCTGCCGCCGGTTTCGCGCCTGACGCCGGATCAGACCCAGTACCACTTTCTCTCTGGGTTTACCGCCAAGCTGGCCGGCACGGAACAAGGCGTTACCGAGCCCACGCCAACCTTCTCCGCCTGTTTTGGCGCCGCCTTCCTGTCGTTGCACCCCACACGCTATGCCGAAGTGCTGGTGAAGCGCATGCAGGCCGCCGGCGCCCAGGCTTACCTGGTGAATACCGGCTGGAACGGAACCGGCAAACGGATCTCCATCAAAAATACCCGCGCCATTATTGATGCCATTCTTAGCGGCGAAATCGATGAGGCCAGCACCCAAACGCTGCCGATCTTCAACCTGACCATCCCGACCGCGCTACCGGGCGTTAACACGGAGATTCTGGATCCGCGCGCCACTTACGCCAGCGCCGCGCAATGGGAAGAAAAGGCCAAAGACCTGGCGCAACGCTTCATCAACAACTTTGATAAGTACACCGATACACCTGCGGGCGAAGCGCTGATCAGCGCAGGGCCGAAGCTCTAACTCCGGCCATCGCCGTCGATCCCTCCCAGGCGCAGTTTCTGCGCCTTTTTTTCGTTTCGGCAATTGTGCCGAAACGCATCGCCGGATGATAATGCCGTGCCATCATTGAAAGCATAGGGGGTTTTCGTGGCGACCATTACCATCAGGAATCTTGACGACGACATCAAAGAGTTGCTGCGCATCGCCGCCGCCAGAAACGGCCACTCAATGGAAGAGGAAGCCCGGGTGATATTGAAACAGGCCCTGGTGCAAAGGCCGCCGCGCTATGGCCTGGCGAGCCGGATTCAGCAACATGTTGCGCCGCTGGGCGGCGTAGAACTGGCGCCGGAAGCCGCCGGTAACCCCAAGAAATGATTATTCTGAACACCCCGGTGCTGCAGGAGCTACTGCGCCCCACGCCGCATTACAACGTCGTGAAATGGCTCAATGAGCAAGACACCTACGCATTTTACCTGTGCGCCCCGGTGGTCGCCGAGCTGTTCACTGAAGTGGCCGCGATGCCGGCCGGGGAGAAACAGGCGGCCGTTAGCGCCAGCCTGCTGGGGATGCTGCAGGAAGAGTTTGGCGAGCGCATCCTGCCGTTTGACGCCGATTGCGCCCTGCGGCTAGCGCAGCTAAACGCCGCAAACCGGCAAAATGAACGGCCGATGAGCTACCCGGATGCCCAGATCGCCGCCATCTGCCTGCAGCACGGCGCCACGCTGGCGACGCGCAACACCCAACCGTTCCTGCACTGCGGCCTCAATCTGATCGACCCCTGGCGGGTGCCGACCGGCCACCGCCTGCATCAAGATGCGGCGGAATACTACGTGATGAGCCGCAAATCCTGACCGCTGAACGGCGGCAGCGCTCGCCGCTCAGCCGTTTTCCTTCACCGCCGGATGCGCGTTGGCCGGTTCTTTCCCTTCCAACGGCAGCGGCAGATAGGCGCGGATGCGCAGGCCGCCGCGCTCACTGGTGCCGATATCCAGCACGCCGTCATGGCCGTCGATAATCCTCTGCACAATCGCCAGCCCAAGGCCGGTGCCGCTGGTGCTGCGTGCGCTGTCGCCACGCACGAACGGCTGGAATAGGTGCTTGAGCTCTTCTGGCTTGATGCCCGGCCCATCGTCTTCCACCTGGAACCAGCCGCGTTGCAATTCACGCCCGCTGCTGACCTTGATCCAGCCATTGCCGTAACGCGCCGCATTCACCACCATATTGACTGCCGCCCGCTTAATTGAGAGCGGGTGTAAATGCATTAGCAGTTCGCCCGGCGCCAGATCGGTTTCAATCACCCGTTCGTAGCCGCTTTCGGCCGCCACTACTTCGCCCAGAATGGCATTCAGATCGCCCAGTTCCATCTGCATCTCCTGCCCGGTGCGCAGGTAGTCGATGAACTGCTCGATAATGTCATTACACTCTTCAATATCCTTGTTGATCGACTCCGCCAGATAGCCGTCTTCGGCGCTCATCATTTCCGTAGCCAGGCGGATACGCGTCAGCGGCGTGCGCAAGTCGTGGCTGACCCCAGCCATCAGCAGCGTGCGGTCGTCAGCCAATTGCTTCACGCCCGACGCCATCTGGTTAAAGGCGCGCGTGACGGAACGCACCTCAGACGCGCCGTACTCGCGCAGCGGCGGTGGGATAATGCCTTTCCCCACCTGCAGCGCCGCGTGCTCCAGCTCCACCAGCGGCCGGTTCTGAATGCGGATAAACAGCCAGGCGCCGCCGATAGCCAGCAGCATGATCGCCAGGGTATAGCGGAACAGCGGCGAGAAATCGCCCTGATGAATTTCGGTGAGCGGCACGCGCACCCAGATATCCGGCGAGAGCCAGGTTTTCAGCCATACCACCGGCGAGTTCTTGTTCACCTCCACCCGCACTTCAGTCGGCCCGCCCAACTGCTGCGCCATCTGCTGGCTCAGGAACTCATAGTGCTGCGCCCAGCGCAGGCCGCTTTCTTCAGCGGCGGCATTGGTATAGAGGGAAATCCCCAGCTCACGGTAGATTTCGCGGCGGAACGCCGGCGGCACCTCAAGCAGGGTGCCATCCTCCAGTTGCAGTTGGTCGGTCATCAGCATACGCACTTCGTAAGCCAAGACCTTATTGAACTGTTGCAGGCTGGGCAGAATGGCGAAGTTCAGCACTACCAGGTAGGTCGTCACCAGGCTGACGAACAGCAAGGTGACGATCAACAGCAGGGTTCGGGCAAATGAGCTACGCGGTGAAAAGCGCAATCGCCTCATGCCTTACTGCCGTCCGGTACGAAGACGTAGCCCAGGCCCCAGACGGTCTGGATGTAACGTGGATGTGCGGGATCTTCTTCAACCATGCGGCGCAGACGGGAAATCTGCACGTCAATCGAACGCTCCATCGCGCTGTATTCACGGCCACGCGCCAGGTTCATCAACTTATCACGCGAAAGCGGCTCGCGCGGGTGGCTCACCAGCGCTTTCAGCACGGCGAACTCACCGCTGGTCAGCGGCATAGGTTCATCTTCGCGGAACATCTCGCGCGTCCCCAGGTTCAGCTTGAACTTGCCGAAGGCGATCACCGCTTCTTCCTGCGAAGGAGCGCCCGGCAGTTCATTGGCCTGGCGGCGCAGCACCGCGCGGATACGCGCCAACAGTTCGCGCGGGTTGAACGGTTTTGGAATGTAGTCATCGGCGCCGATTTCCAGGCCGACGATGCGGTCAACCTCTTCACCCTTGGCCGTGACCATAATGATCGGCATCGGGTTGCTCTGGCTGCGCAGACGGCGGCAGATCGACAGGCCGTCTTCGCCAGGCAGCATCAGATCCAACACCATCAGATGGAAAGACTCACGCGTGAGCAGGCGATCCATTTGCTCAGCATTAGCTACGCTGCGAACCTGGAAGCCCTGTTCGGTTAAATAGCGTTCCAAAAGCGCACGCAGGCGCATGTCATCATCGACGACCAGAATCTTATGATTCTCTTGCATTGTATGACTCCCAAAGGCTGTATTGCCCGATTCAAGGCTGTGGGTTCATGCCTAAACTGCGCCGGCAATTTGGCACGGCACGAATTGCCGGCCCGGCAGGCCCAAATAAACGGCAAATAACGCAGCATATGGCCAAAAGGCCACAGCCCCACATTGTTAAAAAACCCTGCCATCACGGACAGCGTTTAATGGTATACATTCTAGCCGAAATTGTTACAAAGCTTATTGTTCTGCCCAAATATCAACAATTTTCGTCTGATTGGCGGCCGAAATGCAGCGGCCCGGCGCGGGCAGAAGAGCCTACGGCAGTTTAGCGTAGCGGCGGTAATAAAAAATGCCGCGGGCTGGCAATTTTGCTCACCGGCGCAGTATCCGGCCGCTATCGGTTGATTTTCAGCCTCTTTGGCTGCACTGCGCCGGGTTCTGCACTAGAATCGCACCGCATGATATGGCACTTTACGCCATCCCCGGATAACTTTCCCGTAGACCTTCCCTGAAAGTGGATACCGATGAGAACACAGCTAATCACCCGCGAGGGGTATGACAAACTCAAACAGGAACTGGATTATCTCTGGCGTGAAGAACGCCCCGAAGTCACCAAGAAGGTGACCTGGGCCGCCAGCTTGGGCGATCGCAGCGAAAACGCCGACTATCAATATAACAAGAAGCGGCTGCGCGAAATCGATCGCCGCGTGCGCTATCTTACCAAGTGCCTGGAGCAGTTACGGATCGTCGATTACTCGCCGCAGCAGGAAGGGAAGGTGTTCTTCGGCGCCTGGGTCGAGATCGAAAACGATGACGGCGAGGTGAAACGTTTTCGCATCGTCGGTTATGACGAGATTTTCGGCCGCAAAGACTACATCTCCATCGACGCGCCGATGGCGCGCGCGCTGTTGAAAAAAGCGGTTGGCGATGTGGCGCTCGTCAATACGCCGGCGGGCGAAGCGCAATGGTATATTAATGCCATCAGCTACTCGGCCTGACTTTCAGTTTTTTCTGAACCGCCGCCGGCAGCAGCCACCGTGCCAGCTACCCTGCCGCCTTCCCCCGCGGCTCCCGGCGGCAGCGCTGCGCGCCGGCGAGCGGCAAGGCTGGCATTTTCCTGGGGCAATACGTATAACTGTCCCCTGTTTATTCACCGCGCCTAACAGATATCAGAATTATGAATGAACCACTGAGCCGCATTATCGCGACAGAACTGCAGGCCCGCCCGGAACAAGTTGATTCGGCCATTCGCCTGCTGGATGAAGGAAATACCGTCCCGTTTATCGCCCGCTATCGTAAGGAAGTGACCGGCGGCCTGGACGACACACAGCTGCGCCAGTTGGAAACCCGCCTGGGCTATCTGCGCGAGCTGGAAGACCGCCGCCAGACCATCCTCAAATCGATCGAGGAACAAGGCAAGCTGACCGAACAGCTGGCAGGGGCGATTAACGCGACGCTCAGCAAAACCGAGCTGGAAGACCTCTACCTGCCGTACAAACCCAAGCGCCGTACCCGTGGGCAGATTGCCATTGAAGCCGGCCTGGAGCCACTGGCGGACACCCTGTGGCAAGATCCGCAGCAGCAGCCGGAAACCCTGGCGGCGCAGTACGTCAGCGAAGAAAAAGGCGTGGCGGATGTGAAAGCCGCCCTCGACGGCGCGCGCTACATCCTGATGGAACGCTTCGCCGAAGACGCCACCCTGCTGGCGAAAGTGCGTGACTATTTGTGGAAAAACGCCCACCTGGTAGCCAAAGTGGTTGAGGGCAAAGAAGAGGAAGGCGCTAAATTCCGCGACTACTTCGATCATCACGAACCGATTTCACAAGTGCCTTCACACCGCGCGCTGGCGATGTTCCGCGGCCGCAACGAAAGCATCCTGCAGCTGTCGTTGAATGCCGATCCGCAGTTTGAAGAAGCGCCGCGCGAAAGCCATGCGGAACAGATCATCATCAATCACCTCAACCTGCGCCTGAACAACGCCCCGGCGGACGGCTGGCGCCGGGCGGTGGTCAACTGGACCTGGCGCATCAAAGTGCTGCTGCACCTGGAAACCGAGCTGATGGGCACGGTGCGCGAGCGTGCGGAAGACGAAGCCATTAACGTTTTCGCCCGCAACCTGCACGATCTGCTGATGGCGGCGCCCGCCGGCATGCGCGCCACCATGGGGCTCGATCCGGGCCTGCGCACCGGGGTGAAAGTGGCGGTGGTCGACGCCACCGGCAAGCTGGTCGCCACCGATACCATTTACCCCCACACCGGCCAGGCCGCCAAGGCCGCCGCCGTGGTTGCCGCGCTGTGCATCAAACACAAGGTTGAGCTGGTCGCCATCGGCAACGGTACCGCCTCACGCGAGACCGAACGCTTCTTCGCCGCGGTGCAAAAACAGTTCCCGGAAGTGCAGGGGCAGAAAGTGATCGTCAGCGAAGCCGGTGCATCGGTGTACTCCGCCTCTGAACTGGCGGCGCTGGAGTTCCCGAACCTTGACGTTTCCCTGCGCGGTGCGGTGTCCATCGCCCGCCGCCTGCAGGATCCGCTGGCGGAGCTGGTGAAGATCGAACCCAAATCCATCGGCGTCGGCCAATACCAGCACGACGTCAGCCAAAGCCAACTGGCGAAGAAGCTGGATTCAGTGGTGGAAGACTGCGTAAACGCCGTCGGTGTGGATCTGAACACCGCATCCGTGCCGCTGCTGGCGCGCGTTGCCGGGTTAACCCGCATTATGGCGCAAAACATCGTCGCCTGGCGCGATGAGAACGGCCGCTTCAGCAACCGCGACCAGTTGCTGAAGGTCAGCCGCTTGGGGCCGAAAGCCTTTGAGCAATGCGCCGGCTTCCTGCGCATCAACCACGGCGACAACCCGCTGGACGCTTCCACCGTGCACCCGGAAACCTACCCGGTGGTGGAACGCATCCTGGCGGCTACCCAGCAAAGCCTGCAGGATCTGATGGGTAACCCAAGCGCCGTGCGCAGCCTGAAGGCCAGCGATTTCACCGATGCGCAGTTCGGCGTGCCAACGGTGACCGACATCCTGAAAGAGCTGGAAAAACCCGGCCGCGATCCGCGCCCGGAATTCAAAACCGCCACCTTTGCCGACGGCGTGGAAACCCTCAACGATCTGCAGCCGGGGATGATCCTGGAAGGCACCGTCACCAACGTCACCAACTTTGGCGCGTTCGTTGATATCGGCGTACATCAGGATGGGCTGGTACACATCTCTTCGCTGGCGGATAAGTTCGTCGAGGATCCGCATACCGTGGTGAAAGCCGGCGACATCGTCAAAGTCAAAGTGATGGATGTGGATCTGCAGCGCAAGCGTATTGCACTAAGCATGCGCCTGGATGAACAGCCGGGTGAAGGCACCGTGCGCCGCGGCGGCAATGCCCCGGCGCGGGATAACGGCAGCCGCCCGGCGGCCAATCAGCACAAGCCCCGCAGCGTTGCCGGCGCGCCGGCAGGCAATAGCGCGATGGGCGATGCTCTGGCCGCTGCCTTCGGTAAAAAGCGTTAACTACGCCACCATGCAGAGCGGTGATGAGCCGCTCTGCGTATTACTCTCCGCTCTCCATCACACCGGCCAATGCTAGCGTTCGGCGACAAACCGGGTTATCACCTCAGCAAACCCTTCCGGGTGGGAGATAAACGGCGCGTGCGCAGCCTTGGGGATAATGACCGAGCACGACTGCGGCCACTGGGCATCCAGCAAAGCGGCGACCTTGCGCGGCACCAAACCATCGAGATAACCGTAAATCCGCAGCAACGGCAGCGTGAGCGCCGCCATCGGCCGGCGCAAATCACAGGTACGCAGTATTTCCAGGCCGCCGTTCAGCACATCGACGCCCGGTACCGGCTGGCTCAACACCACCGATTTCAGCAAGCGGGCATCCTGGCGGGCGCTGGCCGTTCCCAAGGTCTGTAGCGCCAAAAAACGCTCCACGGTACGCTGGAAATCATGGCTCAGCTGATGCTGAAAACCGCTTAAGACGTCAGGGCGGATCCCCGGCCAGTCATCATGAGCAGAGAAGCACGGCGATGACGCCACGGTAATCAGCCCCTGCACGCGCTGCGGTTGCGTTAAGGCAATCTGGCTGACGACCAGCCCGCCCAACGACCAGCCCAGCCACCAGGCCTGCGGCGGTGCCGCTGCCAACACTACCTCCGCCATCTGCGCCAGCGATAGCGCACCAAAGCCCTGGCTGCGGCCATAGCCGGGTAAATCCACCAGATGCAGGCGAAAATGCGGCGCCAACCGCTCCAGCGTGCAACCCCACACTTGCGCATTCAAACCCCACCCGTGCAGCAGCACAAGATCGCGTTCGCCTTCGCCTATCGTTTGCCAATACAGCGCCGTCATCGTTATTGTCCTTGTTATCAACCGTCACGGAGGCGCCTATGCTATCAATCCGCAGCCGCTGTTGGCTATGCCGGCAGCCATTACGTCTGGCCGCACAAGGCATTTGCAGCTATTGCCTGCCGCCGCTGTTGGCCACGCCGCCCTGTTGCCCCCGCTGCGGCCTGCCGGCGGACGCGCGCTATATCTGTGGGCGCTGCCTGCAACGGCCGCCGCCGTGGCAGCGTATGGTGTTTGTGGCGGATTATCGTCCGCCGCTCAGCCAATTAATCCAGAAGTTCAAATACCATCATGCGCCGGAATTGGCGCCCACGCTGGCACGCCTGTTACTGTTACGCTACTTGCAAACCCGGCGAGAGCAAGATCTGAACAAACCCGAGATCGTTGTCGCGGTACCTTTGCAGAGAAAACGCGCCTGGCGACGGGGCTATAACCAAACGGATTTGCTTGCCCGCCCGCTGGCGCGCTGGCTGGGGTGCGAATATCGCCCCGCGGCGCTGCGCCGGGTGCGGGCGGCCACGCCGCAACGGCAACTGACGGCCCGCCAGCGGCGGCGCAACCTGCGCGGTGCATTCCGCTGTGATGACAATCTGGCTGGGCGGCACGTCGTGCTGCTGGACGACGTGGTCACCACTGGCAGTACCGTGGCGGAAATCGCTAAACTATTACAGCAGCAAGGCGTCGCGTCATTGCAGATATGGTGCATTTGCCGCACGTTGTAGTGCCCTGGCAATGGGCGTATTATAACCAACTAAAGAAGTCAACTACTGAGCTAATGCTATGATTCGTATAACAGATGCTGCACAGGAACATTTTGCCAAACTGCTGGCAAATCAAGAAGAAGGCACCCAAATCCGCGTCTTCGTGATTAACCCGGGCACGCCGACGGCCGAATGCGGCGTCTCTTATTGCCCGCCGGACGCGGTGGAAGCAACGGACGTCGAATTGAAATTCGATAAGCTGTCTGCTTACGTCGATGAGTTGAGTGCGCCGTATCTGGAAGATGCCGAGATCGACTTCGTGACCGATCAGTTGGGCTCACAACTGACGCTGAAAGCGCCTAACGCCAAAATGCGTAAGGTCAGCGACGATGCCCCATTGATTGAACGGGTTGAATATGTTCTGCAATCGCAGATCAACCCACAGCTGGCTGGCCACGGCGGCCGCGTAACGCTGATGGAAATCACCGACGATGGGCTGGCGATCCTGCAATTCGGCGGCGGTTGCAACGGCTGTTCGATGGTCGACGTCACGCTGAAAGAAGGCATTGAGAAAGAGCTGTTGCAGACGTTCCCTGAACTGAAAGGTGTGCGCGATCTTACCGAGCACCAGCGCGGCGAACACTCTTACTTCTAACCGCCGGCGCACGTGCCTATGCGCGGGCGAGCAACCACCGGAGCAGGGCGGCCTGCCCTGCTCCGGTGCTAAACACCCGCTACCCCACTGAAACCTTCCGCCGCCGCCGGTCTAAATCCTTCAGTAACCGATTCACCTGCCGATCGGCAAACATCGCCTCCAACGTTTCCGTCAGCTTCCGCCGCCAGTTTGGGTACTGATTGCTGGTGCCGGGAATATTCACCGGCTGCGCCATGTCCAGCCAGTCTTCCGGTTGCAGGCCGAGCAACGCACTGGCGCTATCGGCGATATAACGCTGCAGGCCGCGGTTCAGCAACGGGCTCATGGCCAGCGTTGCCGCGCGTTTGCCCACCTTCTGCGGCACGCAGCCATAGCCATGCAGGCCATCAAGCAAGCCCTGTTTGGCCCGATCGCGTTCGGCATATAGCCCACGCAGCACCTGCGCATCCGGATACAGCCCCAGCTTCTCCCCCAGATGCAGATCGTCGCTTTGCCAATAGCCGCGCAAGGTGGGCAGATCGTGGGTGGTGATGGTGGCCATCGCCTGCACTGGGTAAGCCTGCGGCGCCCGGAACTGGTTCTCTTCATCATGCTCGAAATACAACACTTTGTAAGAGTAAACCCCGCTGTCGCGCAGCTTGCTGACGATTTCGACTGGTACGGTGCCCAAATCTTCACCGATGATCATGCAGCGGTGCCGCTGGCTTTCCAACGCCAACACCGCCAGCAGATCATCCACCGGATATTGCACATAGGCGCCGCGATCGGCCGTTTCGCCATACGGGATCCACCACAGGCGCAGCAGCGCCATCACGTGATCGATACGCAGTGCGCCGCAACTGGTCATATTGGCCCGCAGCAAATCGATAAACGGCTGGTAGCCGCGCGCTCTCATCACGTGCGGATCTATCGGCGGCAGGCCCCAATTCTGCCCCAACGGGCCGAGGATGTCCGGCGGCGCGCCGACCGAGGCCTGCAGGCAATACAGTTCACGCTCCCACCAGGTTTCCGCGCCGCCTTCGGCTACGCCCACCGCCAGATCGCGGTACAGCCCAATAGGCATCTGCTGCCGTTGGCTCAGACGAAAGCAGGCATCAAACTGGCTGGCGGCCAGCCATTGCAGCCACTGATAAAACACCACCTCTTCCTGGTGCCGTTGGCAAAACTGCGTGACCGCTTCGCTGTTCGCCTGGCGGTATGCCGCCGGCCATGCCGGCCAGCCCCACATGGCGCCATCCTCCGCGCACAGGTGAGCATGTAAAGCGTCGAACACCGCCTGCTGATACAGGCTGCTGCCGCCGGCGGCTACGAAGGTATCGAAAGCCTGTTTTAATGGATCATCCGCGCTGCGCGCTAAAAACAGCGGAAAAGCCAGCTTCAACGCCGCCAGCTTCAGCCGGGTCACCGTGCCGTAATCCACCCAGTCACTGCTGCGTGCCGCGTGCAACTTTTTTTGGGTGGCCGTTTTCTTCCACCACTTTTGGGCCGCTGCGCTGCGCTGGAAATCCTCCACCGCGTTCACATCAATATAAATCACGTTCAGCCAGCGCCGGGATGACGGGCTGTAGGGGCTGGCGCTTTCCGGGTTGGCCGGATACAGCGCGTGAATCGGGTTAAGGCCGACAAACGCTCCACCGCGTGCGCCCACTTCCACCACCATCCGTTGCAGATCGCCAAAGTCCCCGATGCCCCAGTTGCGCTCAGAACGCAAGGTGTATAACTGAACACAGGCTCCCCACAGCTTTTTCCCCGCCTGCAGGCTAACCGGCTCAAAGCAGCGTTGCGGCGCGACGATCAGCCGGCAGCCCCATTGCTGTTCCCCCTGCGCCAACGTCAGTTGGTGATAGCCCAACGGCAGGTTATCCGGCAGCGTCAAGGTCTTGCTTGCCCGGGCGCGCCCCTGCCGTTGGCCGCCCTCTTCCAGCACCAGTTGCCAGCGGTATTCGCCGCTGCCCGCCAGCGGCAGAGCGATCGGGCTGCCGGCATGAAACACTTTCACCGCCGGCAACGGCGCGGTTTGCGTCGCACCCGGCGCGGCCTGCTGATGGTTCATCGCCGCCAGCAGTTTACGCTTGGTGTCATGCCCAATGGCCTGCAGCTTGCCATGGGCATTGATGAAGTCGGCAGCAATACCCGCCCGCGCCGCCGCCTGCTCAATACCTTTACGCTCCATACGTTCTCCTTAACGTTTGGCCTGCCAGATACGCTGTTGATAATCGCGGATCGCGCGATCCGAACTGAACATGCCAACGCGTGCGGTGTTAAGGATGGTACGGCGCGTCCATTCATCACGGTTGCGATACAGCTGATCGACCTGCCGTTGCGTCTGGCAATAATCGGCAAAGTCCGCCAACACCAGGTACGGATCGCCGCCGGCCAGCAGACTGTGCAGCAGCATGTCAAAGGCGTGTTTGTCGCCGTGGCTGAACAGGCCGCTGGCCAGTTCGTCCAGGATGGCTTTCAGGTGTTTATCTTTCTTGCGGTAGGCGAGCGGATCATAGCCCTTCGCCTGCAGCGCCTTCACTTGTTCCACCGTGTTGCCGAAGATGAAAATATTCTCCTGGCCAACCTGCTCGGCAATCTCAACGTTGGCGCCGTCCAGCGTGCCGACGGTCAGCGCCCCGTTCAACGCCAGTTTCATGTTGCCGGTGCCGGAAGCCTCTTTGCCCGCAGTGGAAATTTGCTCGGAAATATCCGCCGCCGGGATCATCAGTTCCGCCACCGACACGCGGTAATCGGGAATGAACACCACTTTGATCCGATTCTGCACCAGCGGATCGTTATTGATCACCTCGGCCACCTGATTGATGGCATAGATGATGTTCTTCGCCAGGTAATAGCCCGGCGCGGCCTTGGCGCCGAACAAAAATACCCGCGGCACGATATCCAACTGCGGGTTATCGCGCAGTTGGCGGTACAGCGACAGGATATGCAGCAGGTTGAGGTGTTGGCGCTTGTATTCGTGCAGGCGTTTAATCTGTACATCGAAAATGGCGTCCGGGTTCAGCGTCAGGCCCATGACGTTGTGCACATAGCTGGCCAGCGCCACTTTGTTATCGTACTTAATCTGCTGATAGCGCTGGCGGAAGCCGGCATCGTCGGCGTATTTTTCCAGCCCTTGCAACGCATCCAGATTATTCGCCCACTCCACCTTCAGCGTTTCATCGATCAGGCCCGACAGCGCGGGGTTACACTGTTTCAGCCAGCGGCGCGGCGTGATGCCGTTGGTCACGTTGTGGAACTTTTCCGGCCACAGTTGGTGGTATTCCGGGAACAGATCCTTCACCACCAGATCCGAATGCAGTTGCGCTACGCCGTTGACGGCAAAACCGCTCACCACGCACAGGTTGGCCATGCGCACCTGTTTGTCATGATGGACCGCCAGCTTGGCCCATACGGCTTTATCGTTCGGCCAGTGCTTATCGACCAACGTTTTGAAGTTGGCGTTAATCTGTTTGATGATGGAAAAATGGCGCGGCAGCAGGCTGCGCACCAGTTTTTCGTCCCAGCATTCCAGCGCTTCCGGCATCAGCGTGTGGTTGGTATAGGCGAATGTTTTACTAGTGATCGCCCAGGCGGCATCCCAGCTTAATTGGTGTTCATCAAGCAGAATGCGCAGCAGTTCCGGGATGGCGATGGTGGGGTGGGTATCGTTGAGCTGGATCACTTCATATTTGGGCAGTTCTTCCAGCTTGCGCCCTGCCTGATGGTGTTTGCGCAGAATGTCCGCCACGGAGCAGGCGCACTGGAAATATTGCTGCATCAAACGCAGGCGTTTGCCGGCCTGGTGATTGTCATTGGGGTAGAGCACTTTGGTCAGTTTGGCGGCTTCAATGCCCTGTTTCTCTGCCTGCAGGAACTTGCCGTCGTTGAAATCGCCCAGATTGAACGGGTGCGCGTGGGTGGCCTGCCACAGCCGAAGCGGCTGGGCCACGCCGTTGCGGTAGCCCAATACCGGCAAGTCCCAGGCTTCGCCACGCAGGGTAAACGCCGGGCGCCACAGTTCGCGGCCATCCGCTTGCTTTTCAAGCTTGCCGCCAACGCCCACGTCCACGCTGAGCGCGGCATTATGACGGAACCACGGGTAACTTTCACGCTGCCAATCGTCCGGCGCTTCCTGCTGTTGGCCGCCGCTGAACGACTGGCGGAACAGACCATACTGATAATTCAGCCCATAGCCGGTGGCAGGCTGTTCCACCGTGGCCATAGAATCAAGAAAACAGGCCGCCAGGCGCCCTAATCCCCCATTGCCCAACGCCGGATCGGTTTCCTGCTCCAGCAAATCCGCCAGCGCGATCCCTTGCTCCGCCAGCACGCCTTCCACGGTATCGTACCAGCCCAGGTTAATCAGGTTGTTTGACGTCAGGCGGCCAATCAGGAACTCCATAGAGATATAGTTCACGTGGCGCAGCGTTTTGCTACTGCGCGTGCGCGGCGCCGGCTGGGCCGCCAGTTGTTCCGCCAGCGCGGCGCTGACCGCCTGCCACCACTGGTGCTGGGTCATCTGCTCAGCGGCATCCAGGCCAAAGCGTTGCCATTGACGGGTCAATGCCGCAACAAAGGCATCCTTTTTAAGCGTAGGCTGTGACATAGGGAAACTCTCTATCCTGTAAGTGGGCCAATTTGGGGTTATCGTGCCGGGGAGCGCGCATGAGAGCATCATCCCGCCTGGGGATTAGCTGGGGAGGAGGATTGGGGCGTAGTTAAAATTGTGATCGCAGACACTTTTTGCCCCCTGAATGCAGCAAAAAGCCGCCGTGGGCGGCGGCAAACGAACAATATGCTCTATTAACGTTAGCATAGTTGTGCGCATTGCTGGATTTTTGCACGCCGCGCCCGATTCACCCCTAAAAAAGTAGGGAAAACGGCGCCGCTCGCTGGCGGATATAAACGTAAAAAAGTGTGATCGGCAGCAACTTAACTCCAAGCGATGCAGGAAGCTTGTTGCAATACGTGTAACGTTGTCGGAAGTTAAGTAGATAATAAAATAATGTGTTGCGAGCCTCTCTCTCGGGAATGGCGATGTAATACATACCTTTGGGCAGGTTAACGGCTGCGTAAAGCGCAACGGGCGTCTGAAAAACTATGCTGATCCCTTCAAAACTGAGCCGTCCGGTACGGCTGCAAAATACCGTGGTGCGCAATCGCCTGCTGGCAAAGTTAGCCAGTGCGGCAAACTATCGCCTGACGTTGGTCAACTGCCCGGCCGGCTATGGGAAAACAACGCTGGTGGCCCAATGGGCCGCGGGCAAAGCGGATTTGGGCTGGTATTCACTGGACGAAAGCGACAACCAACCCGAGCGCTTTGCCAGCTATCTGGTCGCCGCCCTGCAACAGGCCACCGGCGGCCACTGCGTGAAAAGCGAAGCGCTGAGCCAAAAACACCAATATGCCAGCCTGCCCGCGCTGTTCGGCCAACTATTTATTGAGCTTTCGACCTGGCACCAGCCGCTGTATCTGGTGATTGACGACTACCATCTGATCACCAATGACATCATCCACGAAGCGATGCGCTTTTTCCTGCGTCACCAGCCGGAAAACATGACGCTGATTCTGCTGTCGCGCACGCTGCCGCCGCTTGGCATCGCCAACCTGCGCGTTCGCGATCAGTTACTGGAGCTAAGCAGCCTGCAGTTGGCGTTCAACCATCAGGAAGCCAAGCAGTTCTTTGATTGCCGTTTGTCCATGCCGCTGGAGCAGCACGACAGCAGCCGCCTGTGCGATGAAGTTGAAGGCTGGGCCACCGCGCTGCAGCTGATCGCCCTTTCCGCCCGCCAGGCCACCTCCTCCGCCCAGCTTTCCGCCAAACGGCTGGCCGGGCTCAACGCCAGCCACCTGACCGACTATCTGGTCGATGAAGTGCTCGATCACGTCGATCCCGCGGCCCGCGCCTTTTTATTACGCTGTTCCGTGCTGCGCTCAATGAACGATGCGCTGATCGTCCGGCTGACGGGTGAAGACAACGGCCAGCAACGTTTGGAAGAGTTGGAACGCCAGGGGCTGTTTATCCACCGGATGGACGACACCGGCGAATGGTTCAACTTTCACCCGCTGTTCGCTTCTTTCCTGCGCCAGCGCTGCCAATGGGAGCTGGCGATGGAGCTGCCCGGCCTGCACCGTGCGGCGGCTGAAGGCTGGCTGGCGCTCGGCTACCCGGCGGAGGCCATTCACCATGCGCTGGCCGCCAGTGACGTCAGCATGCTACGGGATATCCTGCTGCAACACGCCTGGTCGCTGTTCCACCACTCGGAGCTGGCCCTGTTGGAAGAGTGCCTGAATGCCCTGCCGTATGAGCGCCTGATCCAAAACCCCAAGTTGGCGTTGCTGCAAGCCTGGCTGGCGCAAAGCCAGCACCGCTATAACGAGGTGAATACCCAGCTCGAACGCGCCGAGCAGGCAATGCTTGAGCACAAAATTGAGATCAACCCAACGCTGCATGCGGAATTCAACGCCCTGCGCGCGCAGGTGGCGATTAACGCCGGCAAGCCGGAAGAGGCCGAGCGGTTGGCCGCCGAAGCGCTAAAATTCCTGCCGCTTTCCAGCTACTACAGCCGCATTGTCGCCACCTCGGTTACCGGCGAAGTGCATCACTGCAAAGGGGAACTGGCGCGGGCGCTGCCGATGATGCAGCAAACCGAGCAAATGGCGCGCCGCCATCACGCCTACCACTACGCGCTGTGGGCGCTGCTGCAACAAAGTGAAATTCTGATCGCCCAGGGGTTCTTGCAGGCCGCCTACGAAACCCAGGATAAAGCCTTTGAGCTGGTGCGCGAGCAGCACCTGGAACAGTTGCCGATGCACGAATTCCTGTTGCGCATCCGCTCGCAGATCCTGTGGTCGTGGGCACGGCTGGACGAAGCCGAGGAAGCGGCGCGTGAAGGGCTGAAAGTGCTTAGCAACTATCAGCCGCAACAGCAGTTGCAGTGCCTGGCCATGCTGGCGAAATGCTCGCTGGCCCGCGGCGATCTGGACAACGCCAACGCCCATCTGCAACGCTGCGAGGCGCTGCTGCACGGCTCGCAATACCATCGCGACTGGCTGACCAACGCAGACAAGCCGCGCGTGATTTACTGGCAGATGACCGGCGATACCCAGGCGGCCGCCAACTGGTTACGCCACACCGAAAAGCCGGGCATGGCCAATAACCATTTTATGCAGGGCCAGTGGCGCAATATCGCGCGCGTGCAGATCCTGCTCGGGCAGTATGAAGAAGCGGAAGTGGTGCTGGATGAACTGAACGACAACGCCCGCCGCCTGCGGCTCTCAAGCGATCTTAACCGCAACCTGTTGTTGAGCAACCAGCTCTATTGGCAGATGGAGCGCAAGAACGATGCCCAACGGGTATTGATCGAATCGCTGTCGTTGGCTAACCGCACCGGCTTTATCAGCCACTTTGTGATTGAAGGCGAAGCCATGGCGCAACAGTTGCGCCAGTTGATTCAGCTCAATACCCTGCCGGAGCTGGAACAGCACCGTGCACAGCGTATCCTGCGCGACATTAACCAGCACCACCGGCACAAATTTGCCCATTTCGATGAGAACTTCGTTGAAAAACTGCTGACGCACCCGCAGGTGCCGGAGCTGATTCGCACCAGCCCGCTCACCCAGCGGGAATGGCAAGTGCTGGGGCTGATTTACTCCGGTTACAGTAACGATCAAATCGCCGCTGAACTGGCCGTGGCCGCGACCACCATCAAAACCCACATCCGCAATTTGTATCAAAAACTGGGCGTCGCCCACCGCCAGGAAGCCGTGCAGCAAGCCCAGCAGTTGCTGCGGATGATGGGCTATGGCGCCTAGGTAAAAGGCCGCTAGCGCCCTTCCCGCAGGCTTTTGCCCACATTCCCGCCGGGGTGCACCGCCAGCAGGGTTTGCTTATCAAAGCCGTTGCGCGCCATCAGGCAGGCGCAAGCGGCGTCAAAGATCGCCAATACCAGCACAATTGACGTTGTTGCCAGCATATTCAGCGGATCTATCTCCTTTTCCACCCCGGTTTTGATCGTCAGCTGCGCCGCACGGGCGATAGCGGAATCAAGATTTTCAGTGACGCAGATAATCGGTACGCCCTTGGCATGCAGCGTGGGAAGCAGGCGTGCAAGCTCTTCCGAATTACCGCCGCGCGAGATCAAAATCATCAAATCTTCGCTGCGCAAAAAGCCCAAATCACCGTGCGCCGCGTCGGTGGCATTCAGATAGATTGCTGGCCGCTCCACACAGGCCAACATATGGGCGACCTTGCGCGCGGCGATGCCGGATGTGCCCACACCGCTAACGGCAATCTTGCCTTTACAACCGCTGAGCTTCGCGATCAACTGTTGCCAGGTTGCGGCGTCAATCCGCTGTGGCAACTGCGCCAATTCACGGCTGTAAACCGCCCAGGCATCGACGGCACGCTGCCATTCCTGCTCGCTCATGCCCCCTCCTGCATCAGTTGTCGATACTTCATGTGGTCATGGTACAGCTCATGAAAAACACGGTATTTGCGATCGTAATACTGCTTAATGCTATTGGTCTGCGGCGTAACGGTTTTACCGATGCGGCTCATGGCGTTCATCGCCTCCGGCAGCGTGTCAAATACCCCGGCAGCAACGGTGCCCATCATGGCGCCGCCCAATAACATTGCTTCGCTCTCTTCGGGCAAGAGCATCGCGCAACCGGTCGCATTCGCGTGTTCCTGCACGAAGATCGGGTTTTTGGTGCCGCCGCCGCTGGCCATGATGGTATCAATGCTGTAGCCGCTCTGGTTCATGGTCTCAATGATATGGCGCGTGCCCAGCGCGATCGCCTGAATCGCCGCCAGGTAGTGCAGCGCCATGTCTTCCGGCGTGCGTGAAAGTTTTAACCCGGTCAGGACGCCCGTTAAGGTTGGGTTAGCGCGCGGCGAACGGTTGCCGTGGAAATAGGGCAGCATATGGATATCCCTGGTCAGGAAGGCGATATGCTCCGGCTCGCCCGCCATACGTTTTAGCAACGCGTTCAAGACTTCATAGATGGTTTTCCCGCCGGTTTTGGCCTGCGCCAGCAGCTCCGGATAGCACGGATGTGACTGAATGACGTGATCGATAAGCGCCCCGGTGGCTGACTGCCCGCCTTCATTCAGCCAGTAGCCCGGCAAAATGGCGGAATAATAAGGGCCCCATACGCCGCTGATAAAACGCGCGGTGCGCGACATCGCCATATGCCCGGTGGAGGTGCCGCCGATTAACGCGATTCGTCGATCGAAATCCGCCACCTCGCCGGAAACCCCGGTGGCGCCAATGGTGCCCAGCGTCCCGGCGTGCGCATCAATGATGGAGACGCTGACGGCAGTGCCGGCGATCAGGCCCATTTCGCCGGCGGCGCGTACGGTCAGGCCGTGGCCCAGCGGCTCGCCCATTATTTTCACATCGCTGCCGATTTTTGCTGCGTCGTGTTCCAGCACGTCTTCCAGCCCAATCTGTTTGAAATAGCTTTTTTCCCAACGCTGTTCATGGCCGAGGTAGGTCCATTTACACACGGTTGAGCACAATGAGCGGGTGGCGTCTTGGGTGGCGCGCCAGGTGAGGAAATCCGGCAGATCGAACAGGTAGCCGGCATTGGCCCAGGTGGTGGGCATGTGTTGCTTCAGCCAGAGCATTTTCGGCGTTTGCATTTCCGGCGAGATAATACCGCCGACAAAATCCAGCACCCGATGTTTGGTGGCGTTGATACGCTCAGCCTGAGCGATCGCCCGGTGATCCATCCACACGATGATATTCTGCTCGGTGCGGCCGGACGGGCTGACGGTCAGCGGCTTGCCTTCTTTATCCAGCACCACCAGCGAGCAGGTGGCGTCGAACCCCAGCCCTTTCACCTGGATCGGGTTGATATCAGCCTGGTTGACGGCATCACGTACCGCGTTGCACACCGCCTGCCAGATATTGTCTGAAGATTGTTCGACAAAATCCGCCTTTGGGCGGTACAGTTCGATAGCCCTGCTGGCCTGCCCGACCATATGCCCGTTGAGATCGAATACGCCTGCGCGCGCACTTCCGGTGCCAACATCTACGCCAATGAAATAACTCGCCATTCTTCTTCTCCTCAGGCCTTTCGATTCTGTAATGCGATAAACAGGATCAGCACGCCGCCCCACAGGGCCATTGTCAGATAGCTGCTGACGCCCAGCAGATTGAGGCCGCTTTCCAACATCTGTAGCACGATCAGCGCCAGCAACAGCCCCAGGATACGGCCAAACCCACCGTCCGGATTAATGCCGCCGAGCACCGAGGCCAGAATGGTCACCAGCAGATAGGATTCGCCGTAACCGGCCTTGGCGGAGTTGAATTTCGCCATCATCAGCAGCGCGGCCCCCCAGCCAAGCAGGGCCGAAAGGATATACACGGCGATTTGTACCCGCGCCGTATTGACGCCGCTAAAGCGGGTCGCCTGCTCGTTGGAACCGATCAGGTACAGGCTGCGCCCCAGCGTCGTGTGTTCCAACAGCAGCCACAGCCCGGCGGCCACCAACAGGAACAGCAACAGCGCCACCGGAATGCCAAGAATACTGCCATTGCCGATGTACTGAATCACTGCGGGGAAGCCAGAGATCACGGCGCCGTTGGAAAGCAGGATATTCAGCCCGCTGATGAGCGTCATTGTGCCCAGCGAAGCCAGAATCGGCGAGACACCAACCCAGGCGACCAGCGCGCCGTTCAGTAGGCCAATGGCAAGCGCGACCGCCAGCCCGGCCAGCAGCGCCAGGGCGATAAACAACGGTTGATCGGGATGGCTGATGATGATCGCCGCCATCACCAGCGAACAGGCATTCGCCCCGGCGATAATCGACAGATTGATGCCGCCGGTTAGCATGGTGATCCCCATACCGAGCGCCAGCATACCGAGGATCGGCAACTGCGAGGCGATCGACTGGAAGTTGCCGGCGCTGAAGAAACGCCCGCCCAGCAGCCCGGCGAACAGCAATGCTACGGCGATGATGATAATCCCCTGCAAGCGGATGATACGGTCGCCGGGGAGAAAACGAATTAACTGCGACATGTTATAACTCCTTGGCCAACTTACGTTTTTCATTCCAGGCGGTTGCGCTGATGCTGATCAGAATAATCATCCCGCTAAACACCGTATGCCAGTAAGAAGAAACGCTAAGCAACGTCAGGCCGTTTTGCAGGAAAGCCAGCAGCACGACGCCAAGCAAGGTGCCGGTAAGAGAACCACGCCCACCGGTCATGCTGGTGCCGCCGAGCACCACGGCGGCCAGCACCGTCAGTTCAAAGCCAAGCAGCGAATTGGGAGCGACTGATTGGGTTATCTGCGCCTGCACAACGGCGGTAACACCGGCCAGAATGCTCATATAGCCATACACGTAGAAGTGCAGCCGCAGCAGGTTTAGCCCCAGGCGCGATGCCGCATCGCGGTTGCCGCCCATGGCGAAAATCTGGCGGCCCAGCCGGGTAAAGTTCATCAGTACGCCGGTGATGACGATGACCGCCAACAGGCACAGCAGCGGCAGCGTCAAGCCGTAGTCATAGCCATCAGCGGCGGTGAACGAAAACCAACTGATGCCATCCATGAACCAGTCCGGAAAGCCATACAACCAGGTGCCGTTGGTGGCATACACCAACAGGCCATAGAACAGGTTGAGTGTGGCAATGGTGATAATAATGGCGGGCACCTTCAGCCAATAAACCAGAAAGCCGTTCACCAGCCCAAGCAGCAGCCCCACGCCAATCGCCAAAGCGAACGCCAGCGGGAAGTTGCCGCCATGATCAATGACCCAGCTTGCCATCACGTACTGGGCGATGGCGGTGACCGCCGGGAAAGAAATATCAATACCGCCGGCGATCAGCACCACGAACAGGCCGCAGGCCAGGATCCCCAAAATGGCATAGCTGGTGGCGACGTCCGTCAGGTTGCCGAGCGTCAGGAATTCGGTCGTCGTGGCGCTCAGGCCGATAGCCAGAAACAGCACCATCAGGCCCAGGTAAAGCTCATGCCGCCCTGCCAGGCGTGCAAGAAGGGATTTATCCATTGACCACCTCGGCAATCTGTTGTTCCGTACTGTGGTGCGGCGCAAATTCGGCCACCAGTTCGCCTTTGCGCATCACCAACACCCGGTGGCTGTTATAGTAGGCTTCCGGGATCTCATCGCAGATCATCAACACCGCCATCCCTTGCGCGGCCAGATCTCTGGCGATCTGGTAGATCCCTTCTTTATTGGCGATATCGACGCCGACGGTAGGCGAATCAAGGATCAGGATCTTCGGCTGGGTAGCGACCCATTTGGCGATCGCTATGCGCTGGGCGTTGCCGCCGGATAGCGTCTTCAACGGCAGGCCGCTATCGGAGACTTTGATATTCAACTCGCGAATCAGCTTATCGACCAGGGCGCGGGCACGCTGGTGATCCAACAGCCCGAGTGGCGTATGTAGCTTGTCAAAAACGGTGACGATGGTGTTGTCAAAGATGGATTGCTCCATGATAAGCCCCTGCGTCAGGCGATCTTCAGAGACGTAGCCGATACCATGGCGCACCGCATCCCGGTTAGTGCGCAGTTGCACCGGCTGCCCCGCAATGCGGATTTCACCGCCGTCAGGGTGCGCCATGCCAAACAGCGCCAGGCACAGCTCCGTGCGGCCGGCGCCCAGCAGGCCAACGATGGAAACAATTTCGCCGGCACGCAACGCCAGGTTGATATTGTGATATTTTCCACGCCGCGTAAGCCCGCAAACCTCCAGCAGCGGAGTGCTTTCCACCGCTGGCTGCGCCGGCAGTTGGCTGTAATGGAAGCGTTGGCCGGTCATCAGGAAAGCCAGCTCGTGGCTGTCCAACTCGCTTGCCGGGTAAGTGCCGACCAGTTGGCCGTCGCGCATTACGCTGATCCGATCGGCCACTTCCATAACTTCATCCAGCCGGTGGCTAACGAATACGACGCAGATGCCAGCCGCTTTCAGCTCATTAACCACCCGCAGCAGGCCATCCACTTCCTGGCGGGTGAGCGAAGCGGTAGGCTCGTCCATGATCACCAGCCGCGCTTCGGCGGCGAGCGCCCTGCAGATGGCGACCAGTTGGCGATCGGCAATCGACAGTTTCTCGACTTTTTTATCCGGATCGATACGCACGCCGACGCGGGCCATAACATCCAGCGCGGTCTGACGCATCGCGCGTTGATTAACCCAAAAATGCCCGCCGGGTAAGTGGCGATGGATAGCAATATTTTCCGTCACCGTCAGGTTAGGGAATAACGATAGATCCTGGTAAATAACTTGAATGCCGTAATAAGCGGAAAGCTGTGGCGTCAGGGAATGGAATAGTTTCCCTTCAAATAAAATAGTGGCACCTTTTTCGGGTTGGTACACCCCGGAAATAATTTTAATAATGGTGCTTTTACCACAGCCATTTTGCCCGGCCAGGCAATGCACCTCGCCTTTATTCAGCGTGAGATTGATCCGATCAAGGGCCAATACGCCAGGAAACTGCTTACTGATATTTTCCAGCGTGATAAATGCAGTGGTTGATGTCATAACGTTAGCCTGTGCAATGTGTTATTTTGACGCGGATGCATAAAATAATGGCTATTGTTTTTCAGGCGCACGCCTCTTTATAGCCAGAGGAGTGCGCTTCTTTTCCCTGGTGTGGCGCAAGATAAAAATTAAAAGCCCAGTGATTTGGCGTTGTCTTTCGTCACTTCCAGAATTTTGTTGAACCGAATGACTTTGTGTTCCATATCGACATCCGCCTTGCCCAGCCCATCAATGGTCAGATCCGGGGTGACTTCCTTACCTTGCAGCAGCTGATCGGCCACCGTCACCAGGGCATAACCTGCGTCTTTCGGGTCCCACAGCAGGGCCTTTTTGATATCGCCGCGCATCAGGTAGGGCGCCGCCTGGGCCGGCATGGCAATGCCCACGACGCTAATCTTGTCTTTGGCGCGCTTGCTGGCGACCGCCTGGCCGGCACCAATCGGGCCGAGGGAGCCGAAACCGATGATGCCTTTCATCTGCGGGTAGGTTTTCGTCAGATCCAGCGTGGTGGCATAGGATTTGTCGATGCTTTCCGCCACCGGCAACCGGGAAGTGACCTCAAACATGTCTGGGTACTTTTCTTTCTGGTATTTAATGGCGAAATCCGCCCAGGCATTGTGCAACGGCACGGTCAGTGAACCGACATAAATCGCGTAGCCGCCCTTACCGCCCATGTTCTTGGCCAGCTCATCAATATTGGCCTGAGCATATTTCTCACTGTCGATGGTTTCGATATCCCATTGGCCGATTTGCTGATCCGGCGATTCATGGGTGAGCACCACAATGCCTTTATCGCGCGCTTTCTTCAGCACCGGCTCCAGCACTTTGGCATCGTTCGGCACCACAATAATAGCGTTCACGTTTTTGGCGATCAGATCTTCGATCACTTTCACCTGGGCGGCGGGATCGGGGGTTGAAGGGCCGGTTTGGTAAGCATTAACGTCCAGTTTGGTCGCCGCTTCTTTAACACCGACCTCCATACGGTTAAACCACGGAATCCCCGTAACTTTGGCGACCACGGCAATGTCATATTTCTCCGCAGCAAAGCCCGGTGTTGTTGATAATATGCACGCAGAAACCACACATGCATTGAATAATGCGAGGTTAAATTTCATAGCTGTACCTTTTTTATCTGTAGGGGGAGGTTTCTCCACGGCCTGCAGATTACAAAGGAATGGAATAGCACGCGCAGTCGAAGTTAACAAAATGTGATCTGTGCCCATTAAGGTAAAATTACCGGCGATTACTTGTTAAAAATAAGTTAATTATTTACATGGTGGTAATATTACAACGCGCCAGAACGAAAAAACAAACCATTTGTTAACAATAAATAAACAATAATATAACTTAAGATGCTTTGCCTGCCGTGGTATAACCACTGCAGCCGTGAGGCAATAACGCTATTGGTGGGATCTGTGAACAATATCACTTTTCACCGGCGTAAAGACAGCCCTGCCAGATTGAGGTTATAGGCTTGCCGCATAAAAGAGACGCGCCGACCCGCCGGCGGGAAAGACCCCCATCCCGAACAGAATGGGGGTGAAGCAAAATCGTGCTTACTCGGTTTCTTCTTCTTCAGCTTCATCGTCATCGCGCAGCGGCACGATCAGCATGTCGATATGCACGGTGTTGATCAGTTGGCGCGCAGAGGACATCAGTTTGCTCCAGAAGTCCTGATGATGGCCGCACAGCACCAGATCCATATCGTATTTTTTGATGGCATCGACCAGCACCTGCGCCAAATCGCCACTACCGCTCAGGGTTTGAGTGATCGGATAACCGGCGTTCTGCGACAGTTCGGCCAATGCGTGGCGGGTTTCTTCAGAGATGCGCTTTTGCATATCGCCAAGGTTGACGTCGATCAGGCCGGTGTAAAGATCGGAATAGTTAACATCCACATGAATCAGAGACACCTTCGCATTATACGGCCGCGCCATTGATACGGCTTTCTCGACCAGCGTCTTGCTTTCTGGCGATAGGTCAACCGCGATCAGAATGTGTTTGTAAGCCATGAGAATACTCCTTCCATATAAGACTGATTAAAGAGTTAGCAGATATTCGGCGTTGCAATCCGGCGCTTTCGGTCTACCTGCATAATATCATTCAGATAACACAGTGATATGTTGGGGCGATCACACTGCATTGTATCAATCGATTCTGTCACCGTTACGCTTCCGTTTTACACCGACTGCACTGAAAATCCTATTATTTAAGTGGATATTACTCGCCTGCGCGCCAGAAAGATAAGCGTATCTGGTCAAAAGTATAGCCTGATCGCCGTTGCTCATCGCGCAGTAAAAAGCTGTGGTTATGCGTTATAACCAAGTGGTAGGTGACAACCGAGCGGATTGCGATAAATTTTATGCATGATGCAGATTGGTTTGCGTCTCATTATCCTACAATAATGAATAGAGGCCTCGCCGTTCCCTGTGTGACATCAATAGCAATACCCCCTGGGACTCTGCCGTGGGCGATGCGCCAGAAAGCCGTTGAATTTGTGGTAGTGGTTGGGTGGTTGGCCGCGGTGGATTGCCGCGGATGACAACGCCTTGAGGAGGGGAATCATGATCAGTACCGTCGCGCTGTTTTGGGCTTTGTGTGTGGTCTGTGTGATAAACATGGCGCGTTATTACTCTTCTCTGCGGGCGCTGCTGGTGGTATTGCGCGGCTGTGACCCGTTGTTGTATCAATATGTCGACGGAGGGGGCTTTTTTACCACGCACGGCCAGCCGAGCAAGCAGCTAAGGCTGGTGCGGTACATCTATGCGCAGCGCTACACCGATCATCATGATCCCGAGTTTATCCGCCGCTGCGAGCGGGTGCGCGGCCAGTTCGTACTGACTTCCGCCCTGTGCGGCCTGGTGGTGATAAGTCTGCTTGCCATGCTGATTTGGTATTGAGCCAATCCCCTTGTCATACCGCAATCTTCAGGCATTGGGCTGATAGACGGGTGAAAAAAATGCCAGTCAGCAAGCTGACTGGCATCGCATTCTGTGTGGCCCGGTGCTTAGATCAGCTTCAGTGCCAACCAGTAGAGCCCGCCGGAAAGCACGATCGATACCGGCAGGGTTAACACCCATGCCATCAGGATATTCTTCACGGTTTTGCTCTGCACGCCGCCGCCATCGACAATCATCGTCCCGGCGACAGCAGAAGACAGCACGTGCGTGGTGGATACCGGCATCCCGGTATAGCTGGCCACGCCGATGGAGAGCGCCGCTGTCATCTGGGCCGATACGCCCTGAGCATAAGTCATGCCCTTCTTGCCGATCTTCTCGCCGATGGTGGTCGCGACGCGGCGCCAGCCCACCATGGTGCCCAGCGACAACGCCAATGCAACCGCAACGATAATCCACAACGGCGCATATTCAACGGTTTGCAGCAGATCCTGGCGCAGGTTGTTGAGGAAGCGCTTATCTTCTGAGGAAGTTTCCGGCAGCTTGGCGACACGGCTTGCGGTATCGCTGACGCACATCAGCAGGCGGCGCAGATGGCTGCGCTGTTCAACCGTCAGTTGATCGTAGCTTTGCAGATCGTTCAGCAGGCCGGTGGTGTATTCCAGCGCAGGCAGCGCGCTTGAATTGTCGCAGTGGAATTCCGCTTGATCGCCGGCGGTACTATCCGCGATAGCACCCAACGGCTGCAGCGTCAGCACATGCGACAGCGAATCACCGTGCGACTGATAAAACTGCTGCAAGTGGTTAACGGCATCACGCGTGCGTGTGATGTCATAACCGGTTGCATTCATATTAAGCACAAAACCGGCAGGAGCAACGCCAATCAGCACCAGCATGATCAGACCAATGCCTTTCTGCCCGTCGTTAGCACCGTGCGAGAAGCTAACGCCGATAGCTGACAGGATCAGTGCGATGCGGGTCCAGAACGGCGGTTTGCGTTTGCCGTCGACCTTTTCGCGTTCGGCTGGGGTCATATGAATACGCTGGCGTTTTTTAGTACCGCTCCAGTAGCGACGCAATATAAACACCATCACCCCGGCGACCAGCATCCCCACCAGTGGGGAAAAGATCAATGACAGGAAAATACTGATCATTTTCGGGATGTTCAGCGCATCGACCGCTGACGTATGGGTCACCAGGGCATTGGTTAACCCCACGCCGATAATGGCGCCGATCAGCGTATGGGAACTGGACGCCGGCAGACCAAAATACCAGGTGCCGAGGTTCCAAATAATGGCGGCCAACAGCATTGAGAACACCATCGCTAACCCGTGCGCTGAACTGACGTTCAACAGCAGATCGGTCGGCAACAGATGAACAATGGCATAGGCGACACTCAAACCACCGAGTATTACGCCAAGAAAGTTGAAGACACCTGCCATGACGACCGCAAGCTGCGAACGCATAGCGCGAGTATAAATGACGGTAGCAACCGCATTGGCCGTGTCGTGAAAACCGTTAATGGCTTCATAAAACAAGACAAACAACAGTGCGAGAATCAACATCAGGCCGGTATGAAAATCCAGGCCAGCGAACAAATGCAACATAAGCGTTAAGCCAGGTTGGTGGACATGAACGCCGCGCATTATCGGTGACAATCGGTGCCGGGGAAAAGCAAAATATGACGTTTTTTTGATTTCAATGTGACCATTTAATGACAATAAACTAATAAAAATAATTAATTTCAATGCATTATGTGGATTTCTAACCTGTAATATTTTCTTACTTTCTTCGGTTATTATCACTCATTAAGCGCTTTTTCTCGGTAAATTTGCCGATGAGTGGCGGCAAAATAGCGTAAAATGGCGGCCTTTTTACGGCAGTTGTGATTTTCGAGGGGCTTGGGTGGAACAGTTTGATGTCGTCATAATCGGTGCGGGCGCGGCCGGGATGTTTTGCGCGGCGCAGGCAGGGCAACTCGGCTGCCGGGTGCTGTTGCTGGATAACGGCAAAAAACCGGGCCGAAAAATCCTGATGTCCGGCGGCGGGCGTTGTAATTTTACCAACATGCACGCGGATCCGGCGGCCTACCTTTCCAGCAACCCGCATTTTTGTAAATCGGCGCTGGCGCGTTATACTCAATGGGATTTTATCGATCTGGTCAACCGCTACGGTATCGCCTACCACGAAAAAACGCTCGGCCAGTTGTTTTGCGATGAATCGGCCCAGCAAATTGTCGATATGCTGGTGCAAGAGTGTGAGCTGGGCCTGGTCTCTCTGCGGTTGCGCAGCGAAGTGCTCGGCGTAGAAAAAACCGCTGCCGGGTTCGAACTGCAGCTTAACGGCAGCATAGTGAGCGCTCGCTCACTTGTGGTAGCCAGCGGCGGGCTTTCGATGCCGGGGCTGGGCGCAACG
Organism: Gibbsiella greigii; assembly: GCF_039540155.1. Classification (NCBI taxonomy): domain Bacteria; kingdom Pseudomonadati; phylum Pseudomonadota; class Gammaproteobacteria; order Enterobacterales; family Yersiniaceae; genus Gibbsiella; species Gibbsiella greigii. The sequence goes on from NZ_BAABEM010000003.1 coordinate 97,857, forward strand.
CCGTTCGGCTATAAGCTGGCGGAACAGTTCAGCCTGAAAGTATTGCCGACACGGGCCGCATTGGTGCCGTTTACCCTGCATAAACCGCTGTTGGAACATTCGCAATCGCTTTCCGGCGTTTCGGTGCCGGCAGAGATCACGGCGGAAAACGGCACCCGTTTTCGTGAAGCCATTCTGTTTACCCACCGCGGCCTGTCCGGCCCGGCGGTGCTGCAGATCTCCAGCTACTGGCAACCGGGTGAGTTTGTGAGTATTAACTTACTTCCTGCATTTGATTTAGCGGGGTTCCTTGATGAGCAACGCCAGGCGCACCCGAACCAAAGCCTGAAAAACACGCTGGCACTGCATTTGCCAAAACGGTTGGTAGAGTGCCTGCAAACGCTCGGGCAACTGCCGGAAGCCACATTGAAGCAGCTTACGTCAGGCCAGATCGCAGCGCTGGTGGATAACCTGCAAAACTGGCGGGTACAGCCCAACGGCACCGAAGGCTACCGTACGGCGGAAGTGACCATCGGCGGCGTTGATACCCACGAACTTTCCTCAAAAACGATGCAGGCCAACAAAGTACCCGGCCTGTATTTTATCGGTGAAGTGGTCGACGTGACCGGCTGGCTGGGGGGATACAACTTCCAGTGGGCCTGGAGTTCTGCCTGGGCATGCGCGCAAGCGCTGGCGGCGTCATAAAAATAAGGTGATAGCCGGCTGCGCTATCACGTTATAAGGGTAAAAATCAGAAACGGCAGATGAAACCAGCGCTAACGCTATTATCCTGATAGCGTGACGACAGCAGGTTATCGTTTCTCATTAGTTAACGCCTATCGGCTAAGCCTTTCATTCGGGCAGGTAGCGCTACTTATACCTAGAACTGGTAGCCTAATGCAACGGCAAAGATATTGTCGTTTTTTATCCCCAGTTTATTATCATCATTGAGCCGGTTGATTTTATAGTCCACATAGGTGGACATGTTCTTATTGAAATAGTAATAAGTACCAATCTCAATATGCTTTACCAGATCGGCACTGCCGATATTTTCAATATCTTTTGCCTTCGACTGGGCATAAGACACCGACGGGCGGAAACCGGATTTGAACTGATACTGGGCCACCAACTCTATTTTTTCAGCTTTATTGGCAAAACCATTAACGCTTGTCGCCGTACCATGAATCACGGCCGTGCCGGAAATCGGCACAATGTTGTGGCTTTCAGAGTAAGTCGCGGCCAAATAGACACTGCCAGGATCGTATTTCAGCCCAACGGCCCATATATCGGCCTTATTCCCTTTGCCGTAGGTACCTTCTTTCTGTGCGCTCACTCTGTTGGATGAGGCATAAGCTGCGCCCACGCGTAATCCGTCAAAGACTTCATAGCTGGAAGATATACCCCATCCATCACCGTTAGCCTTGCTGGCAGAACGGTTGTCATTCTGGTTTTTTTGGTTTTTCCCCTGATACTGCACAGCAACATTCAAACCATCAACCAGGTTAAAAAAGTTATTGTTACGGTAAGTGGCCACGCCATTGGTTCGGCCATTCATAAAGTTGTCGGTCTTGATATACGTGCCGCAACCAAATTCCGGCATCATGTCAGTCCAGGCGCCGATATCATAAATAATCCCGTAATTGCGGCCATAATCGAATGAACCCAAGTTTTTATATTTCAGGCCGGCAAACCCCAGGCGGGTCTTGGTGTCTTTGGTGCTGTCGGCTTCGGTGTGATTAGCCGAAAGTTGATATTCCCATTGCCCATAACCTGATAAGTCCTCTGTAATCTGGGTGCTGCCTTTAAAACCAAACCGAACGTAAGATTTATCACCGTTATTATCAGCATCCTTGGATAGGTAATGGAGCGCTTTGACCTTGCCATATAAATCAAGCCTATTGCCGTCCTTGTTGTATAATTCCGCAGCAGATGCTGCATGGGTAAATAACACTGCCGGAATGATAATGGCGCAATACTTACGTCTCATCGGGGGTCCTGTTTTGTTTAATTAAAAGTCAATTGCTGCTTGCGAGGGAAAGTGCGGGGTGTTTCGAGCCAGGATAATATCGGTTTTTTATGATGTATTTATGACGTCTTCTCATCAACGTCTTTGCGGCAGCTATTCTAGACGGTTATCTCTTCAGATCAAAGCGGTATCACCCTGATGTGGTGCAAAAATACCCCATTGAAGAAAAAATATTGCGCGGCTATTTTCTGCGGTAGCGAATGGGTTAATTTGTGCTCACGCGGCCATGGCAAAAAGATAACAGGGTAATAATTAGATTATCACCGATTAAACAACGGATGACCGGTAGAGTGTCGCCAAAATCGCAATTAACACTTCAGGGTAAAATAATATCCGCGGGCCGCAGCAACGGAGACGCCAAGGTAATCAGCGACCGTCAGAAAAGGGGTAATATCATGGGGTACCGTCTTGGTGGTTAACACTTCCACCACCGCACATCCCGCTTGTTGCGCGGAGACCAGGCCGGCGAACGAGTCCTCAAAGGCAATACAGTCTGCGGCCTGAAGATTGAGCCGGCCGGCCCCCAACAGAAAAGGCTCTGGGTTTGGCTTACCATGCTGAATATCCTCACTGGTAACCAATACTGGCGGAGCCGGAAACCCTACCCGTTTAATCCGGGCTGAAGCCACTTTCAGCGAACCAGATGTCACAACCCCCCAAGGTACAGCGAGCCGCTGCAGCGTTAACAGGAATTCAACAGCGCCCGGAACCGGCGTGATACTCGCCGTGTTACGCGCTTCAAAATTTTCAAGCAGGGTAAATTCATGCACCAAATCAGCGCCGCTGGCCCCAGGCATGAAATGGCGCAGGGTTGCCATTGCCGGTTTTCCATGCAGATAACGCCGGACGGCCTCACTGTCCAACCCTTTGCTATTGGCCCAGGAACGCCAGGATTCTTCTACGAAATCAAGGGAGTTAACCAAAGTACCGTCCAGATCAAACAGCAATCCTTTGAAATGCATTTCTGCCCCCTGCCGTGCAAAAAAATAGGTAGAGTTATTTTTTATCTCACCGAGCACCCAGCATTAAAGGGGAGAAAAGTCGCTTTTATATTTATTTTGTTATCTCTTCTGGCTTATTGAGAAATTTGTGACATCGATCCCAAACAGGAAAATAGTTTTAATACCGGCAAATACCGTTAATTTACATCGCATTATCTATAATTCGCTATAGGTAGCAAAGTATGACAGGAGTCACAAAAATTCAAGTAGGTTCTTTTTTTGCAGAAAAGGTGACTTTTTTACTATAGGAACTTTCCCGATAACGATAAAGGATTATAGGCATGCGACACGGGGCGTCATTCCTGTTCATCCAAATTTATCAGAAATACGATTAACGTTTTCGGGAGTGGTTATGTCAGAGCGGGTAACGTATAAATGCGAGCTGAAAGAAGGTATCCATGCGAGACCGGCAGGCCATATTGAACGCCTTTGTAATACATTCCAGTCAGAAGTGATATGGAAAAATTTACGGACGGGGTTACAGGGGAACGCCAAGAGCGCGCTTTCCATCGTCGCGACGGATACCTTATTGGGTGATGAATGCCAGATCGCATTGCAGGGTGACGATGAGTTCGATGCGGCCATGCAGCTTGCAGACCTGCTTGAGAAATTACCCGCTTTTGACGTTGATCGGGATGATGAAGAAACCGCTTCGCCATCTGGCTACCTGCCGCGGGCATTACGTGAGACAAAACCGCATTTTATTGAGGGCGCACGTATCGGCGGCGGCGTAGCGATGGCGAAACCGCGGGTTATCCAGAGCCTGTCTTTCGCAGAAATGCTGGCACGCGCGCCGGGCGGCGAATCGGCCCCCCAAAGCGAAAAAATGCACCTGCTGGACGGGTTAGAAAAACTTAAACAGGAAAAGGACGCCGCCCTGCAAAATAGCCGTGGCGTTGAGCACGATATTATTCAGGCGCATTTGTCCATTATTACGGACGTGGCGTTCCAAACGGCGATTAGCGATTATATCAATGAGCATAAAAGCGCGTGGGTTGCCATTGTTTCCGCGGCAATGGATTTTTGCGAAATTCTCAACCACTCTTCCAGTAAATATATCAAAGAACGGGCGCTGGACGTTTTCGATATCACCCTGCAATTGTTGATAAAAATCTACGGCCCGCATGCGTTGCCGCAACAGAGTCTTGAACTGCAAGAGCCCGCCATTATTCTCGCCAACAGTTTGACGCCCAGCCAATTTCTGGCAATCAATAAAACGTATTTAACCGGGCTGGTTCTCACCGCGGCGGGCAAAACATCCCATACGGCTATTCTGGCGCGCTCACTCGGTATCCCGGCGCTGGCCAGCATCGATTTTTCATCGCTGAATCTGGATCCACAGCATGAAATCATTATCGATGGCGATCTCGGCCTGCTGATCGCTACCCCCAGCGAGAACGTGGTGCGCTATTACCACTATGAAATCAGCACGCGGCACCTGATGCAGCAGCAAATGTTGGCCGATGTCCATGCCAAGGCCTGCACCACCGATGGCCATCGTCTTGAGATCGCCGCGAATATCGCCAGCCTTGAAGAAGCCGCGGTGGTTTTCGCCAGCGGAGCCGAAGGCGTTGGGCTGTTTCGCACGGAAATGTCGTTCATGGATCGCGCCACGCCCCCGGATTTTGCAGAGTTAGCCGCGCTTTATACCCAGGTGGTTAAGTTGGCCGCCGGCAAGCCGGTGATCTTCCGCACGTTTGATATCGGCGGTGATAAACCCGTCGACTATTTAAACATTGGCACAGAGGAAAACCCGTTTCTAGGATACCGCGCCGTGCGCACCTATCCCCACTATCTGGCACTTTTCAAGATGCAGCTGAAGGCGATTTTAAGCGCTTCGGCGGTGGGCAACGCCAAAATCATGATACCGATGATTGCCAGCGTTGATGAAGTAGCCTGGTGCCGGGCGGTATTGGTATCGGTTAAGCAAGAGATGGTCACGGCAGGCCAGCCCTTCGATGCAGAGATCGAACTCGGTGTGATGCTTGAAGTCCCCTCCGTGATCTTCGCCATCCCCGAAATCGCCGAATATGCCGATTTTTTCAGCGTGGGAAGTAATGACCTGACGCAATATTTGTTTGCAGCCGACCGCGGCAATAACCGGGTGGAAAGCGTTTACGATAATTATTCGCCCGCTTTTTTAAAAGCGCTGCAATTCGCGGTTGATGAAGTCCACCGTGCCGGAAAATGGATCGGTCTGTGCGGTGAACTGGGCGCCAGTAAGGATTTTCTGCCGGTATTCATCGGCATGGGATTTGATGAGCTTAGCATGAGCCATGCCTCCATCCCCGCCGTCAAACATGCATTGCGAACGTTGAACCACGCAAAATGCCGGCAATTGGCGCAGGCGTTGGTGAAGGCAAAAAACTCATCCGCGGTAAAAAACCTGCTTGCGCATCCTGATGTAAAAGCGATCACGGCAAAACCGGTTTTAGCCCAGGAATTTATTCTTTGCGGGCTGGAAGCCAATGATAAAAACGAAGTCATTAAAAAAATGACCGATAACCTCTGGCTGCGGCACAGAACGGATAATCGAGAAAAGCTGTGTGACGATATATGGCGCCGTGAAGATTCATTCCCGACCGCGGTCGGCTTCGGTTTCGCGATTCCCCATACCAAGTCTGATTATATCAATGATTCGGCAATCAGCGTCGCCCGCCTGGCGGCACCGGTTATTTGGGGCGAGCAGGAAGTGGATACGGTCTTTATGCTGGCCATCAGTAAAACCGCAGATGATAACGAACACATGAAGTATTTTTCGACGCTGGCCAGGAAACTTATGAATGAGGAGTTTCGACATGAAATAAAAAACGCAACCACCTCCGAAGAACTCTACAACCTTATAGTCAGAACATTAGAAGTCTGAATATAAAAAAGTTACCTCATTTTAAAAAGTCGAGGTTTATATGTTTAAACTTTTAAAAAATACTAAAAGACATTTCATGACGGGCGTGTCGTACATGATTCCTTTTGTCGTCGCCGGTGGTGTTCTTCTGGCATTGGCAGTCATGTTCAGCGGCAAGGCAGCGGTACCCGATCATGGTTTTTTAAAAGCCATGTCAGAAATCGGCATCGCCGGCCTGACGTTGTTCATCCCTATTTTGGCCGGTTTTATCGCCTATTCCATGGTTGAAAAACCGGGGATTGCGCCCGGCGCGATCGGCGGTTTACTGGCGAACCAGATGGGGGCCGGTTTTCTGGGCGGGATGCTCGCCGGTATTATTGCCGGCCTGGTGGTCTATGCGCTGTTGCAATGCATCGCCAAGCTGAAAGTGCCCGATTTTCTGCGCCTGATTCTGCCGATTTTCATTATTCCGTTGGTCGGTACTTTCCTGACCGGGATGGCTATCTATTACATCGTGGGCGATCCCGTCGCCTGGCTGATGAAATGGTTAAGCGTCTGGTTATCCGGCATGCAAGGCGCCTCATTCGTTATTCTCGGCGCCATCCTCGGTTGCATGATCACCTTCGATATGGGCGGCCCGATGAACAAGACGGCGTTTTTCTTTGCCGTCGCGCTGATCACCACCAACCCACAGTTGATGGCGGCCGTCGCCGCGCCGGTATGTACCCCGCCGTTGGGCATGGCGCTAGCAACCTTCTTGTTCAAAGGCATTTTCAATGATGAAGAGCGTGAAGCCGGCAAACCGGCGCTGATCATGGGGTGCATTGGCATCAGCGAAGGCGCGATACCTTTCGCCGCGGCCGATCCGATGCGGGTGATTCCAGCCAATATGATTGGTGGCGCGGTGGCTTCGATTATTTCGCTCTGGTTTGGCGCCACCAATGCCGCTCCGTGGGGTGGGCTGATTGTACTGCCGGTTATCGGCAACCCGGTTGGCTACGTCATTGCCATTATTGCCGGCGCATTAACCACGGCCGTCGCCGTGAAGGTTCTAAAAACCGTAATGAAACCCAAGGCATCAGAGAAGAAAGACGATGATGGCCTGGATATTTCTTTTGACTGAAAAAGCAGGAGTTATCATGAAAAATACGTTGAAACAATATGTCGATTATATCGTTAAAGGCGGTAAGTCTACGATGCTGGGTATTGGCCCGATGTCGCCGGCGCTGATTCAAGCCTGCTTTGAGCTCGGCAAAGAAAAAGATTTGCCGCTGATGTTTATCGCCAGCCGCAATCAGGTCGACGCAGATGAATTCGGCGCCGGCTATGTGAATAACTGGGATCAATTCCGCTTTGCGGCAGATTTAAAAACCATGGCGGAGAAAGTGGGCTTTGACGGTGACTATTTCCTGTGCCGCGACCACGGTGGCCCGTGGCAGCGCGATAAGGAACGTAAAGACCATATCCCGGAAGCCGAAGCGATGGCACTGGCGCGCCGTTCTTACAAAATAGATATGGATGCCGGTTTCGATCTGCTGCATATCGATCCGACCAAAGACCCGTATGTCGTCGGCAAAGTGATTGATATCGAGTTGGTGCTGAGCCGGACGGTAGAGTTGATTCGCTTCTGTGAAGAATATCGTGAGGAAAATAACCTTAAAGAATTCTTCTATGAAGTGGGAACGGAAGAAACCAACGGCGGCCTGACCGATATCAGCGCCTATGAAGATTTTATCGTTGAGCTTAATAAACGCCTCACCGCTGAAGGCCTGCCGCAGCCGTTGTTTATCGTCGGGCAAACGGGGACATTAACCCGTCTGACCAAAAACGTCGGCCATTTCAACGATAAACAATCCGCCGCGCTCTCCGCGATCAGCACGCGCTATGGCGTTGGGCTGAAAGAGCATAACGGCGATTATCTGCCCGATGACATTCTGCTCAAGCACCCGGGCCTGGGGATCACCGCGATGAACGTTGCCCCCGCTTACGGCACGATCGAAACACGCGCTTACCTCAAACTTGCCACGGTTGAGCAGGATCTTGCCGCGAAAGGGTTTATTCCATCCGCCTCCGAATTGAAAAGTGTCTTAACCCGTGAATGCGTGCTAAGCCACAAATGGGAGAAATGGATGACGGATGAACATAAAAATAAAACCGAGGAGCAAATTTTCAGCGAGCCGGATTTGCTGAAAGAAATTCTGGAGCTTAGCGGCCACTATAATTATGAGAAGCCCAACGTCGTGCGTGAAATGCAAAAAATGTTTGCTAATCTGAAATCATTCGGCATTGAGCCAGAACGTTATGTGGTGAATAAAATTAAGGACATGATTCAGAACGAAGCCGAATGCTTTAATATGCCAGGCCTGACCGCCCGCGTTGCCGCAGCACAGTAACAAGCAAAAAGGTAAACATGATGACTATTCTGGTTGCAGTGACTGCCTGCCCGACGGGTGTCGCACATACCTACATGGCCGCGGAATCTTTACTTATTGCCGCCCAGAAAAAAGGTTGGGAAATTAAAGTAGAGACGCAAGGCGCCACGGGTATTGAAAATGAGCTAACGCTTTCCGATATTAATAGGGCTGATATAGTCATATTAACGAACGATGTCACCATTAAAAATGAAGGCAGATTTTCCGGTAAAAAAATAGTTCGTGTCGGCGCTAATACCGCCGTCCGGCATGGCGATAAGATTATGCAGAAAATTGCCGAAAATCTCGGCGTAAATTGATGTATTAACAACAAGGGGTGGGCCCCTCCTTGTTCTTTTAATAATGACCGACGACGAACAGGTTTCTATAATGAATCAGCTAGAGAAATTAAAGCAGCGGACAATTATTGTCGCTGACAGCGGTGATATTGACAGTATTATTGCGTATCAACCGCAGGATGCTACCACCAACCCCTCGCTTATTTATAAGGCGGCGCAGCTTCCGCAATACCAAAAATTGGTTCGTGATGCCGTGGTTTCCGTTAAATCACGGCAAAAGAATGAAGATAAACTGCTCAGTGATATTGCGGATTACCTTGCGGTGAGTATCGGCACGCTGATCCTGCAAAGCATCCCGGGGCGTATTTCAACGGAGGTGGATGCCCGCCTGTCGTTTGATACCGCAGCCAGTATCGCCAAGGCGCGCGAGCTGATTGCCCGCTATGAGGAAAAGGGGGTGGGCAAAGAACACGTTCTGATTAAACTGGCTGCAACCTGGCAAGGCATCCGGGCGGCAGAAACGCTTGAACAAGAAGGCATCAAATGTAATCTGACGCTGTTGTTTTCCTTTGCGCAGGCGCGGGCATGCGCGGATGCCGGCGTATTTCTGATTTCCCCCTTCGTCGGCCGTATTTCCGATTGGTATAAAGCCAAAAACCCGGGCGCCGTTTACACCGTTGAGCATGATCCCGGCGTGGAATCGGTCAGGAAGATTTACCACTTTTACAAGATGCATGGTTACCAAACCATTGTGATGGGGGCCAGTTTCCGTAGCCCCGAACAGGTGCTTGCTCTGAACGGTTGCGATCGCCTGACTGTTGCACCACAGCTGCTTGATAAATTGAAAAATACCGATGGCGATCTCCCCCCTCGGCTCAGCTATGATGGTACGGTACAGACCAAACCACAGGTAATGAGCGAACCTGAGTTTTATTGGTCTCATAACCAGGATGCGATGGCCGTGGATAAACTGTCTGAAGGGATCCGTCTGTTCGCGATTGATCAAAACAATCTCGAAGCATTGCTAAGCCAGTATCTCTGAAGTCGCGGGCAGGAAACCTGGCCGCCGATAGTGGGCGAGCTATCCAGCGCTGTTGCGCCCTGTCCTTCCATGATCAGGCTGCAGGCGTTTTATGAGTGTATTCATACAGTCGATTTTGAGTGAGTTTAGCAATCTTTGTTCTGGTGCGGATTCCGTATTGGTGGCCAACGGCAGCGCTCAGGCGCCGACCATGGCCTATCGCCTGCACGTCCCCAGAATTGAACTGACGGTTAAAGGCATATTGAACATGCTGCTGCCAAAAGGTGAGGATAAGATCGTTAAGTACGATCGTCCCGTGGGTTCGATTACCTATATACCGGCAAACGGCTGGAATTTTCCGCAATGGTCTGCGCCTGTCATTTCACTGTCCGTCGTATTTTGGAAACAGGATATCGGGTTCAGCATTATCAATTGGGATGGCGCTCAGTTTAAAGAAGTCGAGAAATTTAACCTGCAGAACACCAGCAGCACCGTGCGGGACAGGTTACTTGAGCTGGCTGAATCGATGGCGTGGGCACAAGACAAAACCAGTGAAACTTTTGCGCACATTATTTATGCCTTAATCAGTGATATTTCCTATCAGTTGGCCGAAGGCATGAAAGAGCGCAAGGAGCCGATTTCGCTTATCGACGAAATTAAACGGTTTATTGACAACAATTATCATCATGAGATCAACCGGGAGAATGTTGCGGATGTATTTAATATATCACCAGGATATCTTTCCCGTTTATTTTCAAAAGACTCAGACGTTAAGTTTAATGAATATCTGAAATCAACCCGGATATCGCGTTCACGGGTGCTGCTGACGAACACCGCGCTGAAGATTAATGAAGTTTCTGAACGCTGTGGTTTCACGGATACGAATTATTTTTGCAAAGTTTTCCGGGAGATTAATGATTGTACTCCTCTTGAATACAGGCGAAGAAACAAAGGTATAAGTTTATTATGACGCAGATAATCAAAGAAGAGGCACTTCACGCCGGCGGTGATAAAAGGTTAAGCATTGTTGCCGTCACGGCATGTGCGACGGGGGTTGCTCACACCTATATGGCCGCTGAACAGTTGGAAAGATTGGCGAAAGACAATAATCTGGCGATCAAGATCGAAACCCAGGGGGTGTTGGGAATAAAAAACAAGGTCACCGTGACAGACGTCAATCTGGCGGATTTGGCGATCATCGCCTCCGACATCACGATCGATGAGCCATCACGCTTTGATGGCTGCCGGATTATTAATGTCCGGATCAGTTCGTTGTTGCTCAGGCCAGCCGAACTGATCGTGAGTATCAAGAAGATCATTCATCAACCGCGAGGTAAGGTGATTGATTTGTAGCCCATAATGGTTTCTGTAAGCCGCTGCTTGCTCTTTATAATAAGAATCTTTTTTCTTAGATATGCGGGTGCCTGCTTAAAATCGCTCAACCGATTATTGTCCATCCTCGCCATTTCCCATCCTGCCGCTATTGCTCTTTACTTTGCCCAAATGTTGCCCTCTGCCGCCGCTTCAGCCGCCAGCCAACGGCGAAAACGCTGATTGGCACGTTGCAAAAGGGCGGATGCGTCGTAAACCAGGTAATAGGCCGTGATTGACGCCAACGGCAGGCGTAACGGGTTGATCAACCGCCCTGCCGCCAGCTCCTGGCGGACCAACGCGGTGCGGATCAGCGCAATGCCTTTGCCTGCCAGCGCGGCGTCAATCGCCCCGTTGGAATCGACGAACACCGGGCCTGGCAAGTGGGGCACCGTCTCAACCCCTGCCGATTGCAGCCACAAGGCCCAATCCTGCTTGTGTTCATCATGCAGCAACGTAAAACTGAGCACCGCCGCCGGGGCGTCCAAGGCGCCGTGCTTTGCCAAAAGCGCCGGGCTGCATACCGGGCACAGATCATCGCTGACCAGCTTTTCCACTTCCAGCCCCGGATAGTGGCCAAGCCCGTGCCTGATAGCAAAATCGACGCCTTCCGCCAGCAGATCCACCTTTCTGTTGGTGGTATTAAGCTGGATGTCGATGCCGGGGCAGATTTTCTCAAAGCGGGGCAGCCGCGGCAGCAACCATTGCATGGCAAACCCGCTGGTGCAACTGACGGTAATGCTCCGCTGCTGGCTTTCACTGCACAGCCGTTCGGTCGCTGCGTCGATCAGGGTAAACGCTGGCCTGATCGCCTGTAGATAGATCTGCCCTTCGCGGGTGAGCGCCAACTGGCGGTGGCTGCGAATAAACAGCCGTGCCTGCACCCGCGCCTCAAGTTTAGCGATCTGCTGGCTCACGGCCGCCGGCGTGACGTGTAGCTCCTCGGCGGCCTTTTTCATACTCATTAAACGCCCGGCGGCCTCAAAGCACATCAACGCATGCAAAGGTGGGAGCTTCATAAAAACCTCTGGTTGGGTTAAGAAAAACTAACTTACCTCAAAAAAAGCCGTTTGAGATACCCCCTGCCCCGATGCTGGAATGGTGGCGTAAAACAATCACGCACGATAGATAAACCAGGAGCATATATGAGATGTGCAGATTACGGCCGGTTAATTCTGTTAGCCGCCCTATGGGGCGCCAGTTTTCTTTTCATGCGCATTGCCGCGCCGGCGTGGGGGGCAATGAACACCGCCTTTTTCCGCGTATTATTTGGCTTTTCCGGCCTGCTGGCGATAGTATTTTTCATCAAGGTCAAAGTTAATTTTTCAGGGAAGTTCGGCGTGTCGTTACTATTGGGGGTGATTAACTCCGGCGTGCCTTTCCTGATGTATTGCCTGGCGGCAAAACTGTTACCCGCCGGTTATTCGGCTATATTGAATGCCACCACGCCGTTAATGGGCGTGGTGTTGGGCAGCCTATTTTTCCATGAAACCTTAACCGTTAAAAAAATGAGCGGGGTGGTGCTTGGGCTGGCTGGCATCGCTCTGATCACGGCAACCGATGCGATGGTTTCTTTACATACAGCCCTGCTAGGGAGCCTTGCCTGCCTGGTGGCGACCGGTTGTTATGCCGTTGCCGGTTTTTTGACCCGCCGCTGGATCGCCGAACGCGGCGGGCTGGAAGCCACACTGGTCGCCACCGGTAGCCAGCTTGGGGCGCTGTTGTTCCTGCTGCCCTTTTTTGTCTATTCCATTTTCACCGGGCCGCCAATCAACTGGCAGCGGCCCGATGTCTGGCTCTGCGTGCTGGCCGTCGGCGTTATCTGCACGGCTTTCGCCTATGTGCTGTATTTCCGCCTGATCGCGGATATTGGCGCGCTGCGTGCGCTGACGGTGACGTTTTTAATTCCGCCGTTTGGGATTTTATGGGGCTACTTTTTTCTGGATGAACGCCTTTCGGCCGGTTTTGTCGCCGGCGTGGCGGCGATCGGCATTGCCGTCTGGCTGGTCGTAGGGGAACAAAATCCAGCCCAAAACCACGATGTGCCGCTGCGAAAATAATACGAGCGTTGCCTGCCCGTTTCTGCAAGCCCTATACTATGCGGCGTTCCGCTGGCGGTTATTTCGCGGCCCTCTAGCTAACAAGCGCCTTATATGCCCACCTCCCTGGTGATTATTACCAGGCGGCTGGCGCCGTGGCGGTAACCCGCCAGTAAATTCAAGAAAACAACCGGAGTCATAATGAAGGAAAGCAGTAGTATATTGGAGTTGGATGATATTCATTATCAAATAGATGGCACGGTTATTCTTGATTCTGTTTCTTTCAGCCTGCAGCCCGGTGAATTTAAGCTGATCACCGGTCCTTCCGGGTGCGGGAAAAGCACCCTGCTGAAAATAATCTCTTCTTTGCTCAGCCCTACGCACGGGCGAATTCTCTTTGCGGGTAAAAATATTGATGACATCCCGCCAGAGGAATATCGCAAACAAGTTTCTTATTGTTTCCAAACGCCGGCGCTGTTTGGCGACACCGTTTATGACAACCTGGCGTTGCCCTATCAAATCCGTAAGGTAAAGCCGGATGAACACAAGCTGGTGCAGGATCTGCAGCGCTTTTCATTAGCGCCCGACATGTTGAAAAAAAGCATTAATGAGCTTTCTGGCGGCGAGAAACAGCGGGTTTCCCTGATCCGTAATCTGCAATTTTTGCCCAAGGTCCTGCTGCTGGACGAAATCACCAGTGCGCTGGATGAAGAAAACAAGGCCAGAGTGAACACGCTGATTCAACAATACGTCAAACAACAGCAAATGGCGGTGCTGTGGGTAACACACGATACCAACGAGATCGGCCACGCGGACGACGTGATCAGACTGAGCGCCAACGCACGGGAAAAGCAGGAGGAGAAAAATAATGAACCAACATAACATCACCAATGAATCACTGGGCCTGTCGATGCTCCTGGTGCTTATCGCCATTCTGATTAGCCACAAAGAAAAGCTGGGGCTGGAAAAAGACATCATCTGGAGCATTTGCCGGGCGGTCGTGCAGTTGGTGATTGTCGGCTATGTGCTGAAATACATCTTCGATCTGAACAATAGCCTGTTGACCGTGCTGATGGTGCTGTTCATCTGCTTCAACGCCGCTTATAACGCGCAAAAGCGTAGCAAATATATCGACCGCGCCTTTTTCATCTCCCTGGTGGCGATTACCACCGGGGCGGTGCTGACGCTGGCCGTGCTGGTGCTGACCCGCTCAATCGTATTCACCCCTATGCAGGTGATCCCGATCTCCGGCATGATCGCAGGCAACGCGATGGTCGCCGTTGGCCTGTGCTACAACAACCTGGGGCAGCGCTTTAAAGACGAACAGCAGAAAATTCAGGAAATGCTCAGTCTGGGGGCTTCGCCGAAGTTTGCCTCCGCCGCCTTAATCCGCGACAGCATTCGCGCCTCGTTGATCCCCACCGTGGATGCGGCGAAAACCGTTGGGTTGGTTAGCTTGCCAGGGATGATGTCCGGCCTGATATTTGCCGGTATCGATCCGGTGAAAGCGATTAAGTATCAGATTATGGTGACATTTATGTTGCTGGCCACTGCCAGCCTGTCGACCATCATTGCCAGCTACCTCGCCTATCGCAAGTTTTATAACCGCCGTGAACAGCTGATCGTCAGCCTTTTGAAATAACCCGTCCGCAACGGCCCCGCAATGGGGCCGTTTGCTTAGCCGACGTTATTTGCTGCGGCTCAGGCGGCGGCTTGCGCGATACAAGGAATAACCGCTGGAATTATCAGCGCATTCCCACTAAACGAGATTATTTCGCATTAGGCAAAAAAACGCTTTACAGCTGCGAATGATAATGATTATTATTGCCATGCGTTCTCGGGATGGTCATCAAATTTTGCTGCCATCACTTGAAGGCACGACATTGCTCACATTGCTTCCAGTGTTTACTTAGCCAGCTCGGGTGCTGGCTTTTTTTTTGCCTTGCGTTGGCGTTTCCCCCTCTCGTTAATCCCTGTTTCTGGTGATGTTATTCCATCGAATTTCTTGAACAGAGAGATGAGTTTTTTACGCTTTCTTCTTTTTTAGCCAGGCATAGACTGAATAAAACATTGAGGAGAGTTGAACATGATTTATTTACGTAAGGCACAAGATCGCGGCCATGCCAATCACGGTTGGCTGGATAGCTGGCATACCTTCTCGTTTGCGAACTACTATGATCCCGACTTCATGGGGTTCTCCGCACTGCGGGTGATTAATGAAGACGTGATCGACGGTGGGCAAGGCTTTGGCACCCATCCGCACAAGGATATGGAAATTCTGACCTACGTGCTAAGCGGCACGGTTGAGCACCAGGACAGCATGGGTAACAAGGAGCAGATTAACGCCGGTGAGTTCCAGATCATGAGCGCCGGCACCGGAGTGCGCCACTCTGAGTACAATGCCAACAGCGATCGCCCGTTGCACCTGTACCAGATCTGGATTATCCCGGCGCAGATCGGCCTGCCGCCGCGCTATGAACAACGCATGTTCGATGCGCCGCAGGGGCGCCAACTGGTGCTATCGCCAGATGCGCGCGACGGTTCGCTGCAGGTCTTTCAGGATATGACGCTGTGGCGTTGGGCGCTGAAGAACGGTGAACAGTCGGCATACCCGATCCCAGCCGGGCGGCGCATCTGGATCCAGGTGGTGCGCGGCAGCGTAACGGTTAACGGTCACCCGGCAGGCGCCAGCGATGCATTCGCCGTGTGGGATGAAACGGCATTGTCCATCCAGGCCGCACAAGACAGCGAAATATTGCTGTTCGATCTGCCACCGGTGTGATGTCACACTATATCGGCTCCGTCCTGGGGCCGGCCTTGAGACAATAATACCGGGCCGCCATTTTTTTTGCTAAAATGGCGGCCCATTCACGGATTGCCAGTTCATCAATAATGAAGAAAAAACGGCCGGTACTTCAAGATGTTGCAGATCGGGTTGGCATCACCAAGATGACGGTAAGCCGTTATTTGCGCAATCCCGACCAGGTTTCTGCTTCTTTGCGGCAAAAAATCGCCGTTGCACTCGATGAGCTGGGCTATATTCCCAACCGCGCGCCGGATATTCTTTCCAATGCCACCAGCCGCGCTATCGGCGTGCTGTTGCCCTCACTGACCAACCAGGTGTTCGCCGAGGTGTTGCGCGGTATTGAGAGCGTGACCGACGCACACAATTACCAGACCATGCTGGCGCACTATGGCTATCTGCCGGAGCGTGAAGAAGAACGCCTGACGTCGTTATTGTCTTATAACATTGACGGCCTGATCCTCTCTGAACGCCACCATACGCCGCGCACCCGCAAAATGATTGAGATCGCCGGCATCCCGGTGGTGGAACTGATGGACTGCGTCTCGCCTTGTATCGATCTGGCGGTGGGCTTCAACAACTTTGAAGCCGCACGCCAGATGACCCAGCAGATCATCACCCGGGGCTACCGGCACGTGGTGTATCTGGGGGCGCGGCAGGATGAGCGCACCATCATTAAACAGCAAGGCTATGAGCAGGCCATGCGCGAATCTGGGCTGGAACCTTACAGCGTGATGACTAAGCGCTCTTCTTCCTATTCAGGCGGGGGCGAGCTGTTGCGCCAGGCGCAGCGTGATTACCCGCAGATCGACAGCATTTTTTGTACCAATGATGACCTGGCGATCGGCGCGGCGTTCGAATGCCAGCGGCAAGGGTTGGCGATCCCGCAGGACATGGCGATTGCCGGTTTTCACGGCCACGATATCGGGCAGGTGATGACGCCAAAGCTGGCCAGCGTGCTGACGCCGCGTGAACGTATGGGGCAGATCGGCGCAGAGCGCTTGCTGGCCCGCCTGCGCGGGGAAATGGTCGTGCCGAAAATGGTGGATGTCGGCTTTACCATCAGCCCCGGCGGCAGTATCTAATCGAATGATTTCGCCTTTAACGCCGTAACGCAGCGTTGCACTACGCTGGCGACGTCGGTATCAATATCGATGCAGATCACGTCTTTTTCATCCGGGCCGGGGGCTTCCAGCGCGTCAAACTGGCTTTTCAGCAACTCAGGCGGCATAAAGTGCCCGGCGCGCGCCTTCATGCGGCTGAGTATCACATCGAAGCTGCCTTTCAGGTAAATAAACACCATATTGTCGTTATCTTTGCGCAGGCGGTCGCGGTAGCGGCGTTTCAACGCGGAGCAGACAATAATCCCGGTTTCGTTTTTATGAACCAGGCTATAGGCCGCATCATTCAACCGTTCCAGCCACGGCGCCCGATCGTCATCGTTGAGCGGTTGGCCGCTCGCCATTTTCTGGATATTGGCGCGCGGATGCAGATCGTCGCCGTCGATGAATTTTGCATGGATTTCCTGCGCCAACGCCGCGCCAATCGTGGATTTGCCGCTGCTGGAGACGCCCATCAGGATGATGCTTTTTCCTGCCATAATTTTGATCTCTATCTCAGAATGCGAATTTTGCTGGGTAACCTGGTTCCGAATATTATCATGTTACCGGTATCATGATACCGGTAACAAATGGAGATGTGATTATTGTCACAAAGGATAGATCACCCGAGATAAGAATTTTGTACCCCATCGCCCTCATGCTCTCTTGGCATCAGATGAGGGCGCCAATATAGAGCAAACACCCTGTTCGCCACAGTATCGCAAACAGGCTAAGCAGTAAAAATTGGAGAAAAATTATGCCATTAGTGATTGTTGCCGTCGGCGTAGCGCTACTGTTACTGCTGATGATCCGCTTTAAGCTGAACGGCTTTATCTCTTTGGTACTGGTTGCCCTGGCGGTTGGTATCATGCAAGGCATGCCGGTAGACAAAGTCATTGCCTCCATTAAGGCCGGCGTTGGCGGCACGCTTGGGAGCCTGGCATTGATCATGGGCTTCGGCGCCATGCTCGGCAAGCTGTTGGCGGACTGCGGCGGCGCGCAACGCATCGCCACCACGTTGATCGATAAGTTCGGCAAAAAAAATATTCAGTGGGCAGTGGTGCTGACCGGTTTCACCGTCGGCTTTGCGCTGTTCTATGAAGTGGGTTTTGTGCTGCTGCTACCGCTGGTGTTTACCATTGCCGCTTCCGCCCGTATCCCGCTGCTGTATGTTGGGGTGCCGATGGCCGCCGCCCTGTCCGTGACCCACGGCTTTCTGCCGCCGCACCCAGGGCCAACGGCCATCGCCACCATCTTCCACGCGGACATGGGGCTAACCCTGTTGTACGGCACCATATTGGCGATCCCCACCGTTATTCTGGCCGGGCCGGTTTATGCCCGTTTCCTGAAAGGAATTGATAAACCGGTACCGGAAGGTCTGTATAACCCGAAAACCTTCACCGAAGAAGAGATGCCGAGCTTTGGCGTCAGCGTGGCAACCGCGCTGGTGCCGGTCATCCTGATGGCAATGCGCGCCATCGCGGAGATGGTGTTGCCGAAGGGCCATGCGGTGCTGCCTTACGCCGAGTTTTTTGGCGATCCGGTGATGGCAACGTTGATCTCGGTGCTGATTGCCATCTTTACCTTTGGCCTGAACCGTGGCCGCACCATGGATGAAGTGATGGGCACCATTACCGATTCGATAAAAATCATTGCCATGATGCTGTTGATCATCGGCGGTGGCGGCGCCTTCAAACAGGTGCTGGTCGATAGCGGCGTGGAGCAATACATTGCCGGCATGATGCACGGCAGCAATGTATCGCCGCTGCTGATGGCCTGGTCGATTGCCGCGGTGTTGCGTATTGCGCTGGGCTCGGCGACCGTGGCGGCGATTACCGCCGGCGGCATTGCCGCCCCGCTGATCGCTACCACCGGCGTAAGTCCGGAGCTGATGGTGATTGCGGTCGGTTCCGGCAGCGTGATTTTCTCGCACGTGAACGATCCGGGCTTCTGGCTGTTCAAGGAGTATTTCAACCTGACCATTGTTGAAACCATCAAATCCTGGTCAGCGCTGGAAACCATTATCTCCGTCTGCGGCCTGATCGGCTGCCTGCTGCTGGAAAGGCTGATCTAACCCCAAACAGGCGAGTGTACCGGCAACCTCGCCTGAACATCACATGACTCTGCACGCCAAGGCGCGGTATGCCGCGCCTGTTTTCACATTGGCTACCGCTACAGCTTGAGGTAGGCGCGCACCCCATCCAGAAACATTTGGGTGGACAGCATCACCAGAATCAACCCCATCAGCCTTTCCAGGGCGCTCACGCCCTTGCTGCCCAACAAACGCAAAAACAGGTTCGACAGCAGCAGAATGGTGGCTGAAATCCCCCAGGCAATCAGCAATGCCGCCACCAGGTGCGGCAATTGGTTCGGATACTGGTGTGAAAGCAACATCAACGCCGCCAAAATAGAAGGCCCGGCCACCAGCGGGATCGCCAACGGCACCAAAAAAGGCTCTTCACCGGCTGAAAGCCCGGTGCTGCTGCCCTCCTTGGTAGGAAAAATCATTTTGATGGCAATCAGGAACAAGATGATGCCGCCGGAGATCGAGACGGTTTCAGTGCGTAGGTTGAGGAACGCCAAAATCTTCTCGCCGGCGAACAGGAACACCAACATCAGCAGCAGAGCGATCAACAGTTCGCGGATCAGTACCACCCGACGGCGGCGCGGCTCCAGGTGTTTGAGCACCGACATAAAAATGGGCAGGTTGCCAAGCGGATCCATAATTAAAAACAACAGCACCGTGGCTGAAATCATCTCAGTCATGCATTACCTCAGATTGTCATTGTGGCGCCAGTGTTCCTTCCGGCACCTTGATGCTTATAAGCAAGATTGCTGAGAATTCCCCGGCAATCGAATAAATTCACTTTGCGCCCGTGCCTACATTTTGTAAGGTGAAGGGATAATTTAGTCGTCACTTTGCAGGCAGGACAGTAATATGAAAAATGTTGGTCTCATCGGTTGGCGCGGTATGGTTGGCTCCGTGCTCATGCAACGCATGGCCCAGGAGCGTGATTTCGACGCCATCCGCCCGGTATTCTTTTCCACCTCGCAGCACGGTGCTGCCGCGCCGGCCATCGGCGGCCAGCCGCAGGGCACGCTGCAGGATGCCTATGATATTGAAGCGCTGCGTGCGCTGGATATCATTATTACCTGCCAGGGCGGCGATTATACCAACGAAATTTACCCAAAGCTGCGTGAAAGCGGCTGGCAAGGCTATTGGATCGACGCAGCATCGTCTCTGCGTATGGAAAAAGACGCGATTATCATCTTGGATCCGGTTAACCATGCGGTGATTCAACAAGGCCTGGATAAAGGCATCAAGACCTTCGTCGGCGGTAACTGTACCGTCAGCCTGATGCTGATGTCGCTGGGCGGCCTGTTCGCCAACGATCTGGTGGAGTGGGCCTCTGTCGCCACTTACCAGGCCGCCTCTGGCGGCGGCGCGCGCCACATGCGCGAACTGCTGACGCAGATGGGGATGCTGCATGCCGAAGTGGCGAAAGAGCTGCAGGATCCGGCCTCTGCCATTTTGGATATTGAACGCAAAGTCACCGAAGCGACCCGCTCCGGCAAACTGCCTACCGACAACTTCGGCGTGCCGCTGGCCGGCAGCCTGATCCCGTGGATCGACAAGCAGCTGGATAATGGCCAAAGCCGTGAAGAGTGGAAAGGCCAGGCGGAAACCAACAAGATTTTGAACACCACCAGCGTGATCCCGGTCGATGGCCTGTGCGTACGCGTCGGCGCCTTGCGCTGCCACAGCCAGGCATTCACCCTGAAGTTGAAAAAAGACGTTTCCCTGCCGGAAATCGAGCAACTGCTGGCGACCCATAACGACTGGGTGCGGGTGATCCCGAACGACCGCGAACTGTCGATGCGCGAACTGACGCCAGCGGCAGTCACCGGCACGCTGAACACGCCGGTTGGCCGCCTGCGCAAGCTGAATATGGGGCCACAGTACCTGTCTGCGTTTACCGTGGGCGATCAGTTGCTGTGGGGTGCGGCCGAACCGCTGCGCCGTATGCTGCGTATTCTGCTGTAACTCTGGCGCCGCCGTCAGCCTGCGGCGGGGTTTCAATCAGGCAGGCATAGTGTGACAACGCGCTATGCCTGGCCGTAAAAACGCATTTGCTGCCAATTCCGGGCGCGCAACGTATCTGATAATTCACGGCTATCGCTATTAGCGCCATACAAACAACGGATTACCTGCTGCCCCACCCACTGTTTGGGTTTACCCACACCCACCGTGTTTTTGCTTTCTCCCGGCGATAAAAAAATTCCTTGTGCTTACCCCACTGTTTTCTACAGACATTGACTATGCTTACAAAACACACTGACCAAATTATAACCAGTGTGAAAATGATCTATTAATAAGCCAAAAAGCGCAATTTAGGGCGGAAATGTAAAGATTAATCAATAACCGACCGCAATCACGCTTTAGAGAGTGAATGAATTGCATGATAAACGCACAGGCAATGACTTGTGCGTTTTAGTCCCTCTTCAAGATCATGCTATTAAGCAAAGGAAGAAACTATGTCAGTACTTCCCGATCGTGACGTGATTAATCAACTCATTTCCGGTCATTATGCCGATCCTTTCGCCCTGTTGGGCATGCATGCCACCGAGAGCGGCCTGCAGGTGTGCGCATTGTTGCCTGATGCGAACGAGGTTTGGGTGCAGGAAGCCAGTACCGGCCGCCGCCTGGTTCAGCTTAATTGTGACGATCCGCGCGGTTTTTTCAGCGCTACCATCCCGCGGCGAAAAAACGCCTTTCGTTATCAACTACGGGTTAACTGGCACGATCACCAACAGATCGTGGAAGATCCCTATCGATTCGGCCCCTTATTGCAAGACATCGACAGCTGGCTGCTGGCCGAAGGCACGCATTTGCGCCCATACGAGCGGCTGGGGGCGCACCTGGCCACGCTGGACGATGTTCCCGGCGTCAGCTTCGCTGTCTGGGCCCCCAACGCCCAGCGCGTTTCCGTGGTTGGCGAGTTCAACTTCTGGGATGGGCGCCGCCACCCAATGCGGCTGCGCAAGGAGAACGGCATCTGGGAACTGTTTTTGCCGGGGGTGCAAAGCGGGCAACTGTACAAATACGAAATCATCGATTGCTATGGCAATACCCAGTTAAAGGCCGATCCTTATGCGTTTGAAGCACAAATGCGGCCGGATACCGCTTCGCTGATCACCCCGCTACCTGACGTGGTGTACAACGCCCCGGAGCGCCAGCTTGCCAATGGCTTCGATCGCCCAATCTCCATTTACGAGGTGCATCTCGGCTCCTGGCGCCGCCACAGCGACAACAACTTCTGGCTCAGCTACCAGGAACTGGCGGAACAGCTGATCCCTTACGCGCAGGAAATGGGCTTCACCCATATCGAACTGCTGCCGATCAACGAGCACCCGTTCGACGGCAGTTGGGGCTACCAGCCGTTGGGCATGTATGCGCCCACCCGGCGCTTCGGCTCGCCGGCGGAATTCAAGGCCTTCGTCGACGTGGCGCATGCAGCGGGGATTAACGTCATCCTCGACTGGGTGCCGGGGCACTTTCCCAGCGATGCCTACGGCCTGGCCAACTTTGACGGCACGGCGCTGTATGAATACGCCGATCCGCGGGAAGGCTTCCACCAGGACTGGAACACCCTGATTTACAACTATGGCCGCCATGAAGTGCGTAACTATCTGGCGGGGAATGCCTTTTACTGGCTGGAACGCTTTGGCATCGATGCCCTGCGGGTGGATGCGGTTGCTTCGATGATCTATCGCGATTACAGCCGTGCCGAAGGGGAATGGGTGCCAAACTGCTATGGCGGCAACGAGAACCTGGAGGCGATCGCCTTTCTGCGCTACACCAACCAGACCATCGGCCAGGCCAGGCCGGGAGCGGTCACGCTGGCGGAGGAATCCACCGACTACCCCGGGGTGACGCTGCCGCCGGATGCCAACGGGCTGGGCTTCCACTACAAATGGAACCTGGGCTGGATGCACGACACGCTGGATTATATGCAGCTCGATCCGGTGTACCGCAAATATCACCACGGTAAGCTCACTTTCGGCATGCTGTATGCCTATACCGAAAACTTTGTGCTGCCGCTTTCGCACGATGAAGTGGTGCACGGCAAACGCTCGCTGCTCGATCGCATGCCGGGCGACGCCTGGCAAAAATTTGCCAACCTGCGCGCTTACTACGGCTTTATGTGGGCGCACCCCGGCAAAAAACTGTTGTTTATGGGCGGCGAGTTCGCCCAGGGCCGCGAGTGGAATTTTGACGCCAGCCTGGACTGGCACCTGCTGGAAGGTGCGGATAACTGGCACCACGGCGTGCAGCGCCTGGTGCGCGATCTCAACCACTGCTATCGCCGCCATGCGCCGCTGTATGAACGGGACTATTTCCCCGATGGATTCGAATGGCTGGTGGTCGACGATCACGAAAACTCGGTGTTCAGCTTTGCCCGCTACGATGCACAGGGCAATACGCTGATCGTCATCAGCAATTTCACCCCGGTGCCGCGCTATCACTACCGCATCGGCATCGCGCTGCCGGGCGAATACCTGGAAATCCTCAATACCGATTCGCACCATTACCACGGCGGTAATATCGGCAACCAGGGCGCCGTCATCTCAGAGCCGATCGCCAGCCACGGCCGCGCGCACTCAATCAGCGTGACTGTCCCGCCGCTGGCGACGGTTTACCTATTGCAGGGGGCGCGCTAATGGCGATGGAATCCGGCTTTGCCGCACCGCTGGGCGCACACTACGACGGCAACGGCATCAATTTTGCGCTCTATTCCGCGCACGCCGAACGGGTAGAACTGTGCCTGTTCGACAGCGCGGGGACGGAAACGCGCCTGCCGTTGCCGATGCACAGCGGCGATGTTTGGCATGGCTACCTACCGGGCGGCAAACCCGGCCAGCGTTACGGCTACCGGGTCTATGGGCCGTACGATCTGGCGCAGGGCCTGCGTTTTAACCCGGCGAAGCTACTGCTGGACCCGGCGGCGCGCGCGGTGGAAGGGCCAGTGACGGACGATCCTCGCCTGCACGGCGGCTATGCGCTGCCGGATCCGCACGACAGCGCGGCGCTGGTGCCCAAATGCATCGTGATTGATGAACCCTATGATTGGGAAGACGATCGCCCGCCCGCCATCCCATGGGGGGAAACGGTCATTTATGAAGCCCACGTGCGCGGCCTGACCCAGCAACACCCGGCCATCCCCGCGGCACTGCGCGGCACGTTTGCCGCGCTTGGCCACCCAGCCATGATCGCCCATTTCCGCAGGCTGGGCATCACCGCGCTTGAGCTGTTGCCGGTTCAGCAACACACCACGGAACCACGGCTGCAGCGCCTTGGCCTGAGCAATTACTGGGGCTACAACGTGCTGGCGCCCTACGCGCCGGACAACCGCTTCGGCTCCCAGCGCCCCGGCATGACGCCGCTGCATGAGCTGCGCGATGCGGTAAAAGCGCTGCATAAAGCCGGTATTGAAGTGATCCTGGACGTGGTGTTCAACCACAGCGCCGAGCTGGATCGCGACGGGCCGATGCTCTCGTTCAGCGGCATCGATAACCCGGCGTACTACTGGCTGACGCCGCAAGGGGACTATGTCAACCATACCGGCTGCGGCAATACCGTGCGCCTAGATCTGCCGGGCGGCGTGGCCTGGGTGCTGGACTGCCTGCATTTTTGGGTGCGGGAATGCCACGTTGACGGCTTTCGCTTCGATTTGGGCACGGTGCTGGGGCGCACACCGGCATTTGACCGCGATGCGCCGTTGATGCAGGCCATCCTGGCCGACGATACGCTTTCGCGCTGCAAGCTGATCGCCGAGCCGTGGGACATAGGCCCCGGCGGCTACCAGGTGGGGGCGTTCCCCGGACGCTTCGCCGAATGGAACGACCATTTTCGTGATGATATGCGGCGCTTCTGGCTATGGGGGGATCTGCCCCTTGCCCTGTTCGCCCGGCGGTTCGCCGCCTCCAGCGATCTGTTCAACCAGCGTGGGCGAGCCCCTTACGCCAGCATCAACATGCTGACCGCCCACGACGGTTTTACCCTGAAGGACGTCGTGAGCTACAACCAAAAACACAACCTGCCAAACGGAGAGGAAAACCGCGACGGCAGCGAACGTAACTTTAGCCACAACCACGGTGTGGAAGGCCCGGTGGCCGATGATGCCGTGATACAACGGCGCAGAGCCAGCCAGCGGGTAATGCTGGCGACGCTGCTGCTTTCTCAGGGCACACCGATGTTGCTGGCCGGTGATGAGCATGGACATAGCCAGCAAGGCAACAACAATGCCTACTGCCAGGATAACGCCATTACCTGGCTGGATTGGGCCGCTGCCGATGATTCCCTTACCGCCTACACCGCCGCGCTGATCCGCCTGCGCCGCCAAATCCCCGCCTTGCGCGAGGATCGCTGGTGGCAGCAGGGCGACGGCAGCGTGGCCTGGCTGGATGCCAGCGGGAACCCGCTCAGCGCCCAGCAGTGGGAACACGGTGAAAGGCAACTGCAGATCCGGCTGTCGCAACGCTGGTTGGTGGTGATCAACGCCACCGCGCTGGCGGTGCAGATGACGTTACCTGAAGGCGATTGGCGCATTGTGGCCCCTTTTAATCAGGAAGACTCGCGGGCGGCTTTACCCGCCTGGCGCCAGGCCGCGCACTCGCTTTGCGTGCTGGCAAAGCAATAATAAGGAGTCCGCTATGGTTAGGTTTGAAAATAACGACCCCCTGATGTTGGCACGCCAACTACCGATTAAATCCGTCGCGCTTATCCTGGCCGGTGGCCGCGGTTCGCGTTTGAAAAATTTAACTTCAAACCGCGCCAAGCCTGCCGTTCACTTTGGCGGCAAGTTCCGCATCATCGATTTTGCCTTATCCAACTGCCTAAACTCCGGCATTCGCCGGATCGGCGTGATCACCCAATATCAGTCCCATACTCTGGTGCAGCATATTCAACGCGGCTGGTCGTTTCTGAACGAAGAAATGAACGAGTTTGTCGACCTGCTCCCCGCCCAACAGCGCCTGAGCACCGAGCATTGGTACAAGGGAACCGCCGACGCGGTTTATCAGAACCTGGATATCATCCGCCGCTATAACGCGGAATATGTGGTCATCCTGGCCGGCGATCACATCTATAAAATGGATTATTCGCGCATGCTGATCGACCACGTGGAAAAAGGTGCCCTGTGTACCGTGGCCTGCATTCCGGTGCCGCGCGGCGAAGCGTCTGAGTTCGGCGTGATGAGCGTCGATGACCAAGGGCGCATCATGGCGTTTCTGGAAAAACCGGCCGATCCGCCGGCCATGCCGGACAACCCCGATATGGCGCTGGCCAGCATGGGGATTTACATTTTTGACGCCGAATATCTGTTCCAACTGCTGGAAGAAGATATGTCAGTGCTGTCGTCCAGCCACGACTTCGGCAAAGACCTGATCCCGAAAATCACCGCCCAGCAGGCCGCCTGGGCGCACCCTTTCACGCTGTCCTGCGTAACCAGCAACCCCGACCTGCCGCCGTACTGGCGGGACGTGGGCACGCTGGACGCCTATTGGCGTGCCAATCTGGATCTGGCTTCGGTGACCCCGGAGCTGGATATGTACGATCGCGCCTGGCCCATCCGCACGCATATGGAGCCCCTGCCGCCGGCCAAGTTTGTGCAGGATCGCTCCGGCAGCCACGGCATGACCATGAACTCGCTGGTTTCCGGCGGCTGCATCGTTTCGGGTTCCGTGGTGGTGCACTCGGTGCTGTTCCCGCGCGTGCGGGTGAACTCTTTTTGCCATATTGATTCGGCGATATTGCTCCCCGACGTGAACGTGGGCCGCTCTTGCCGCCTGCGGCGCTGCGTTATCGATCGGGCCTGCCAGATCCCGGAAGGGATGGTGATAGGCGAGAACGCCGACGAAGACAGCAAACGCTTTTACCGCTCCGAAGGCGGGATTGTGCTGGTAACGCGCGACATGTTGTCGAAATTGTAGGGAAAGCCCGCTGCTCCCCTATATCTCTCTCAAAGGAATTAAGCCGAATTTCAGGAGTGATAATGCAGGTATTACACGTATGCTCTGAGATGTTCCCCCTGCTGAAAACAGGAGGGCTTGCAGACGTTGTAGGGGCATTGCCGGCAGCGGAAATTGCCGAGGGTGCTGATGTCCGGGTGCTGTTGCCGGGCTTTACCGACGTCTTCAAAGGTATCCCCGACACGGCGATGGTGGCCGAGATTGACTCGTTTGCCGGCCGCGTCGGGCTGCGTTACGGCGTTTATCAGGGGGTTGGCGTTTACCTGATTGATGCCCCCTGGCTGTACGATCGCCCAGGCAGCCCGTATCACGATCAGTCAATGTACGCCTATGCCGATAACCACCTGCGCTTCGCGCTGCTGGGCTGGATGGCCTGCGAGCTGGCCAAGGGGCTGGATCGCTACTGGCGGCCGGAGTTGGTGCATGCGCACGACTGGCATGCGGGCCTGGCCTGCGCCTATCTGGCGGCCAACGGCTACCCGGCGCGCGCGATTTTCACCGTGCATAACCTGGCTTATCAGGGGCTGTTCTCCGCCCACCACGTGAGCGAACTGTGGTTGCCGCCGGCGTTTTACAACGTCTACGGCCTGGAGTTCCACGGCCAAATGTCCTACCTGAAGGCCGGTTTGTTCTATGCTGACCATATTACCGCCGTCAGCCCGACCTATGCCCGCGAGATCACCCGGCCGGAGTTTGGCTACGGGATGGAAGGGTTATTGCAGGAACGGCATCGGCAGGGGCGGCTGAGCGGCATCCTCAACGGCGTGGATGAAAAAATTTGGGATCCGGCGCATGACGTGCGCCTGAGCGCCCGCTATGACGCCGACAATCTGAAAGAAAAGGCCAGAAACAAGGTGTACCTGCAACGGGCCATGGGGCTGAAGGCGGACGAATCGCTGCCGGTATTCGCTGTGGTCAGCCGGCTCACCAGCCAGAAAGGGTTGGATCTGGTGCTGGAAGCCCTGCCCGCGCTGCTGGATCAGGGGGGGCAGTTGGTGCTGCTCGGCGCCGGGGATGCGGTGCTACAGCAGGCCTTTCTGGCGGCAGCGGCCGATTACCCCGAGCAGGTGGGGGTGCAGATTGGTTATCACGAGGCGTTTTCGCATCGCATCATCGGCGGCGCGGACGTGATCATGGTGCCAAGCCGTTTTGAGCCCTGTGGGCTGACCCAGCTCTACGGGCTGAAATACGGCACGCTGCCGTTGGTGCGCCGCACCGGCGGCCTGGCGGATACGGTGGTTGACTGCGCGCTGGAAAACCTGGCCGACGGCACCGCCAGTGGGTTTGTGTTTGATGATAGTGACGCCAAAGCGCTGGGGAATGCTATCCGGCGCGCCATGGTGCTGTGGAGCCGGCAGAAACACTGGCGCCATGTGCAACGCTACGCCATGGGGCTGGACTTTGGCTGGCACGTTGCGGCCAAGGCGTATCTGTCGCTTTATCAACGCTTGTTGTAATCACGCTACATGGGATCTCACAGCTATGACTTCACCGTTTAGTTACACCTCACCCACGGTCAGTGTGGAAGCGCTGAAACATTCCATCGCCTATAAACTGATGTTTATTGTCGGCAAGGACCCGGCCATTGCCACTAAGCACGATTGGCTGAACGCCACGCTGTTTGCGGTGCGCGATCGTATGGTGGAGCGCTGGTTGCGCTCCAGCCGCGCCCAGCTGTCGCAGGATGTGCGGCAGGTCTATTACCTGTCGATGGAGTTCCTGATTGGCCGGACGCTATCGAACGCGCTGCTGTCGATGGGGATTTATCACGACATCGATAAAGCGCTCAATGATATGGGGCTGGATCTGAGCGAACTGCTGGAGGAAGAGAACGATCCCGGTCTTGGCAACGGCGGGCTGGGGCGCCTGGCCGCCTGTTTCCTGGATTCACTGGCGACGCTGGCGCTGCCGGGCTGCGGTTACGGCATCCGTTATGAATACGGCATGTTCAAGCAGAATATTGTTAACGGCCAGCAGATGGAATCGCCGGATTACTGGCTGGAATACGGCAACCCATGGGAATTCCCGCGCCATAACACCCGCTACAAAGTGCGCTTTGGCGGCCGTATTCAGCAGGAGGGGCTGAAAACCCGCTGGCTGGAGACCGAAGAAGTCTTGGCGATTGCTTATGACCAGGTGATACCCGGCTTTGATACCGCCGCCACCAACACGCTGCGGTTGTGGAGCGCGCAAGCGAGTAATGAAATCAACCTGGGTAAGTTTAACCAGGGGGATTATTTTGCGGCGGTTGAGGATAAAAACCACTCGGAGAACGTGTCACGCGTGCTCTACCCAGACGATTCCACCTATTCCGGCCGCGAGCTGCGCCTGCGCCAGGAGTATTTTCTGGTGTCGGCCACGGTGCAGGATATCCTCAACCGCCACTGGTGGATGCATAAAAGCTTCGACAACCTGGCCGACAAAATCGCCATTCACCTGAATGATACGCACCCGGTATTGTCGATCCCCGAGCTGATGCGGCTATTGATTGATGAGCACAAATACAGTTGGCAAGACGCCTGGGCGGTAACGGCGCAAGTCTTCTCCTATACCAACCACACATTGATGAGCGAAGCGCTGGAAACCTGGCCGGTGGACATGCTGGGCAAGATCCTGCCGCGCCATCTGCAACTGATCTTCGAGATCAACGATCACTTTCTGAAGCACGTGCAGGAACTGGTGCCCGGCGATAACGAGCTGCTGGCGCGGGTTTCCATCATTGACGAGGCCCACGGCCGGCAGGTGCGTATGGCCTGGCTGGCGGTGGTGGCCAGCCATAAGGTGAACGGGGTTTCCGCGCTGCACTCCGAACTGATGGTGCAATCGCTGTTTGCCGATTTCGCCCGTATCTTCCCCACGCGCTTTTGTAATAAGACTAACGGGGTCACGCCGCGCCGCTGGCTGGGGCTGGCTAACCCACCGCTTTCCACGGTGCTGGACGATGCCATCGGCCAGCACTGGCGTACCAACCTGAGCCAACTGAGCGAAATCAAAGCGAACGTGGATTACCCCAGCTTTCTGCAGTTGATCCACGATGCCAAGCAGCAAAACAAACGGCGGCTGGCGATTTGGATCGCCCGCAACCTTAACGTGGTGCTCAACCCGGACGCGCTGTTCGACGTGCAGATCAAGCGCATTCACGAGTACAAACGGCAGTTACTCAACGTGCTGCACGTGATCACCCGCTATAATCGCCTGCTGCAGGATCCGGATGCCGAAAGCGTGCCGCGCGTGGTGATTTTCGCCGGCAAAGCAGCTTCCGCTTACTATGCGGCAAAACAGATCATCCGCTTGATCAACGACGTGGCGCAGGTGATCAACAACGATCCGCGCATGCACGATCATCTCAAGGTGGTGTTTATCCCCAACTACAGCGTTAGCCTGGCGCAGTTGATCATCCCGGCGGCGGATCTTTCCGAACAGATATCGTTGGCCGGCACCGAAGCCTCCGGCACCAGTAATATGAAGTTCGCGCTCAACGGTGCGCTGACCATCGGCACGCTGGACGGCGCCAACGTGGAAATGCTGGAACACGTGGGCGAAGACAACATCTTTATTTTCGGCAATACCGCTGAGCAAGTGGAGGCGCTGCGGGCGAACGGCTATAACCCGCGCAGCTATTACGAGCAGGATGCCGAATTGCACCAGGCGCTGACGCAGATTGCCACCGGCACGTTCAGCCCGGGCGAGCCAAACCGCTATAGCAACC
Organism: Gibbsiella greigii; assembly: GCF_039540155.1. Lineage (NCBI taxonomy): Bacteria > Pseudomonadati > Pseudomonadota > Gammaproteobacteria > Enterobacterales > Yersiniaceae > Gibbsiella > Gibbsiella greigii. The sequence goes on from NZ_BAABEM010000003.1 coordinate 128,493, forward strand.
TGTTTGATTCACTGGTGAATTTGGGCGATCACTACCAGTTGCTGGCAGATTACCGCAGCTATGTGGACATGCAGGATCGGGTGGATGAGGTCTACAGCAACCAGGATGACTGGACGCGGCGTACAGTGCTGAACATCGCCAATATGGGGTATTTCTCTTCCGATCGCACCATTCAGGAGTACGCGGACGAAATCTGGCACATCGAGCCGATCAAGCTGTAATGCCGGGGCAGGCCACAGGGGCGGTTGCCCCTGTGGTGTTAGCGCGCGGGCTTACGAGGCCAACGACAGCGTTTTCGGTTTACTGTGCTGGGCCAGCCATTCTTTAACGCGCGCCTGCTGCGCTTCGTCCAGCCACATGCCCAGTTTGGTGCGGCGCCAGATAGCATCGTCGAGTTCCACCACCCACTCTTTCGCCACCAGATAGCGCAGCTCCGCCTCATACAGCCCGTGGCCAAACGCTTCACCCAGATCGGCCAGGCCGTTGGCGCCGGCCAGGATCTGTTCGCTGTGGCTACCGTAGGTGCGCGCATAGCGGCGGGCCAGCGCCTCCGGCAGCCAGCCGTGCTTGCGGCGCAGTTTGGCGGCATAGCTGTCGCGATCGCCGCCGATATCGCTGCCGGGCAGGGCGCCGTTTTTAGTCCAGGCCGGGCCGGCTTTCGGGTAGTAGCGCGCCAGTTTTTCCAACGCGTGCTCCGCCAGCTTGCGGTAGGTGGTGAGCTTGCCGCCGAACACTGACAGCAGCGGCGCCTTGCCCTGATCGTCATGCACGTCCAGCGTGTAATCGCGGGTGATGGCCTGCGGCGAATCAGATTCGTCATCGCACAGCGGGCGCACACCGGAATAAGTCCAGACGATATCGTTACGGCCCAGCTGCTTCTTGAAGTGATCGTTGTAGACCTTCAGCAGGTAGTCGATTTCGCTATCGTCAATCTTCACGTCTTTGGGATCGCCGTGGTATTCCACATCCGTGGTGCCGATGATGGAGAATTCATCCAGCCACGGGATGACGAACACAATGCGGTGGTCTTCATTCTGCAGGATATACGCCTGCGGCTGGTTATGCGCCTTCGGCACCACGATGTGACTGCCCTTGATCAGGCGGATACCGTAAGGCGATTTCAACTGCAGGCCATCGTCGAAGAAGTGTTTGACCCACGGGCCGGTGGCGTTGACCAGACCTTTGGCGTGCCAGCTAAGGGTTTTGCCGCTGTCGACGTCCGTGGCTTCGACCACCCATACGCCATCTTCCCGCCAGGCGCGGGTAACCCTGGTGCGGGTGCGCACTTCGCCGCCGCGTTCGACCACTTCCTGCGCGTTCAACACCACCAGGCGCGCATCATCAACCCAGCAGTCGGAATATTCGAAACCGCGCGTTAACGAAGGTTTTAACACCGAGTCAGAGCCAAAGCGCAAGCCCTTGCTGCCCGGCAGGCTGGTGCGTTTGCCCAGATGGTCGTACAGGAACAGCCCGGTGCGGATCATCCACGCCGGGCGCAAATGCGGCTGGTGCGGCAGACGGAAACGCATGGGAAAAGCAATGTGCGGCGCCAGTCTCAACAGCACCTCACGCTCGGCCAGCGCCTCGCTCACCAGGCGGAATTCGTAGTGTTCCAGATAACGCAGGCCACCGTGAATCAGTTTGGAACTGGCGGAAGACGTAGCGCAGGCCAAGTCTTGCGCTTCCAGTAGCAGTACGGACAGCCCGCGGCCGGCAGCATCCGCCGCGATGCCGGCACCGTTAATGCCACCACCGATAACGATCAAGTCTTTGGTTTCCACGTCGATTCCCTCCAAATGTTCGAAATAGCTCTAACATGTTCGTTTTCGCTCATGATTGTAATCAAAAACCAACAAACAAGCCAAGAGTTAACCAAACAAAAACATTTATGCGTGATAGAGGTAACAGTTTGGTGATGATTACACGACGAATTGCGTATTTTTGCCGTATCGTCATCCTCGCAAAACAGTTTGAGCACAGGCTATTCATAACCCGCTTCTTTTATATGGGCATTGTGGGGAAATGGAGCACGTGGGTTGAAGCCATTGAAGGCGCCGAACGGCGGATTAGCCTATGCGTAGTAGCACCGTGAGGGCAGCCGGGTGAAAGCGTGGTGATTAACTGTAACTTCACCGCTTTCCTGCTGGGCCGAGAGATGTGTGGCAAAGAGGTGCAGGTGATTACCAACTATCTGCCGCTGGCCAGTTATCTGATTGAACGCGAGCACGACAGTATCGTTATCATGGGCGGCCAGTACAATAAAACGCAATCGATCACCCTGGCGCCACAGGATGGCGATACTACGCTGTACGCGGGCCACTACCAGCGGTATCGGCCTGATAGAGAGTTTCGGGACGGAATGAAGATCAGTGGCGAATCTTCGCCAAATCGTCGTCGGTAAGACCGGTCATTTTTTTGACGGTGTGGTGATCGAGACCGTTCTGCAGCATAGTGCGGGCAATTTTCAGCGTAGCTTCGCGCTCACCTTCTGAACGGCCTTCTTGTCTACCAAGCTGGATACCTTGCTCAATGCCCTTCTCAATACCCTTTTGTTCAAGCTGTTGCGCGATGGTCATCAGTTCGTCCTCATGTTGCGGTACCCGTTTTGCCAGTTCACGTACAAAGGCCTCTGCGTCTGAAGTTTCGCCCGCCTGTACGAGGTAGTTTATCAGTGAAACCAGCTGCTGTCCTGTCATGTGTTCCGTCAGCAACAGGGTGGCCAGATTGTCCAGCAGGTCAGCCAAATCCCGCCGGTGAATATGTTTCTGCAGCAGCGTCAGAGCTGCCATACTGCGGTGGCCCATTATCTCGTCATCGGGAATCACCGTCACATCAACCAAAGGGAAACTCCCGCAGTAAAGGCTTTCAGCCAGATCAGGGGTAGCAAATTCGTCCAGCCACCGGGTTGAGTACGGATAGGGGCTGCGCCTGCCCGTATAGAACAGCACCGATATCACCAATGGCAGCTGTTTATGCCCAGCGTCCAGGTGGCGCTGCATGGCCGCCACCGCGTAACGAAGAAGCCTGAACGCCATATGCTTGTCAGGAGATGACTGGTGTTCAATGAGCACGTGAATATAGCCGTCATCGCCAGCCGTGGTTTTCAGGCTGTAGAGGATGTCACTGAAGTAAGGGCGCAGATTCTCTTCGACAAAGCTACCGGACTCCAGCTTAAGGGTACTGAAGTCACAGATTGCCTGCAGTTCTGCTGGCAGATGCAGTTGCATGAAATCCCGGGCGGTATCGGGATGGGCCAGAAACTGTTTGAATGCCAGATCGTGTGGGGTTGGGTTGCGATTCCTGCCGCCCTTCGCTTTCCTGTCAGTCATGCCTTCTCCTTTGCCCTTATGGCGGCATTTTGCATGGACGGATTGTATCGAAACGCTGGCTTGCGTACCCGCTGGTTGTGGCGTCCGATAGGGGGCGTTACTGTTGCTATTTACGAATATCCAGGGAAATGTCGTCTATCTTGAGAAATAAAAACCACAAGTTTGCCCCGGTCTTAAACAGCGCAGAATTCGCTACACTATCCGCGTCCCCCAATCACAAGGCAGTTATTCGTTATGGAACAGTTTGAAGCGATCAACGTAGAGCAGGCCTATGCCCGCTGGAAAGATGGCAGCGCTGTGCTGGTTGATATCCGCGATCCGCAAAGCTTTCAGGCCGGGCATACGCCGGGCGCTTTTCATCTTACTAACGACAGCCTGCACGCTTTTATGCAGCAGAATGATTTCGATCGGCCGGTGATGGTGATGTGCTATCACGGCAATAGCAGCCGCGGCGCCGCACAGTACCTGCTGACCCAAGGCTTTGACGCCGTCTACAGCATCGACGGCGGTTTTGAAGCCTGGCTGCGCCAGTTCCCGCAGGATGTCGAAACGTCCGTTTAGCCTGTAAGGGCGCGTCCGCTGCGCCCTACTCCCTTATGATTGCGCCAGTACCATCGGCCGTTTCACAAACAGGCCGTAACTCAGCGCGCCCAGCATCAGTAAGCCTGCACCCAGCAGGAACACGTTGGTGAACTGGCCGGTCAGATCGAGGATCACACCGGTGACGATCGGCGCCATCGCCGCCCCGAGGAAACCACCAAAGTTCTGAATTGCCCCCAATGACGCCACCTGTTCCTTCGGCGCGATATCGGTCGCCAGCGTCCAGATCACCCCGGAAGGGAGCTGCGAGCAGAAATATCCCAGCGTCAGCAGCAGAATGCACAATGGCGTGCTATCCACAAAGGGGATCGGCGCTACAAAGCAAGCCGCCAACGCCGCGCCGCAAACGATCGGGACCTTGCGCGCCGCGATCGCTTTGGCACCGCGGCGGATCATCCAATCAGACAACGCACCGCCGCAAAGCACCCCGAGGATCCCGGCAAAGAACGGGATCGAGGCGATCCAGCCGGTCTGCTTGAGGCTGAACCCCAGCGAAGTTTCCAGGTAGCTCGGCAGCCAGGTCAGGTACACCCAAATGGTGAACATGATCGAGAAGTTGCCCACAATCATGAACCAGGTGGTTTTATGCCTGAATAATGAGCCCCAGCTGGCCTTGACCGCCGCCTGGCCCGCCGGTTGCTCAACCGGACGTTTGCCGGCGTGGATCAACGCTTCTTCGCGCGCATCCGGATCGCGGTAGAACTTCAACCAGGCCAGCAACAGCGGAATGCCTGCCAGGCCGATGACGATAAACATGCCGCGCCAGCCCAGGGTCAACAGTAAGACCGTCAGGATCGGCGGCGCCACGGCGTTGGCAATTTGCGAACCGGTATTGATGATGGATGTCGGCAGCCCACGTTCCTTCTCCGAGAACCACCGATGGGTGATTTTGATCCCGGAGGTAAAGAACGGCGATTCAGACACCCCTAGCATCATGCGCAAGCCGTAAAACAGCGAATAGCTGTTCACAAAGGCCGCCATCGCGGTAAAGGCCGACCACAGCCCCAACGCCCAGGCAAACATTTTCTTCGGCCCCAGCTTATCCACCAGCCAGCCCGCAGGCAGGTTAGCCAGCGCATACGGCCACAGAAAAGCGGAAAGCAGCATGCCCATTTCAGTAGATGAGAAGCCAAACTCCCTGGCGATGGTGGTATTGGCGATGCTCAGGTTGGCCCGATCAAGGTAGTTTACGATCGCCGCCAACAGCAGGATCAAAATGATCCCCCAGCGCAAGCGCGTGATGGGCGTTGCCTGCGTCTGGGGCATTGCCGCCGGGTTGATAGCCGTGGTTACGTTTTTCATCATTCACCCCCGGTAAACAAACTGAGGTGAATTTTGATTACCGCTTTGCGGATCAACGCTTCACCATGGCTCTGGCAGCAAGGCCGGTGCAGATCGTGTGGGAAAAACACCGCGAACATGCCGGGCTGTAAAGTGACCGCTATCTCGTTATGCGTCTGCTGATAAAACACGATGTCGTGTTCCAGGCGCTGTTCCGTAATCGTCTCATCGCCCTGGCGGCGGGCAACGCCGATGGTCTCTTCGCCCTGCAGCAGATATTGAATATCGACAAAGTCAAAATGCGACTCTGCGCGCATCTGTTCTGCCGGTACGGTGTGCATTTCCTGTAACAGGCAAAACAGCTTGCCGGGAATAATGTCGATCTTCCCGAGCGGCAACGCGCTGAAGTCGGTGCGTTGAATAAACGCAATGGCCTGGTGAATGATGGGATGGAACGCGTGTTTCTCCTGCGCCCAATCCTGGAGATCGCAAATCATCATAATGTAGTGCCCCGTATAGTGGTTGTTTTAGCGGGTTTAGGTACAAAAGTGGGGTTTGCAGCGGGGCGCAACGCCCCGCAATGGCTTAGCCAGCCACCTTCTTCTGGTAAAACGCCGTGCCGGTGTGGATTTGTTCCAGCAGCACGCCGAGCCCCCAGAATTTTTCCAGCACGTTGTCTTTATTCACCCGGCAAAATTCGCTGCTAAAGGTGCCAAGACGCTGGTGATAGATTTTGGCGTTCTTCGGGTAACCCAGAGTTTCGGTCACCGCCGCCAGCGACAGGAAGATGGACAGCTCCTGTGCGAGCGCCGGTTGCTTCGCTCCGTGGTGATACAGCCAGTGGTAGAGCTCTGGGTGGAAATTGGTGAACACGCCGCTAAAACCTTTAGAACCGGCCTGCATGGCCGGATAGGCGATGGCGGCATTGGCGTTGATGATGTTCAACGGCGTGCCGGCAACCAGTTTTACCCGGCGGGTGACGGTCGGCAGATCGCAACTGACGTCCTTCAGTACCACAAAGCGGCCACTGTTGGCGCAATAGGTCAGCTCTTCGTCGGTCAACAGGCGGCGATAGGGCGCCGGGCATTCATACAGCCCCAGCGGCATCTCGGCCGGCAGCGCCGCCAGCAGTTGTTCCAGCGTGCTGAAAAACGCCGCGCTGCCCTGTTGTTTGGGATCGAGGTGGTTGGTCACCAGCACCAGCGCATCGATGCCGGTTTGCGCCATCGCCTGCAGTTCTTCAACCTGCTGGCCCAGCTCATCGCTGATATGGCCGGAGGCGATCACCGGCACACGGCCATCCACCTGTTGCACCACAAAACGCGCCAGTTCAACGCGCTCCGCCAGGCTGAGGTATTGCATCTCGCTTGACTGGCACACCGCAAACAGCGCATCGACGCCGCGCGCAAGATACCAGTCGATCAGCCGCGCCAGGCCGGGGTAATCAATCTCGTTTTGTTCGGTGAACGGCGTTAACATCACAGGAACAATGCCATCAATGCTTTTCATTTATCACTCCTCGCGCCGCATCTGCGGCTACTCTTATCGGGTGTATCGGATTAGCGCTGGCTCAAGCGAACCACCACCTGTTCGTGTTGCGGCATGTTGGAAGCGCCCTCTCGCTCAACCGCCAAAGAGGCAAACGCCGCGGCGTAAGTCGCCGCCTGAACCAGCGTTTGCCCGCTCGCCACGGCTGCCGCCAGGGCGCCGTTGAACGCATCGCCCGCACCGGTGGTATCAACGCTCAATGCCGGGAACGCCGGAATATGCTGGAACTGGCCGCCGTCCAGGATCAGCGCCCCGCGCGATCCCATGGTGATAATCACCCGCCGGGCTCCCAGCCCAATGATGCGCAGCGCCGCTTCTTTGGCGCTGGCCAAATCCGTTACTTCAATACCGGAAAGCAAAGAGGCTTCGGTTTCATTCGGGGTAATCACGTCGACAAATTCCAGGCTCTGCAACGCATCGCTGGAATAAGGGGCGGGGTTTAGAATGACTTTTATTCCCAACGCATTAGCCAGCTTCATGGCATTTAGCGTGGCATCAAAATTATTTTCCAACTGCAGCAGCAAAACGTCGGCATTCGACAACTCCGGGGTAATTGCCGCTACTTCTTCATCGGTAATAGTTTTATTGGCGCCGGAATAAATGGCAATCATATTTTCGCCATCCTGCTGCGACACATAAATAATCGCGTTACCGGTGGGTTCGGTTTCCGACTGATATAAATTAAAGGAATGTATTTCTGATGAAGAAAGATGATCAAAAGCGAATTGGCTGAACTGATCCTTGCCCACCTTCGACACAAAATGCACGCAGGCGCCGGCGCGGCTGGCCGCGGTGGCCTGATTAGCCCCTTTGCCGCCAGGGCCAAGCGTGCTACCCAGCGCCAGCAAAGACTCGCCGCCGCGAGGGAAACGGGCCACCTTCGCCACGATATCGACATTAAACGAACCTAATATACACACCTTAGCCTGCATTTTTTTTCCCCTGCCTTTTTCCGGCGTTTTCTTTCTCTGGTTTTCCAGGCGTTTTAATAACACTTCGAAATTCCCGCCAGTTTCAGTAATTAATTTGGCCTGGAGGCTGCGGCGAATCACAATCGCGCCGCCGTAGCAACGCTGCGCGAATCCCTGCCGGGTTAATTCATTTAAATCACTGCGAATAGTCTCTTTGGACACGGCAAACGCCGTGGATAAATATGCCACGCTAACGCGCTCATATTTATCCAAATATTCCAAGATCTTATTGCGTCGTTCTTCAAGAAACATAATCACCTCAGCACCTGTTTTTGAGAGTACGGGAGCGCCTGTGGCTAAAAAGTGACTGGGATCATATGTTGCGGGGCAAAACGGAAGTAAACAGAAATCACGGTAAGAATCGCAATTCGCTTGGTTTTGAGGAGTGGCTCACATTTTCTTAAGCGACCAAACGGCTGGGCTGCCGGCGGCTCGCATAGGTTTTTTTCAATCCTTTGCCTGTGTTCAGGATTTCGACGTTATAATCAGCCGTTATCTCCGCCGCTGATAACCGGCGGCCAAAATCATTCAATTAGACGGAAAAGCTATGGTTCGCGTGATCGCCGTTTCCAATCCACGCCTGGCGCAGGCCTTCATTGATTATATGGCGACCCAGGGTATTCAATTAACGGCACGCCACACCGAAGAAGCGGCGGAAATCTGGCTGGAGGATGAAGCCCGGCTGGAACAGGTGCAGCACGAGCTGCAACAGTTCCTGCACGATCCGCTCAACCGCCGCTACCAGGCCGCCAGTTGGCAAACCGGCACCACCGATGCCGGCCTGCATTATCAGCGCGCCTCTTATTGGCAGATCATCCGCAGCAAGGCCGGCCCGCTGACGCTCAGCGTGATGGCGCTGTGCATCCTGGTATATATCCTGATGCAGATCATGGGCGCAGACAATGTGATGTACTGGCTCTCCTGGCCGCAGAACAGCAGCCAATATTCGCAGCTGTGGCGCTGGGTCAGCCACGCCTTCCTGCACTTTTCACTGCTGCACATTGTCTTCAACCTGATGTGGTGGTGGTATCTTGGCGGCCCATTGGAAAAGCGCCTTGGCGCCGGCAAGCTATTCGTCCTGGCTGTGGTATCCGCATTTTTCAGCGGCTGGGCGCAGTCTCTGTTCAGCGGCGCCCTGTTCGGCGGCCTTTCCGGCGTGGTCTATGCGCTGATGGGCTACGTGTGGCTCAGCGGCGAACGCGCCCCAGAACGCGGCCTGATGCTGCCGCGTGGCCTGATGGCCTTTGCCGCCCTGTGGCTGGTTGCCGGCTATTTCGATATTTTAGGCATGTCGATCGCCAACGCAGCACACGTGGCCGGTTTAGTGTTAGGGTTAATGATGGCATATTGGGACACGCGTCATCGTGCGCACAGCGGACAATAACAGTCACGGCCATACCCGCGGCTATGGGCATGGCTTGGCGTATAAGGTAGAGGAATATCGTGAAGCAAACACAGCGTCATGACGCAATTATTGAGCTGGTGCGGCAACAAGGATATGTCAGTACCGAGGAGCTGGTCGAACATTTTGCCGTCAGCCCGCAGACCATCCGCCGCGATCTCAACGATCTGGCCGATCAGAACAAAATCCAGCGCCACCACGGCGGCGCCGCTCTGCCCTCCAGCTCGGTGAACGCCGCCTATCACGACCGCAAGGTGATGTGGTCGGAAGAGAAAGCGCGCATCGCCCAGCGCGTCGCCAGCCAGATCCCCGATGGCGCCACGCTGTTTATCGATATCGGCACCACGCCCGAAGCGGTGGCCCATGCGCTGATGAATCACAAGAACCTGCGCGTGGTGACCAATAACCTTAACGTCGCTACGCTACTGACCGCCAAAGAGGATTTCCGGCTGATCCTGGCCGGGGGCGAAGTACGCACCCGCGACGGCGGCATCATGGGCGAAGCCACGCTGGATTTCATCTCCCAGTTCCGTCTTGACTATGGCATTCTCGGCATCAGCGGTATTGATATGGACGGTTCGCTGCTCGAATTCGATTATCACGAAGTGCGCACCAAGCGCGCGATTATCGAAAACTCACGCTGCGTGATGCTAGTGACCGACCATTCCAAGTTTGGCCGCAATGCGATGGTGAACCTTGGCAATATGAACCTGATTGATTACCTGTTTACCGATCAGTTGCCGCCACCCAGCGTGATGAAAATCATCGAGCAGTACGATGTGCAACTGGAACTGTGCTGATACGCCCACGCCTTCTGATGTGCGCGAGGGCGAACGCACCTACAGCGGCATATATATATCGAAACGGTGGTTTTTGGTCAGGGTTGCGGCATGCGCCGCCACGTTAGCCAGCGGTGGCGCATAGTCCGGGCGCTTTACCACAATGCGCTTGGTCGCCAGGCGGCGCGCCGGCTCCAGCAGGCCGTCGGCATCATCGTCGCTGCCCACCAGCGACTGAAACACCCGCATTTCTTTCTTCACCAGCGCGCTTTTCTGCCGGTGCGGATACATAGGATCGAGATACACCACCTCCGGGCGCGGTTCAATCTGCGCCAGCGCCGTCAGGCTGGAGGCGTGCAGCAGCGACATGCGCTCGCGCAGCCAGGGGCCGATATCCGCATCCTGATAGCCACGCTGCAAGCCATCGTCCAGCAACGCGGCCACGACAGGGTTGCGTTCCAGCATGCGCACGCGGCAACCCAGCGCCGCCAGCACATACGCATCGCGCCCCAGGCCGGCGGTCGCATCCACCACGTCCGGCAGATAGCTGCCCTTGATGCCTACGGCTTTGGCCACCGCCTCGCCGCGGCCGCCGCCAAAACGCCGACGGTGCGCCATGGCGCCCGACACGAAATCGACGTAAATCGCCCCTAGCTTTGGCTCGTCGCGCTTGCGCAGTTCCAGCCGCTCGGGGGTTAACACCAGAGCCATTAGCGCATCATCATCGGAAACGAGCCGCCAACGCTCAGCCAAAATAGACAAGGCGCCGGGATCGGCGCCTGCTTCACACAATAAACACACGCTCACGTGTTTGGTTACCCTTTGATACCGTAATGGCGCAGCATAGCATCCAGCTGCGGTTCGCGGCCACGGAAGCGTTTGAACAGATCCATCGGCGCTTCCGAACCCCCACGCGACAGGATGTTATCAAGGAACGACTTCCCGGTTTCCGGGTTAAAGATGCCCTCTTCCTCAAAGCGTGAGAAAGCGTCTGCCGACAGCACTTCCGCCCACAGATAGCTGTAATAGCCCGCCGCATAACCGCCAGCAAAGATATGGCTGAAGGCATGCGGGAAGCGGTTCCAGCTTGGCGATGGCACCACGGCGACCATTTTCTTCACTTCCGCCAGCGTTGGCAGCACCTGCGCGCCTTTTTCCGGGCTGTATTCCACGTGCATACGGAAATCGAACAGGCCGAACTCCAACTGACGCAGGATGAACATTGCCGCCTGGTAATTTTTCGCCTCCAGCAGCTTATCGAGCAGCGCTTTCGGCAACGGCTCACCGGTCTGATAGTGGCCAGAGATAAACGCCAGCGCTTCCGGCTCCCAGCACCAGTTTTCCATAAACTGGCTCGGCAGCTCCACCGCATCCCATGGCACCCCGCTGATACCGGCAACGCCGGCGGTGTCGATCTGGGTCAGCATATGGTGCAAACCATGGCCGAACTCATGGAACAGCGTGGTCACTTCATTGTGGGTGAACAGCGCAGGCTTGTCGCCCAACGGGCGGTTGAAGTTACACACCAGGAAGGCCACCGGCTTTTGCAGTTCGCCATTGGCTTTACGCAGGCTGCAGACGCAATCGTCCATCCAGGCGCCGCCGCGTTTGTGTTCGCGGGCGTACAGATCCAGATAGAAACTGCCGCGCAGTTCGTCGCTGGCGTCGAACAGATCGAAGAAGCGCACCTCTGGATGCCAGGTGTCCACATCCTTGCGCTCTTTGGCGGTGATGCCATAAATACGCTTCACCACCTCAAACAACCCTTCCACTACGCGCTGTTCCGGGAAATAGGGGCGCAGTTGCTCATCGCTGATCGAGAACAGATGCTGTTTCTGTTTTTCGCTGTAGTAGGCGATATCCCACGGCGCCAACGTTTCCACGCCGTAATTCTCTTCGGCGAAGGCGCGCAACTGCGCCAGCTCTTGTTCGGCCTGTGGGCGCGCACGTTTGGCCAGATCGGTCAGGAAGCCGATCACCTGCTCTGGGCTTTCCGCCATTTTGGTCGCCAGCGATTTGTGCGCATAGGAGGCAAAACCCAGCAGTTGCGCCTGTTCGTGACGCAGCGCCAGCTTTTCCGCCATCACTTCGCTGTTGTCCCATTTGCCGGCGTTCGGCCCCTGATCGGAAGCACGGGTGCTGAACGCGCGATACATTTCTTCACGCAGCGCCGGATTATCGGCATAGGTCATTACCGGCAGATAGCTCGGCATATCCAGCGTCAGCAGCCAGCCTTCCTGCTCTTTGGCCTGCGCCATGGCTTGCGCCGCCGCCAACGCGCTTTCCGGCAGACCGCTCAGCTCGTCCACATTGGTAATCAGCTTGCTCCAGCCCATGGTGGCATCCAGCACGTTATTGCTGAACGTTGAGCTTAGCTCAGACAGACGCGCGGAAATTTCGCCGTAGCGTTTCTGTTTTTCTGGGGAAAGGCCGATACCGGACAGCTCAAAATCACGCAGCGCATTTTCCACCGCTTTGCGCTGCGCAACGCTCAATTGCTGGAAACCTTCCCCTTCCTTAAGGCTGCAATAGGCCTGGTACAGCCCGGCATGCTGACCAACCCAGGTGCCATATTCCGACAGCAGCGGCAGCGCCTGCTCATAGGCCGAACGCAGCTCCGGGCTGTTCTTGACGGCATTCAGGTGGCCAATCGGCGACCAGATACGCGACAGGCGATCGTCCACCTCCGCCAGCGGTTGGCAAAGGTTATCCCAGGTAAATGGCCCCGGCTGCGCGACCACACGTTCCACCGTGGCACGGCAATCAGCCAATGCTGACTGCACTGCAGGCACAATGTGTTCAGGGCGAATGGCGGAAAACGGCGGTAGGGAAAATGGGGTCAGCAACGGATTTGTCATAGAGCAGTCCTGAAGTTGGGGCCCGGGATAAATACCCGGCCTTAAAATGCGTTTGAATAACTAACATGGAGGCAAGCTGCTTGAAAATCAATGGCTGGCGTTGATAGTTCGTGCCTTAGGCGCTGCCCACTTGACGGATCCTGGCCGCCAGCGCGGCCAAATGCCGATCGTCGGCACGGTTGGCATCATGGGAAGACAGATAGCCTTCGTAACGATCAAAAAACTTTTCCGAATGCGATTCTATCGGCTGCCATTTATCCAGTTCCGCAGTGCCGTGCATCGGGATCAGTTTGGCATGGACATGATCGACGCCGAAACCTTCAAACACCATGCCGCAGCGCCCCACATCATCAAATGCGCGATCGAGCAATTGGGCAACCTGTTTGGTCGCCAATATAAGTTGGCCCAGCGCTTCATCCGGCAGGGCGAAAGCATAGCTTGGGTAGTGTGCTTTCGGGATCACCACCGTGAAGCCTTCGGTATTCGGGTAAATCGACAGGAACGCCAGATGATTATCGTCTTGCCAAATGGTGTGGCATGGCGCCCGCCCCGCCACCATTTCACAAAATATGCAGCTCATTGCCCCTCCTTGCCGTCACGGCGATGCATTTCACTTTTTCTGACCTGAACAGTTTATACTGTCCCGGTATTGCACCTTTTTAATCCCGCTCCGGTAGGAGCACAAGGAATTACCAAACGCCATGCTTAGTTACCGCCACAGTTTTCACGCCGGCAACCATGCCGATGTGCTCAAGCACACCGTGCAAAGCCTGATCATTGAATCATTGAAAGAAAAAGAAAAACCCTTCCTGTACCTGGATACCCATTCCGGCGCCGGGCGTTACCAACTGAGCGGGGAACACGCCGAGCGCACCGGGGAATACCTGGAAGGCATCGGCCAACTTTGGCAACGTGACGATCTGCCGCAGGAACTGGCGGCCTACATGAGCGTGGTGCACAATTTCAACCGTAGCGGCCAACTACGCTACTATCCCGGCTCACCGCTGATTGCCCGCCAACTGCTGCGCCCACAGGACAAAATCCACCTGACGGAGCTACACCCGAGCGATTATCCGCTGTTGCGCGGTGAGTTCCAGAAGGATGAACGCGCCAAAGTGCTCCGCGCCGACGGGTATCAGCAACTCAAATCGCAGTTGCCGCCCCCTTCGCGCCGCGGCCTCATCCTGATGGATCCGCCGTATGAAATGAAGACCGATTACCAGGACGTGGTCAAAGGCATACAGGAAGGCTATAAGCGTTTTGCTACCGGCACCTATGCACTGTGGTACCCGGTCGTCCTGCGCCAGCAGATCAAGCGCATGCTCAAGGAACTGGAAGCGACCGGGATCCGCCGCATCCTGCAAATTGAATTGGCAGTCAAACCCGACAGCGATCACCGCGGTATGACCGCCTCCGGCATGATCGTGATTAACCCGCCATGGAAGCTGGAGCAACAGATGAATAACGTGCTGCCCTGGCTGCACAAGGCGCTGGTCCCCACCGGGATCGGCCATCATCTGGTGCATTGGGTAGTGCCGGAATGATTCCCGCCAGGCCCGGCAACCCAGTTGCCTGGGCCGCCACGGCGTCTGCGGCGCATTCCGCCGCAACCTATTACAATCATTGATGCAATCTTTGCGACAAACGGCGCTCAGGCGTTAAACTCTTAGCCTCTTCAAATAACACAACGCATGGAACCCCAAATGACGAAACATTACGATTATCTTGCAATTGGCGGCGGCAGCGGTGGGATCGCATCGATCAACCGGGCAGCCATGTATGGCCAGAAATGCGCGCTGATCGAAGCTAAAGAACTGGGTGGTACTTGCGTCAATGTGGGCTGTGTTCCCAAGAAAGTTATGTGGCACGCGGCGCAGATCGCCGAGGCCATCCACCAGTACGGGCCGGACTATGGCTTCGACACCACGGTTAACGCGTTTAACTGGAAAACGCTTATCGCCAACCGCAGTGCTTATATTGACCGCATCCATAACTCTTATGACAACGTGCTGGGCAAAAATAAGGTTGACGTCATTAAAGGGTTCGCCCGCTTTGTCGATGCGCATACAGTAGAAGTGAACGGCGAGAAGATCACCGCCGATCACATTCTGATCGCCACCGGCGGGCGCCCAAGCCACCCCGACATTCCCGGTGCCGAATACGGTATCGATTCCGACGGTTTCTTCGCGCTGGATGACATGCCAAAGCGCGTTGCCATTATCGGCGCAGGCTACATTGCGGTAGAGATTGCCGGCGTGCTGAACGCGCTGGGCGCAGAGACCCATTTGTTTGTGCGCAAACACGCGCCGCTGCGCACTTTTGACCCGCTGATTGTCGACACATTGGTGGAAGTGATGAACACCGAAGGGCCGAATCTGCACACCGAATCCACGCCGAAGGCCATCACCAAGAATGCCGACGGCAGCCTGACGCTGCAGTTAGAAAACGGCCAAACTTTCACCGTCGACAGCCTGATTTGGGCCATCGGCCGTGAGCCGGCAACCGACAACCTGAACCTGGGCGTAACCGGGGTAAAAACCAACGACAAAGGCTATATCGAAGTCGATAAATTCCAGAACACCAACGTGCAAGGCATTTACGCCGTGGGCGACAACACCGGTGCGGTGGAGCTGACGCCCGTGGCCGTTGCGGCAGGCCGCCGCCTGTCCGAACGTCTGTTCAACAACAAACCCGATGAGCATCTGGACTACAGCAACATTCCGACCGTGGTCTTCAGCCACCCGCCGATCGGCACCATCGGCCTGACCGAACCACAGGCAAAAGAAAAATACGGTGACGATCAGGTGAAGGTTTACACCTCTTCGTTCACCGCCATGTATACCGCAGTCACCCAGCACCGCCAGCCGTGCCGGATGAAACTGGTTTGCGTGGGTAAAGACGAAAAAGTCGTTGGCCTGCACGGTATCGGCTTCGGGATGGATGAGATCCTGCAGGGCTTTGCCGTGGCGGTGAAAATGGGTGCCACCAAGAAAGACTTCGACAACACCGTCGCCATCCACCCAACGGCTTCGGAAGAGTTCGTTACCATGCGCTAAACGCCGGTGGCTTGAACGCCGGGCCCCGGCGTTCAAGTTTCTGAAGCATTCAATAGGCCTCACATGAGCCGCGCTAATGAAACCGCACTATTTTTATTAAAATTTCATCAACGCTTGCTGACTACGGGGCCTGCTTCTCACCTGCATAATCCGTTATTATCTGCCATCCTTTTCTTATTAAAAAAATAGATCCCTTACCTCCGCCTCTATTAGCAACGGGAATAAAAATGGTTGTGTTAACAAAGGATGAAGTGCTGTACCACCAGGGGAGCCTGCTGACGCCGGAAGGCCAGATTGTGGCTTCCTACGATATTGAACAACAAAACACTTTTTCCAGCGATTATTACAGCCTGGCAGGCCGGGAAGGCATTTTGAATGCCGCCATGGCGCCTTTCCAGATTGACTATCGCGAGGTGGCGCAGGTACACATTATTAACGGCATGGGCGTGACATTGGGCGATTCCATCATCGGCCTGACCGCCGTAGAAGCGCTGCGCACGATCAACCCGCAGTTACGCAGCCTGATTTACCGGCCGGGGCGATCGCCCCACTATGTCGACACGCTATACCACCTGGCCGCCGGCGTGGTGGCTGAGATGCGCTGGCTGCCCTGGCCGCTGGCCCGCCTGCCGCGGCGGGAACTGCGTATTGATGCCGGCAACCAGCTGTTCTGGCCCGCGTTCACGGCACTGCCCATGATCGATTTTTTCCTGCAGGCGCTAGGCGTTGATCCCACCGCCGTGCCCCAGGAAGCGAAAACCAACCGCTGGCTGCAGCAGCTTTGTCTGCCCAACCTGCCGGCGCATGAACAATACCCGCAATACGTGTTGTTTTGCCCAATGGCGAGTACGCCGCTACGCAGCATCCCGGCCATCATACATAGCCGCCTGGTTGACTGGCTTTGGGAAACATTCCGCTGCCCGGTATTGGGCTTTGGCGTGGTTAATCACCCGCACTACACCAATATTCAGGCGCTGTCGCCGGACACCGCCAGTTTTCTTGCCTGGGTGAAGCAAGCCCGGTACGTACTAACCGCAGATACCGCTGCCGTACACATCGCCGCAGGGTATGATGTACCGACTACTGCCTTTTTCACATCAATTGCGCCGCAACTGCGGGTGCGGGATTATGCACATTGCCGGCCAGTATGGCTGGATATTCCGGCAATCAGTAATGTGCAGGCCAGCGCTCGCCCACAGGATCTGGCGCTGGTCGGGCAGGCTTACAACAATGTCGATCTGGCTGCTTTGCCTATTGCGGAGAAATTCTGATGATAATGCCCCTGTTAAAGCGCGTGATGTTTGCCCTATTGGCTTTGGTGATGATCCAATCCAGCGCTTATAGCTTTACCCTGGAAGTCAGCGGGAAAATTAAAAATACCAACGACGATACCCATACCCGTTATATTTTTACCGATAAACAGTTGTATGCCATGCCGGTAAGCAGCATTATTACGTCGACATCATGGACGCCGAAGAAAAACTTTGAAGGTGTATTACTGTCGCAAATTTTGGAAACCGTCGGTGCCGAAGGCAGTACGATGACTTTCTATGCTCTGAACGATTATACCATCGATGTGCCGGTTTCCGACGTTGCCAAATATCAAATGATACTGGCTTACAGAATGGATGGTATTCCACTGCAAGTGAAAAACTTTGGCCCGCTGTTCTTGATTTATCCGCGTGACAGCGGCGACACAGAGCTCAACTCACCGCTGTATAACTCGCGTTTTATCTGGCAGATCAACAGGGTTGTGATTAAATGATATTTCTATTGTTTAAAAACCGCGGCAAATTGGTAATCCCGGCTATTTTCGCCATGCTGTTTCTGCTCGCTTCCACAGTCACGCTATATTACTACAGCGCCACCCTGTCGAAAAAAGGGCTGTATGCGGTCGCCGGTACGCAGGAAAACTATTCCTGGGCAACGGCCAAATTCGCCATCAAACTGGCAGAGTTTGAAACGCTGATTGAGCAACAAAAACATATCGAGCAGCCCAATACGGATGAGATCCGGATGAAATTCGACATCCTGTATTCGCGTTTCTTTGTATTGGAGGCCCCTTCAGAATCCACGGCGCCATTATATAACGAGCCAGGCTACCCGGAAGTTATTGATAAAATACGGTTTGAAATCAGCAATATTGAGCAGCTGGTTTCCGGCGCGCAAATTGATTTGCCGCGCGTCTCTCAGGCCATGCACCAGCTAAAACCGCTGGCGATCGAAATGGCGAACCTGGCGGATCACGCAGAGGTAAAACAGCGTACCGATGCCTATCAGGACTTTATCGGCAAGCGCATGATCATTTTCTATGGCTTGGCGATTATCATGTTCTCGGTGATTGCCCTGATCGCCATTACGCTGATCGTTATCCGCCAGCAGCGCCAAACCATCAGCCAACAGTCAAAAGCCATTCTGGCGGAACAGAAGGCCATTCGTACCAAGAATGCGTTCCTGGGCGCCATCGGCCACGAACTGCGCACGTCGCTGCAGAGCATCATGTCGGCCATTGATGTTCTAACCCATACGCGCCTTTCTGCCGAGCACACAGACACCTTCCAACGTCTGGAAACGGCCGCACAACAGATTGAAAGCCAAATGCGCGATCTGACTGACTACGCCCGCCTCGATAGCGGCATGATGGAGTTGCGCATCGTTTCCTTCAACGCCCAAAAGCTGATTGAGGAAACCGCCGGCGAGATCGCGGTATTGGCGCAAAAAGACGGTGTGCGGTTAACCACCGAGATGGAGTTCACCCATACGCAAATCTATTCCGATCCGCTACGCATCCAACAGATTGTCACCAACCTGCTGACCAATGCCTTTAAATACACCGATAACGGCACCATTTCGCTATTTAGCTGTTTGCGCCGGCAGCCGAGCGGCAGCGCATTGATTATCGAAGTGACCGATACCGGCATCGGCATTGAAAAGAAAATGTTGAACCAGATATTTGAGCCTTTTACCCAGATTGATCAGTCACATACCCGCCAACACAGTGGCGTTGGCATGGGGCTGGCGATTGTTCACGGCCTGGTGGAATTGCTCAACGGCACCATCACGGTGTACAGCGAAGTGAATAAGGGCACCACCTTTATTATCAGCATCCCGGTGGAGATTAATGAAGAGCCGGAGGCGCCACAAACGCCAGCGGCAAACGAAAGCACGCTGAAAAAACAGCAATATATCCTGGTGGTGGATGACAACAAAGCGGCTGGCGATGCATTCAGCTCGCTGCTGGGCAAGCTAGGGTATGAACATGAGCTGTGCGATTCACCGGAGCGTGCGCTGCAAAAGCTGCTGCGCAAACCCTATGACGCCTTGCTGTTGGATCTGCAGATGCCGGGCCTGGACGGCGCCGCTGTCGCGAAGCACTTGCGCAGCCAGCGCGGGCCGAACCGGGATATCCCGATTATTGGCATCAGCGCCTATACACCGGAACTGTTGCCTGTGGAACAGCGAGCCATGTTTGACGACTACCTGATGAAGCCCGTTCGGCTCAACGCGCTGTCTATAACGTTAACCGCACTGTTTACAGATTAAAACAGCGCTGCAATGCGGCTTCAATGACATGGAGCCGCACCGGTTTCTCATAGGGGCCCAACACGTCATAATCGCGCATTGCCCTGGCGATTTCCGACTCCCGCAGATCGGTGCCCAGTTGGCCGGTCAGCACCAGCACCGGCGCATCTGGGTTATCAGAGGCGCGAATCGCCCCAATGCATTGCTCGGCCGTTTCCTGCCCGATCAACCAATCAACCACGTAGCCATCAAACAACCCTTTGCTCAGCGCTTCGCAAAAGCTCTCCACATCGTAAAACGCCAGCGCGTTGAACCCTTGGGCGTTCAAATACTTGGTCAGTTCATCGGCCACCTGGCGCGAATCATCAAGCACCGCAATGCTCAGCCGGTCGTCTTCCGTGGCTGAAGGCCTGATCTCAATCAGTTCCACGCTGTAGCGTTTCCCGGTGGGCTTCTCTTGCGCACGATAAATAAACCAGCGTTCATCCTGCTGTAATGCCACAAACTCTGACGAACGCGCGCCAGAAAGTTCATGGCCGATATAGGCTTCGCAGGGGATGTCCACGCCGCCCACGGAAAAGATGGCATCACATGCCATAGCCTGCGGCAATGTGGCGTCGTGTTCAGCGCTAAGATCAACAATCGCCGCCGCCGGTTCGCCCAGCGCCGCAGCCACCCCGTTGATTTGTTCCAACGTCCATGGGCTTTGCCCTTTCAGCTTGCGATGCGCATGCGAAAAACTCAGCGCTAAAATACGGCTAAGTTCCTTGGCATGCTGGCGCTTGCCGATCCCATGGTGCAAAAAGAGTTCCCTTACCCGGTTCGCTATCGACTGTGAATCGAATTTTTGGTGATTGTTACCCATTGGTCCCTTCGATTATCCTGATTTATCAGTCGCTTTGACGCTTCACTGCATAAAAATGCTATCCAAAACTGGTATAGCATGCAACCTTACACTTAAACATTGCTTGACATACCATGTTGTATAGTAAAACATGGTATCAAAAGCTACACACAGCAGCACACAATAAAAATAATAGTCAATGACTTTACCGAATAACCATAACAACACCAGGGATACTCATCTTCGGTTGCAGACTTTTAAAACAGTAGTTGCCAAATAAGCTGCAATTTCCCCGAAGTGAGATCATTAACGCTAGTCGCGTATCCGGCCGGTGCCTGTAAAAGGCCCGGTTTTTTTATTCTCTTCGCCCCCAAAATTTCATCAGGCCAGGCGCTTTTCTGCCGAAGCGGGGATAGCGATGGGGAATGTGGCTCGCCGTCATTTACCCTGAACAGGGCACGGTGGCACCAGAGGTTAACCCTCCTGGCGCGCCTTTTCGTCTTCGTTTGCCTGGCGCAATATCGCTTTCGCCATCCATTGCGTCACATCTTGAATGGCTGCGAGATCCAGGCCCCAGATATCTTTCAGCACCAGGAAAACCTCCGAACCATAAATTAATGAAAAAGCGTGGATCACGCGCTGCAGCGAATCGGGCGATAGCTTGCCATCCAGCGGCTCCACGGCCATTTTCAGCAGGCGTTTACGGTTGCCCCGGACAAATTTCTCGCCCGGCGTCGCATTCGCCCACTGCTGTAAGGAAAGCTGCAGGGCCGCGCGCAGGGCGCCTTCATGCTGCTCCATTTGCGGATAGGCAAACGCCAACAGCTGTTGGATACGCTTGAGAGCATCGTCGTCCTGCGGTTGCCATTCAAGGATTGGCCCCAGGCTTTCCACCACCACGGCGGCAATCAGGGCGCTTTGGGTAGGAAAATAACGGTAGGCGGTAGCACGGGAAACCTGCGCATGCGCCGCCAGTTCAGTCACTGAAGGGAATTTGCCATCGTCATAAAGCGCCATGGCGCTGGCCAACAATAGATTACGGGTTTTAGCACGAGTGTGCGTCAAAGACGTCTCCGACGTAACAGGAAATACGGATATTGGCACGGCAACCTCAAAAATTTCGTCACATCGTCCGGCCCCGGAACAGACATGATAAGCGCTCTTGCCGGGTAAAATACTAGCTTCCCGGCCGCAAGAAAAAGCATGTTTATGCTATGCGTGAGACGATAGTCTCACTTTGTGTTAAATTTAACTTGCATAAATGAGATTACAGTCTCATTATGTACACAAAATCATCGGCTGTGCCATATTGTCCAACACCAGGGTTCCAAACCTTACTATAGCTTTATCACTAGAAAAATTTGTTCGGATATTTACCGAACGTCGTTTCAGGAACAGGCGATGATGAATATCCCGGCTTTTGTCTATATTGCTACCACAGCAGATACCAAAGGACAAGAGTTGGACTATGTGCGTAGCCTGATTGCCAGCTTTGGTTTATCCCCCCTTACGATTGATCTTTCCACTCTCGGCGCATCGCACGATCAAACCGATATCTCCGCACTGGACGTTGCCCGCTACCACCCCAATGGCCCAGAGGCAGTATTCTGCGCCCATCGTGGCCAGGCCACTGCGGCAATGGCGGTGGCCTTCGAACGTTTTATCCTGACACGCACAGATATTGCCGCATTGCTTGGCCTGGGCGGCTCAAGCGGCACCGCCATGATCACGCCGGCGATGCAGCAGCTTCCCATTGGTTTGCCAAAACTTATGGTTTCCAGCATGGCCGCCGGCGATATCTCTGGCTACATCGGCGCCAGTGATATCAGCATGATGTATTCCGTGACGGATATCGCCGGCCTGAACCGTATTTCACGGAAGGTGCTGGGCAATGCCGCCCGCCAGATTGCCGGCGCCGTACGATTCTCTGGCGCTGACGATAGCGGCTGCAAGCCGGCCACCGGGTTGACCATGTTCGGCGTCACCACGCCCTGCATCAAAGCGATCACCCGTGCCATTGAGCCGCAATGGGATTGCCTGGTGTTCCACGCCACCGGCAGCGGCGGCCGGGCAATGGAGAAATTGATCGACAGCCACCTGCTGGATGTGGTGCTTGATCTGACCACCACAGAGGTCTGCGACTATCTGTTTGATGGCGTGCTGGCCTGCAATGAAGACCGCTTCGGCGCCATTGCTCGCACCAAAGTGCCCTGCGTGATGTCCTGCGGCGCACTGGACATGATTAACTTCGGCTCGCCCAAAACCGTTCCAGCCCGCTATGCCAACCGCCAATTTTACCATCACAACGCGCAGGTGACGCTAATGCGCACCACGCCGGAAGAAAATGCCCATATGGGCCGTTGGATTGGCGAAAAGCTCAATGCCTGTGAGGGGGAAGTCCGCTTTATCATACCGGAAGGGGGAATTTCCGCGCTGGATGCCCCCGGGCAGCCCTTCTGGGATCCGGCCGCGTTATCCGCGTTCATCCGCGCCCTGGAAAGCACGCTGCAGCCTACGGCAACACGGCGCATCGTCAAAGTGCCTTACCATATCAACGATCCGGGCTTTGCTCTGGCCATCATCGAACAGTTTCGGCTGATTGCACCTATTGCCAAATGATATTGGCAGACATAAAAAAAGCCCGATAAGCATCGGGCCTTGTAACGGATTAACACATGGAGAACTTACTCTTCAGGAGTGTGATGTTCCTGCATTTTTTTCATGTGTTCTTCCATTTTCTTTTCATGCTTCTGGTAGTTCTCGTTGTATTGCTTTTTCTGCTCAGGGGTCAGCAGGTTATACACTTTATTTTCGGCTTTAACGCGTGCCAGCATACGTTCGGCCTGGGCCTTGCTGAAAGCATCAATTTGTTCTTTGGCTTTTGCTTCATCAAAGCTGTCGGCAGCAACCAGGTTATGCAGCGCCTGGCGATCATTTCTACCGGCAAAGCCGTCTTTCGGGTGCGATTCTTTCATAATATCGCGAATTTGCTGGCGCTGTTGTTCCGTCAGGTTCAAACCGGCAAATGGGCCGCCTTTCTTATCAGGGCCTTTGTGATGATGCATCATTTTTGTGGGTGGTGCATCCGGCGCGCTTGCAGAGGTATCCGCTGCAAATGCCATAGAAGCAGAACCCAGTGCCAAAGTCGAAGCAACAAATAAAGCGGTCAGTTTACGCATAATAAATTCCTTAAAAATTATTGTTCGTTATAAGCGCTGAAAACTTACAGGCTTATCGTGTCATCGGGGATAATAATAAGCTAATTAACTTATAGTAATGCGTGGGAGTGTAAACTTTTTAAAAATCAAAAGGGTATTAATTGAAAAATATGTAAGAATTGTGGAGATAGCGTTTAGCATGTGGAAAGTTTAATTTCAGATGGCAGGAATAAGTTAAAAACGGGAGGCCCTTCACACATCTTTATTTTTATTTAAACACGTCATAAGGCAACAACCCCTTAATCGTACACCAAGCGTTCCCCCAAACCATGGCCAGATTTGGCTATAATCAGCGCTGAGACATTCGCTTATCATTAAGGAAATCACAACGTAATGCCTACAGGATCAGATAAAGAACCCCAGCAGCCCCAGGGAGCGGCAGCCCAAAAAACGCCGCTTGCCATTAAAACCGGCAATCACAATATTGATAAGGGCATCAGCGGCACTGTCCGCCTGGTGGAGCGGATCAAAGCCTGGCCAAGCGTCGCCCATATGCTGCGTGCAACGAATCGGTTTAACGATCGCTTGGGCAGCCAGTTCGGCGCGGCGATTACCTACTTCTCTTTCCTGTCGCTCATTCCGATTCTGATGGTGTCATTCGCCGCGGTGGGTTTTGTGCTGGCTTCCAACCCCGATCTGCTCGCCAGCCTGATTAACCGGATAGTCAACAGCATCAGCGATCCTGCGCTGGCCAGTACGCTGAAAAACACCGTCAACACGGCCATCCAGCAGCGCACCACCGTCGGCTTAACCGGGTTAGCGCTGGCGCTTTATTCCGGCGTCAGTTGGATGGGTAACCTGCGCGAAGCCATCCGGGCACAGTCCCGCGATGTCTGGGAGCGCAATCCGCAGGATCAGGAGAAAATTTACTTCCGCTATACCCGGGACTTTATCTCGCTCACCGGCCTGGTGGTTGCACTGATTGTTACCCTCTCGCTGACTTCTATCGCGGGCGCTGCCCAGGCCGCCATCGTGCAGGCGTTGGGGCTGGACGACATAGAATGGCTACGCCCGGCGATGACGCTGATCGCGATGGCCATTTCCATCTTTGCCAACTATCTCCTGTTCCTGTGGATTTTCTGGATGCTGCCGCGCCATAAACCAAAGAAAAAGGCGTTGCTGCGCGGCACGCTCCTGGCGGCGATAGGTTTTGAAGTGATCAAATTCATCATGACCATGACACTGCCCCAACTGGCGAAGTCCCCTTCGGGCGCCGCGTTTGGTTCAGTGATTGGCCTGATGGCTTTTTTCTACTTCTTCGCCCGTTTGACGCTGTTTTGCGCCGCCTGGATCGCCACGGCGCAATATAAGGAAGACGAACCCCTGCCGCCCCGCCGTTAAGCGCGATGCAATCATGCCGGTCATAACCTTATGATCGGCATTTTATTCTAGAAAATCGATTCCAAATCAGCATATAACCCCAAAACATAAACACCCCAAAACCAATAACCAGCATAACAAACTACCCGATAACTTTTATTCGTCATTTTCTTAGCATCTACATCTGCACCATGTTAAATAAATGGCATTTATAACCACAAAATATAACCATACCAATACATTAATCTATTTACTGATTTGCCGCGGCGCTGCACAAAGTTTCGCCGTTGAAAAGGCCATTTGCTGTGTCTAAGATGGCCCTTTACAAAAGGAAAACATAAGAAATAAATATGCAAGCTTCCATCGCAACACCCATCGACGCTGAAGAAACGTCAACCCCCATTAACTCCCGCGGAAAAGTCATCGTCGCTTCACTGGTCGGCACCGCTATCGAGTTTTTTGATTTTTATATCTACGCCACGGCAGCAGTGATCGTCTTTCCACACATTTTCTTTCCACAGGGCGATCCCACTACGGCTACCTTGCAGTCACTGGCGACTTTCGCCGTCGCCTTTATCGCCCGCCCGATCGGCTCTGCGCTATTCGGCCACTTTGGCGATCGCGTCGGGCGTAAAGTGACGCTGGTCGCTTCGCTGCTTACCATGGGTATCTCCACCGTGCTGATTGGCCTACTGCCAGGGTACGAAACCATCGGCGTCTTTGCGCCTATGCTGCTGGCGCTGGCACGCTTTGGCCAAGGGCTGGGGTTAGGGGGCGAATGGGGCGGCGCCGCCCTGCTGGCGACGGAAAACGCACCGGCGCGCAAGCGTGCGCTGTATGGCTCATTCCCGCAACTGGGCGCGCCTATCGGCTTCTTCTTCGCCAACGGCACCTTCTTGCTGCTCTCTTGGCTGCTGACCGACCAACAGTTCATGGAGTGGGGCTGGCGCGTGCCGTTTATCCTGTCCGCCGCGCTGGTGCTGATCGGCCTGTACGTTCGCGTATCGCTGCATGAAACCCCGGTGTTCACCAAGGTGGCCAAAGCCGGTAAACAGGTAAAAGTGCCGCTCGGTACGCTGCTCAGCAAGCACCTGAAAGCCACCATCCTCGGCACGTTCATCATGCTGGCGACCTATACACTGTTCTACCTGATGACGGTGTATTCTATGACCTACGGCACCACGGCACAGCCGTTAGGGCTGGGGTATTCCCGCAACAGCTTCCTGTGGATGCTGATGGTGGCCGTTATCGGCTTTGGTATTACGATCCCGCTTGCGGGTATGCTGGCAGACGCCTTCGGGCGCCGGCGCACCATGATCGTCGTAACCCTGGTGATGATCGCCTTCGCCTTTATCTTCCCAAGCCTGTTGGGCTCCGGTAATCAGGTATTGGTAATGGGCTTCCTGCTGTGCGGCCTGAGCATCATGGGCCTGACCTTCGGCCCGATGGGCGCCCTGCTGCCGGAGCTGTTCCCAACTGAGGTGCGTTATACCGGGGCATCGTTCTCGTATAACGTAGCATCGATCCTGGGAGCTTCCGTCGCACCCTATATCGCGACCTGGCTCGCAGCCAATTACGGCCTGTTCTACGTCGGGATTTATCTGGCAGTGATGTCAACGCTCACGCTGCTTGCCCTGTTGGCAATGAAAGAAACCCGCCACCAATCGCTGTAAGCACCACGGCGGCCCTTATCATCGGGCCGCCGATTTCCTGTCATAAATCCGGTGTATACCCAAATAGCTCGCGTTGCAGAACCCAAATGCCAATCGCGCCCTGGCTCTGCCAATTGAAGATGACGGATATCTTATTATTTTAAATCATTAACGGATTACCATAATGACGTTGCGCCGTATATTGACCGTGCTCATTACTCTCTTAGTATTAGCTGCAATCATATACGCAGGCTATGCCTGGCTAAAACCCTCCCACCCTGATGCCTTGTGGCATATCGTCAGCCAGCAGTGCCTGCCCAATCAGCAAAAAAACCATAGCCCAGCACCCTGCGCCCAGGCGGATGAACAACAAGGCGTTGTGCTGCTGAAGGATCGCAACGGCCCGCTCCAATATTTGCTGATCCCCATTCGCAAAATCACCGGAATCGAAAGCCCACTTCTGCTGGAGCCGAACGCGCCAAACTTCTTTGCTCTGGCATGGCAGGCCCGCCACTTGATGGCCGATAAGTACGGCAAGCCAATTGATGACGGGAATATCTCGCTGGCGATAAATTCTGAATATGGCCGCACGCAGAACCAGCTGCATATCCATATTTCCTGCTTACAACCCGAGGTAAAAACCCAGCTGGCGCAGGTGGCGGGCAATGTCGGCAAGCAATGGCAACCGCTGCCGGGCGGGCTCATGGGGCACGATTACCTGATGCGCCGCGTCAGCCCCAGTGAGCTGGCGCAGGCAGGGGCGTTTCATCTGTTGGCCCAGGGCGTTGAAGGCGCACGTGACAACATGGGCCACTACGGCCTGGCCATGACGGAACTGCCAGGCGGTGATTTTCTGCTGTTGGCAACCCATTTGAGCCTGTTGCCATATACGCTCGCTTCCGCCGAAGAGATTCAAGACCACCGTTGCACCGTGCTGAACCCGGCGCCATAAGTTTCAATGATTCATTCAGGGCGCCTGGCACACAGAAAAACCGCTACAGTTAATAGCAACACCAATAATCAATGCGGAGAAATACCATGCCCTACGTCAACATCAAGATCACCCGCGAAGGCGCCACGCCCGAACAAAAAAAACAGCTGATCGCCGGCGTAACGCAGCTTTTGGTTGATACCCTGGGGAAAAACCCCGCAACCACGGTCGTGGTCATTGACGAGGTAGAAACCGATAACTGGGGAATTAGTGGGCAGGCCGTCACCGATCTGCGCGCCGCAGCCAAAGCCGCCAAATAAGCCCCCCCTAGCTTAATTAACGGGAAATCGTGCATTTCCCGCTCCCAATATAAAAATAAAACAACGTTTTATTTTTATTGACTCGCCGCGACCCAGTGTTGAGACTAGACGATATTTCATCCATCACTTTTCTTCACACCAGGGGTTATCATGACGCGCAAAAAGCTCGCCATCATCGGCGAATGCATGATTGAACTGTCACAAAGCGGTACGGTTCTGCACCGTGGCTTTGGTGGCGACACGCTCAATACCGCCGTATACACGGCCCGGCAGGTGCCAGAACAGGCATTGGCGGTGCATTATGTCACCGCCCTTGGCACCGACAGTTTCAGCAATGACATGCTGCGGGCCTGGCAGCAAGAAAAGGTGGACACCACGCTGATTCAACGGCTGGAAAACAAACTGCCGGGGTTATACGTGATCGAAACCGACGCCACGGGTGAGCGCACGTTCTATTATTGGCGTAACGATGCCGCAGCGCGTTACTGGCTGGACAGCCCAACGGCAGAGGCGTTGTGCGACACGCTGGCGCAATTCGATTACCTTTATCTGAGCGGCATTAGCATTGCGATCCTCGCACCGGCCAGCCGCCAGAAGCTGTTCAACATGCTGCGGCAATGCCGCGCCAATGGCGGCAAGGTGATCTTTGACAATAACTACCGCCCGCGCCTGTGGGCCAACAAGGCAGAGGCCCAAGACGCCTACCAGAGCGTACTTTCCTGTACCGATATCGCCTTCCTGACGTTGGATGATGAAGACCTTCTATGGGGCAAACAGCCTGTGCAACAGGTGGTGGCGCGCACCCAGGGTTACGGTGTCAACGAAATCGTCATCAAACGCGGCGCAGAGTCTTGCCTGATATTCACCGGCGACGGGGCGACCTATGACGTGCCGGCAGTAAAACTCCCGGCAGAGAAAGTGGTGGATACCACGGCGGCAGGCGATTCCTTCGGCGCGGGCTATCTGGCAGTGCGTCTGGCCGGCGGCAGCGCGGAAGCCGCGGCGCAACGTGGCCACCTCACCGCCAGCGCGGTCATCCAGCATCGTGGCGCCATTATCCCGCAGGCCGCCATGCCGGTATCACCCACAGTAAAATAGAGATAAAAAAAGGGCCCAGCATGCTGGGCCCTGTTGGTATGGCGGGTATTAACCTGCCACGGCGATACGTTTCATGTCCGTCATGTAGCCACGCAGTTTGCGGCCAATGGCTTCGATTGGGTGATTACGCACCGCTTCATTCACATCACGCAGTTGCGCATTGTCAACGGCGGTAGCCGCAACGGCCTTGCCCAGATCGCCCGCCTGCAGGGTATTCATGAAATCTTTCAGCAACGGCACCGCAGCGTTGGCAAACAGGTAGTTACCGTATTCCGCCGTATCAGAGATAACCACGTTCATCTCATACAGGCGTTTACGCGCGATGGTGTTGGCAATCAGCGGCAGCTCGTGCAGCGATTCATAGTAAGCGGATTCTTCGATAATGCCGGAAGACACCATGGTTTCGAAGGCCAGTTCAACGCCCGCTTTCACCATTGCAATCATCAGCACGCCGTTGTCGAAGTATTCCTGCTCACCGATTTTTCCTTCGAACTGCGGCGCATTTTCAAACGCGGTTTTACCGGTTTCTTCACGCCAGGTCAGCAGTTTCACATCGTCTTCCGCCCAGTCGGCCATCATGCCGCTGGAGAAGGCGCCAGAGATAATGTCGTCCATGTGTTTTTGGAACAGCGGCGCCATAATGCCTTTCAGCTGTTCAGACAGCGCGTAAGCGCGCAGCTTGGCCGGGTTGGACAGGCGATCCATCATCAGGGTGATACCGCCCTGTTTCAGCGCTTCGGTCACGGTTTCCCAACCGTACTGAATCAGTTTTTCCGCATAGGCCGGATCGGTGCCTTCAGCCACCAGCTTGTCAAAGCACAGCAGAGAACCCGCCTGCAGCATACCGCACAGAATCGTCTGCTCACCCATCAGGTCAGACTTCACTTCAGCCACGAAGGAGGATTCCAGAACGCCGGCACGGTGGCCGCCGGTGGCTGCCGCCCATGCTTTGGCGATTGCCATACCTTCACCCTGCGGATCGTTTTCCGGGTGAACCGCGATCAGGGTCGGCACGCCGAAACCACGTTTGTATTCTTCACGCACTTCAGTACCAGGACATTTTGGCGCCACCATGACCACCGTAATGTCTTTACGAATCTGCTCGCCAACTTCAACGATGTTGAAACCGTGGGAATAGCCCAGCGCAGAACCTTTTTTCATCAGCGGTTGTACCGCACGCACGACCGCAGAGTGCTGTTTGTCCGGCGTCAGGTTAACCACCAGATCCGCCTGCGGGATCAGGTCTTCATAGGTGCCGACGGTGAAACCATTCTCGGTCGCTTTGCGCCATGAAGGGCGTTTTTCTTCGATCGCTGCTTTACGCAGGGCGTAGGAGATATCCAGGCCCGAATCGCGCATGTTCAGCCCTTGGTTCAGGCCCTGGGCGCCACAGCCGACAATCACCACTTTTTTACCTTTCAGGTAGTTTGCCTCATCCGCAAATTCTTCACGCGCCATAAAGCGACACTTACCCAATTGCGCCAACTGCTGGCGCAGGTTCAATGTGTTGAAATAATTAGCCATGGTGGTACTCCAGTTTTAATGTTGTGTCGATACGAGAGATCGATGTTATTTTCACTATCCCGTCCTGTCTGTACGGAGATACGTTGAGCTCAATGTATAACAGGAAATGCGTTGCTTAAATTGATATATTAAGAACGCTATATTGCAATTTCTGCAACATACCTGCTGCGAGCATACCGATATGGATTTGCGTGATTTAAAGCTGTTCTTACATCTTGCCGAAAGCCATCACTTCGGCCGCACCGCCAAGGCGACGCACGTCAGCCCATCCACGCTTTCCCGGCAGATCCAACGGTTGGAGGAAGGCCTCGGGCAACCGTTATTTCTGCGCGATAACCGCACCGTGCAATTAACCGACGCGGGCGAACAGCTGAAAACCTTTGCCCAGCAAACGCTGTTGCAGTATCAACAGTTGAAGCACGCGATCGGCCAACACGGCCCCTCACTCAGCGGCGAGCTGCGGGTATTTTGTTCGGTGACGGCCGCTTATAGCCACCTGCCGCCGATTCTTGACCGCTTCCGCGCGCAGCATCCGCTGGTCGAAATTAAACTGACCACCGGCGATGCCGCCGATGCGGTCGATAAAGTCCAGTCCAGCGAAGCCGATCTCGGCCTGGCTGGCCGCCCGGAAACCCTGCCCGGCAGCATCGAGTTCACCAAAATCGGCGATATTCCGATGGAGCTTATCGTGCCGGCGCTCCCCTGCACCGCGCGCACCCAGGCGCTGGCCGAACAGCCCGACTGGGCCAGCATTCCCTTTATCCTGCCGGAGTATGGCCCGTCGCGAAAACGCGTTGATCTGTGGTTCCGCCGCCAGCGCATCAGTAACCCGCTGATTTACGCTACGGTCAGCGGCCACGAGGCGATCGTTTCCATGGTGGCGCTCGGCTGCGGCATCGCACTAATCCCAAGCGTGGTGCTGGAACACAGCCCGGAACCGGTGCGCAACCGCGTGTCGCAGTTGGATCACGTACCGATGGTCGAGCCGTTCGATCTGGGCGTTTGCGTGCAGAAAAAACGCCTTAACGATCCGCTGATCGACGCCTTCTGGCATGTGTTGCTGTCATAGGTCGGCCGGATCGATCTGCTTCATGGCTTCAACCTGCATCAGCCAGTCATAAAGCGGAGCAAGCTGTTGGAAGCCCTGCGCCAGGCTGGCCGGCAGCGTGGCGCTGAACGCTTTCTCAACCTGGGGATCCGTCACCATCACGGCAAAAGACTTGCGGTGATACCAGGTTGACAGCTCCTCGGCCAAATCCTTCACCAGCAGGCGTTTATAACGCTCGCCAACCAGCTCAAACGGCGGCTGGCAGCATTGCGCCACCGCCAGAAACTGCTGCGGCCGGCGTTGCAACGTATGGCGGAACAGATCCATCGTGGCCTTGTTGGCGCTGTAATACCCCAGCCCATAGCGCAACATGTCGGGGCCGATTTCAAAAAAGTACGCCGGCGCATCCTTCCAGTCCTTGCTTGGCCGCTTAAACGTCAGCCACAGGCGGCTGCGGTAGCGCGACTTATCGTGTGAAAAACGCGTATCGCGATGAATACGCGACAGCGTTTTCCCGATGGCGGGCCGCGTTTCAAACTGCGGATCAATCGCCAACATCGCCGGCGCCAGTTGATCCACCAGCGCACGGAACGGCGCCAGCAATTCACGTTCATACACGCCACGGTTGGCCTCAAACCACTCCTTGTCGTTTTCGCGGCATACCTGCTGCAAAAAGGTCAACCCTTGCTGGCTGAAACCGGTAAACTGCTGCGCCATTGCCTTGCCTTATCCTTGCAGGAAGAAACGGAACGCCGGGTTATTTGTTTCATCGTGACACTCATAACCCAATGCCGTCAGGTGTTTTTCAAACTCCGGCTCACTCTGCGTCAACTCAAACCCGGCCAACACGCGGCCGAAGTCCGTGCCGTGGCTGCGATAATGGAACAGCGAGATATTCCAGTGCGTGCCCAGCGTGTTCAAGAAGTTAAGCAGTGCACCGGGGGATTCCGGGAACTCAAAGCTATACAGGCGTTCATGCAACGGCTTGGTCGGCCGCCCGCCCACCATATAACGCACATGCAGCTTGGCCATTTCATCATCAGACAAATCCACAACCTGATAGCCGCCCGCGCCCAGCTCGGTGATGATTTCCTGGCGTTCGGCATAGCCGCGCGTCAGGCGCACGCCAACAAAAATGCAGGCGTTGTCCGCATCGGCATAGCGGTAGTTGAATTCGGTCACCGCACGCCCACCCAGCAGGTGGCAGAACTTGAGGAAGCTGCCCTTGCGTTCAGGGATAGTCACCGCCAGTAAGGCTTCACGGTGTTCCCCAAGCTCGCAACGTTCGGAAACGTAACGCAGGCCGTGGAAGTTGACGTTGGCCCCTGACAGCACGTGCGCCAGACGCTCGCCCTGAATCCCGTGCTGCTGGATGTATTTTTTCATCCCGGCCAGCGCCAGTGCGCCGGACGGTTCAGCAATGGCGCGCACATCTTCAAACAGATCTTTGACCGCCGCGCAGATGGCGTCGCTGTCAACCGTGATCACATCATCCAGGTATTCACGGCACAGGCGGAAGGTTTCATCGCCAATGCGTTTCACCGCCACGCCTTCGGCAAACAGCCCGACGCGAGCCAGATCCACCGGTTCGCCGGCGTCCAACGCCGCCCGCAGGCAGGCGGAGTCTTCCGCTTCCACGCCGATCACTTTAATTTGCGGCATCAGTTGTTTGATCAACACCGCAACGCCGGCCGCCAAGCCGCCGCCGCCAACCGGAACGAACACCCGGTCCAGGTGCGAATCCTGCTGCAGCAGTTCCATCGCCAGGGTACCCTGCCCGGCGATCACCGCCGGGTGATCAAACGGCGGGACGAAAGTCATGCCCTGCTGTTGGGAAAGTTCGATCGCCTTGGCTTTGGCCTCATCGAAATTGGCGCCGTGCAGCAGCACTTCACCGCCAAAACCGCGCACCGCATCCACTTTGATATCCGCCGTGGCGACCGGCATCACGATCAGGGTTTTAATGCCCAGACGGCTGCCCGACATCGCCACGCCCTGGGCATGGTTGCCGGCGGATGCGGTGATCACACCGCGCGAGCGCTGTTCTTCATCCAGGCCGGCGATCATGGCGTACGCCCCGCGCAGCTTGAAACTGTGCACCGGCTGCCGATCTTCCCGTTTGACCAGGATGGTGTTGCCCAAGCGTGAAGAAAGCTTGTCCATGGTTTGTAACGGGGTGACCTGGGCCACCTCGTAAACCGGCGAGCGGAGCACCGCTCGCAAATACTCCGCGCCACACGGGGCTGCGGGTAGAGGTTGTGACGCCGCCATGATTAGCCTCCCAGCTTGCTTTTGTCACGTACTGCGCCTTTATCGGCACTGGTCGCCAATGAGGCATAGGCACGCAGCGCGAAAGAAACCTGGCGCTGACGGGTTTTCGGCGTCCAGGCCGCGCTGCCGCGCGCCAGTTCGGCTTCACGGCGGGCGGCCAGTTCCTGCTCATCAACCGCCAGTGAAATACCCCGGTTGGGAATGTCGATCTCGATGGTGTCGCCATCCTGCACCAAACCAATCAAACCGCCGTTGGCCGCTTCTGGGGAGGCATGGCCAATCGACAGGCCGGAAGTGCCGCCGGAGAAACGCCCATCCGTGATCAACGCGCAGGCTTTACCCAGCCCCATTGATTTCAGATAGGTGGTCGGATAGAGCATTTCCTGCATGCCTGGCCCGCCTTTCGGCCCTTCATAGCGGATCACAACCACATCACCCGCTACGACTTTTCCGCCGAGGATCGCGTCTACCGCGTCTTCCTGGCTTTCGTACACTTTTGCCGGGCCGCTGAAGGTGAGGATCTCTTTATCCACACCGGCCGTTTTAACGATACAACCATCTTCCGCCAGGTTGCCGTACAGTACCGCCAAACCACCGTCCTGGCTGTAAGCGTGCTCACGCGTACGGATACAGCCTTCCTGGCGATCGGTATCCAACGAGTCCCAGCGGCAATCTTGCGAGAATGCCTGGGTGGTACGGATGCCCGCCGGGCCCGCGGCATACATTTTTTTCACTGCCTCATCGCTGGTTTGCATCACGTCATAACGCTCCAGCGTTTGCGGCAACGACAGCCCCAATACGTTGCACACGTCGCGGTGCAGCAACCCGGCACGGTCCAGCTCGCCGAGGATGCCGATCACGCCGCCGGCACGGTGAACATCTTCCATATGGTATTTCTGGGTGCTTGGCGCCACTTTGCACAGATGCGGAACTTTGCGCGACAGGCGGTCGATATCGGCCATGGTGAAATCGATTTCCCCTTCCTGCGCCGAAGCCAGCAGGTGGAGCACGGTATTGGTCGAACCGCCCATGGCGATATCCAGCGTCATGGCGTTTTCAAATGCGGCCTTGGTGGCGATATTACGCGGCAGCGCGCTTTCATCATCCTGCTCGTAGTAGCGCTTGGTCAGCTCAACAATGCGTTTACCGGCATTCAGGAACAGCGCCTTGCGATCGGCATGCGTCGCCAGCAGGGAGCCATTGCCCGGCTGCGACAGCCCCAGGGCTTCCGTCAGGCAGTTCATTGAGTTGGCGGTAAACATGCCGGAGCAGGAACCACAGGTTGGGCAAGCCGAACGTTCGATCTGTTCGCTATCGGCGTCGCTCACTTTCGGGTTTGCCCCCTGGATCATGGCGTCGACCAGATCGAGCTTGATCAGTTGGTTGGAAAGCTTGGTTTTTCCGGCTTCCATTGGGCCACCGGAAACGAAAATGACCGGGATATTCAGGCGCAGCGACGCCATCAGCATCCCCGGGGTGATTTTGTCACAGTTGGAGATACACACCATCGCATCGGCGCAGTGGGCATTCACCATGTATTCCACGGAATCGGCAATCAGTTCGCGCGACGGCAGAGAATAGAGCATGCCGCCGTGCCCCATGGCGATACCATCATCCACCGCGATGGTATTGAACTCTTTCGCGACACCGCCGGAGGCTTCGATCTGTTCGGCTACCAGTTTACCCAAATCGCGCAGGTGTACATGGCCCGGCACAAACTGGGTAAACGAGTTGACCACCGCGATAATCGGCTTGCCGAAATCGGCGTCGGTCATCCCAGTGGCGCGCCACAATGCGCGTGCACCCGCCATATTACGGCCGTGGGTGGTGGTGGCGGAACGGTACTTAGGCATGCTCTTTTCACTCCAATGTATTCTGCTTGTCGGGCGGCGAACGAACCGCCCGCTTATCTGTTTCTGTCTTATTGAATCTGTTACGGATTAACCGGATCCAACCAGCCATATTTGTCTTCGGTCTGGCCAGTGAACAGGCCAAAGAACGCCTGCTGAATTTGTTTGGTGATTGGGCCGCACTTGCCGATGCCAACCTGGATGCCGTCAACGCTGCGTACCGGGGTGATTTCCGCTGCAGTGCCGGACATAAACACTTCATCGGCCAGGTAGAGCGATTCGCGTGACAGAACCTGCTCACGGATTTCAAAGCCCAGGTCTTTCGCCAGTTTGATAATCGCGTCGCGGGTAATCCCCGGCAGCGCGGAAGAGGTAAACGGCGGGGTAAACAACACGCCGTCTTTCACCTGGAACAGGTTTTCCCCTGCGCCTTCGGAGATATAACCGTGAACGTCCAGCGCAATGCCTTCCTGGTAGCCGTGGCGGCGCGCTTCGCTGCCCACCAGCAGAGAGGAAAGGTAGTTACCACCGGCCTTGGCAGCCGTTGGGATGGTGTTTGGCGCCGCGCGGTGCCAAGAAGAGACCATCGCATCAATGCCCTGATCCAGCGCGTCTTCGCCCAGGTAGGCGCCCCACGGGAACGCTGCGATAATCACGTCGGTTTTGTAACCTTCCGGCGGGTTAACGCCCATGCCGACATCACCAACAAACACCAGGGGACGAATATAGGCGCTGACCAGATTATTTTTACGCAGCGTAGCGCGGCAAGCTTCCATCAGCTCATCCACGCTTTGCGCCAGCGGCATACGGTAGATTTTGGCGGAATCATGCAGGCGCTGCATATGTTCACGGTGACGGAACACCACTGGGCCTCTGTGGGAGTCGTAGCAGCGCACCCCTTCAAACACTGAGGTACCGTAATGCAGCGCGTGCGACATGACGTGCACTTTCGCATCAGCCCAGGGAACCATCTCGCCATTGAACCATATATAATCGGCTTTACTCGTCATTGTTTTTTCCTTCTCGCGCATCAGGCGCGTATTTGTTGTGATGTTTGTTGCTGTATTTCAACGCAGGAGACATCCATCAGCTTTTTTAATTGCGATGACAGGAGATCCACTGGGCGTTGGCTGGCAACGGTCAATTCTATATTGATGTTGTCGGTATTCGCCGCTGAAACCATGTTCATGGCGCAGACCTGAAAACCGCGATGGCGCACCACGCGTAACACGCGTTCTAACATTTCAGGGCGGAAGCGGGCCTGGATCGAGAGTTGATGCTGCATCATGATACTTTCTCCAACATGGTTTCGTTGCCCGCGCCCGGGGGTACTAACGGCCAAACGTTTTCAAGTTCATCAATGGCGACCTGCAACAGATAAGGGCCTTCGCTGTTGAGTAAAGCATCGAGTGCTTCTGCGACCTGGTCTTTGCGGGTAATGCGTTGGCCGGGAATGCCGAAGGCAGAGGCCAATATCAAGAAGTCGGGGTTATCGGAGAGGTTGGTTTCGCTGTAACGGCCATCAAAAAACAGTTGTTGCCACTGGCGAACCATCCCTAAACGCTGGTTGTCCAGTAAAACGATTTTCAACGGTAACCGTTTTCGTTTTATGGTGCCCAGCTCTTGAATATTCATCATAAACGACCCGTCGCCCGACACGCAGATAACCATATCCTCCGGCCGCGCCATTTGCGCCCCTACCGCTGCCGGAACGCCAAAGCCCATCGTGCCAAGGCCGCTGGAGGTGATGAAGTTCTCCGGGCGGTCGAAGGTCATATGCTGGGCAGTCCACATCTGGTGCTGACCCACATCGGTCGTCACAACGGTATCGGCAGGCATACGCTCGGAAAGCTGCTTCAGAAACAGCGGGGCATAAATGGGTTGGCCGGGATGATCATAACGCCAAGTATGGGTTTCTTTCAATTCAGCGATCTGCCGTTGCCAGGGCGCAATATTCAGCGGCTGTTGCAAGGCCGGCAGAATGGCCTTCAGATCGCCCTGCAGCGCAACATGCGCCTGGCGCAATTTGTTCATTTCCGCAGGATCGATATCCATGTGGATCACTTTGGCGTTCGGCGCAAAAGCATTCAGTTTGCCGGTCACGCGGTCGTCAAAACGCGCGCCGACGGCAACCAGCAAATCGCACGCCTGCACGGCCAGGTTCGCCGCCTTGGTGCCGTGCATACCCAGCATGCCGAGATAATACGGGTGATCGGCCTCCGGTGCACCTAATCCTTTCAAGGTAACAACGCTTGGGATCTGAGTCGCAGCGATGAATTCACGCAGCGCCGGCACCGCCCGGGCCATCCCCACGCCGCCGCCGATGTATAACATCGGTTTCTGCGCCTGCGCCAGCAGGGCTTTGGCTTCGGCCAACGCTTCTGCCGGGCATTCCGGTTCGCTTTCCACCGGCAACAGCTGCGGGAGCAAATCCCCCTGCGCCAATTGGATGTCTTTCGGGATATCAATCAGTACCGGGCCAGGACGGCCGCTGCTGGCGATGGCAAAGGCTTCGGCGATAATGCCGGGCAACGCCTCCAACGACTCCACCAGAAAACTGTGTTTGGTACAGGCCAAAGACAGGCCAAGAACATCGATCTCCTGAAAAGCATCTGTGCCAATAAGCTGTGACCCTACCTGACCTGTAATGGCAACCACGGGAACCGAATC
This sequence comes from Gibbsiella greigii, assembly GCF_039540155.1. Taxonomy (NCBI): domain Bacteria; kingdom Pseudomonadati; phylum Pseudomonadota; class Gammaproteobacteria; order Enterobacterales; family Yersiniaceae; genus Gibbsiella; species Gibbsiella greigii. The sequence continues at coordinate 166,585 of NZ_BAABEM010000003.1, forward strand.
CAACAAGGCATCAGCCAGCCCGGTGATCAGGTTAGTGGCGCCGGGCCCGGAAGTGGCGATGCATACGCCGACTTTCCCAGTCGCGCGAGCATAACCAATGGCCGCCATGGCAGCGCCCTGTTCATGGCGGCACAGCAGGTGCTCCACACCACCATCATATAACGCATCGTATACCGGCATAATCGCGCCACCCGGATATCCAAACACGGTATCCACATTCTGCGCACGCAACGCTTGTACTACCCACTGAGCGCCCGTCATGATTACTTCCCCGTCTTACTTCGATAGCTGAAGGATTTTGGTGTATTTTTCATTTTTTTGTCTTCCTCAGTACATTTTCTCTTGCCAATAAAAAACCCCCAGACCTTTCGGTGCGGGGGTTCTTTTGCGACTTCGGCTTGGTTTTAAGCCATTTTTCGTCCAAATGCAGCCCCGCACGGTGGGATAATAATCACCACCACGCTAATCACGACTAGGCTAATCACTTGGGCAAACGCTTTCATAATTGGGTTGTTCGTTGTGTTTACTTTGAACTGATGCATACAGAGTTATCATAGTCAGCTATGGCATGACAACTCTTTTTTTACGAAACTATTAGGCATCTAGCGAACAATTTTCACACAAAGAATATCTATTTCAGTAAGTTGCACGCATTCCCGGCGAACTGACAGTGCCCGAGATGGTTTTACCGCGCGTATCCTTGCCAAAAAAGACCAGCACCGCAATCACGATCGCTACCGTTCCCGCAACCAGCGCCATTGCTAACCCATAGTTATGCCCATGGCTTTCGGCAATCGCCGCCTGCAAGGTGGCATTCACCGACGCAAGCAAATTCCCCAGTTGATAGACAAAGCCCGGCAGTACCGCCCGGGTATTCGCCGGCACCAGCTCGTTGAGATAAGTCGGTATCACCCCCCATGCCCCCTGCACCATGAACTGCATCAGGAAAGCCCCGACCCCCAACGTCAGCGATCCGCTGGAAAAGGCCCACAGCGGTATCACCGGCAACGCCAACAGGGCCGCAATGATAATCGCCTTCTTGCGCCCAATTTTTTCCGACAGCGTGCCAAAGAAAATCCCACCGATGATTGAGGCAACGTTGTAGCTGACGGCAATGATGCTCACGACTTTAGGCTCAAAACCGTGCTGGATTTTCAGAAACGCCGGATAAAGATCCTGCGTGCCATGGGAAAAGAAATTGAAGGCGGCCATCAGCAGCACCAGATAAATACACAGCTTCCAATGGCTCTTCAGAACGGGCAACAACGCCGTGCTTTCCTTGCGTTCACGCGCCGCCAGCCACACCGGCGACTCCTGTACGCAGTAGTAGATAAACGGCAACAGCAGAATGGGTGCCGCGCCAATCACAAACATGCCGCGCCACCCGACCACATCGAACAACAGGCCATAGGCGACTGCCGCCAGCAGATAGCCAAACGGATAACCGGCCTGAAAAATCCCTGACATCAATCCGCGCGAGCGATCCGGTATGGTTTCCATCGCCAGTGACGACGCCACCCCCCAGATCCCCCCCATGGCGATGCCGTACAGCACCCGCAGCGCTAAAAACACCATCAGCGAAGGGGCCGCGGCGGAGAGTAACTCAAACATCGAGAAGAACACGATATTCAGCATCAATATCGGTTTGCGGCCATACTTTTCCGCTGCGCGGCCAAAAAGCAATGCGCCGATTGGCCGTACTGCCAACGTCAGCAAAATAGCCAACGTCACTTCTTCCATACCAACCTGGAAAGCCTGCGCAATATCGCTAAGCAGAAAGACCAGGACGAAAAAATCAAAGGCATCCAGCGTCCAGCTTAAAAAACTGGCGACGGCAGCATTACGTTGTAGTGGGCTCCAACCAAACATAACGTTATCCCTATCGTAGAGTACGAGGTAGTGAGGTTTGGGCGGCTGCCGCACAGGAAAACGCACGGCCACCGCCGCACTTATGTTAATTAACTGATTTTTATTTTAACCATTTGTTAAATACACCCATTAACCTTCCGGTTGCAACTTGATTAGCCGGCTAATTTGTTGCGGCGTTTGCGTAATTGTTAGGAGGTATTGCCGGGTAGGCCGAGCCTGTGCGCAGAAAAAATACAACGGGTTGAAATCATGTGTGTTAACTGCGATACACCACGCAGGATGGCTAACCGTTGCTCGTATCGCTCGCTCTCCAGCGCCATCATGTGGCCCCCAAGCAAGGAGGTCACCATGTCATTGGCCGTCACCTATACCCGCGCCTCAATCGGCGTTCAGGCGCCGCTAGTCACCATTGAAGTGCATATCAGCAACGGGTTGCCCGGCCTGGTGTTGGTCGGGTTGCCGGAAACCGCCGTCAAGGAAGCGCGCGATCGGGTGCGCAGCGCCTTGCTGAATAACGGTTTCACCTTCCCGGCCAAGCGCATTACCGTCAACCTGGCGCCGGCCGATCTCCCCAAAGAAGGGGGCCGCTATGATTTGCCGATCGCACTGGCGATACTCGCCGCTTCGTCACAGATCCCCGGCGATACGCTGGCGCGCTACGAGTTCCTGGGTGAATTGGCATTGTCCGGGGGCATACGCGGGGTAAACGGCGCCATACCGGCCGCCCTGGCATCCGCCGCCGCCAAGCGTGAACTGGTATTGTCGGAGGATAACGGTAATGAGGTTGGGCTCATTCCACAGGGTGGAGCGCGCATTGCCAGGCATTTGCTGGAAGTCTGCGCATTTTTGCAGGGCAAGGGCGAACTTCCTGTCGCTATCCCTGCGGCGGCTGGCGATATGCCGGAAGAAAAAGCGGATATGCGGGAAATCATCGGCCAGGAGCAAGCCAAACGCGCGCTGGAGATCGCCGCGGCCGGCGGGCATAACCTGTTGCTGCTGGGCCCCCCTGGCACCGGTAAGACCATGCTCGCCAGCCGTCTCAACGGCCTGCTGCCGCCCCTGACCGATCAGGAAGCACTGGAAAGCATCGCCGTCGCCAGCCTATCGGCACATTCAGACAGTGCGCTGCCGTGGCGCCAGCGGCCGTTTCGCGCCCCGCACCATAGCGCCTCAATGGTGGCGCTGGTCGGCGGGGGATCGCTGCCGCGGCCAGGTGAAATCTCTATGGCGCACAATGGCGTGCTGTTCCTGGACGAACTGCCGGAATTTGAACGCCGGGTGCTGGACGCCCTTCGCGAACCGCTGGAGTCGGGTGAAATTATCATCTCGCGTGCTAACGCCAAGGTGCGCTTTCCTGCACGCGTCCAATTGATTGCCGCCATGAACCCCAGCCCTACCGGACACTATCAGGGGATACACAACCGAACGCCGCCGCAGCAGATCCTACGCTATCTCAGCAGGCTCTCCGGGCCGTTTCTCGATCGCTTTGATCTATCGATTGAAATGCCGCTGTTGCCACCCGGTATGTTAAGCAAGCAACCAAGTTCCGGCGAAAGCAGCAGGCAAATCAGGCAACGGGTGCTCACGGCGCGTGAAAGGCAACTTAACCGGGCAGGCAAGGTTAATGCGTTACTGAATAATCGTGAAGTGGAGCAACACTGCCGGCTCAGTGACGAAGACGCCCAGTATCTGGAAGACACGCTGAGCAAACTGGGGCTTTCCGTGCGTGCGTGGCAGCGGCTCCTGAAAGTGGCCCGCACCTTGGCAGATCTGGCTAATGCAGAAGCGATTAGCAGACCGCACCTGAGCGAGGCACTAAGCTACCGCCGGATGGATCGCCTACTGCAGCAATTGCATAACAGCATGGAATGAAAATGGGGCCAAAGGCCCCATCGGATTAATCGTCGCTTTCGGTGTAGTCTTCCACCACATCCGCCTGCGGTTTACCTCCTGAAAGGGTATGGAATTTTTTCGGGCGGCGAGTACGCGCCAGATATTTAGACCAGACTCTTTCCTGCTCAGTCGCCGGTTCACGCTCCCCACGGCATACCGCCACAAACAGCTGTTCTTCTTCTGTGGCAGGCTGGCGTTTCCCCGAGTCCAACTCGTTGAACGCATACCCGAAGCGCTCTAGCAATTGCGCTTCTTTAATGGTGAAATCGCCGTGACGGGAAAACCCGCGAGGATAGTGTTTGTTATCAAAAAAACGATTGCTCGTAGTGAAGCTTTCCGCCATCTGACACGCTCCTAATTCTCTTATGGCCGTGCTGTTTATGGCGCGGAGTATTAGATAGGCTTGACATTGTGTAAAACAAAACATTTAAATCTTAACGACAAAAATTTTTGGAGATGGGTGTGGATACCGAATTACTGAAAACCTTTTTGGAGGTCAGTAGAACGCGTCACTTTGGCCGGGCCGCCGAATCCCTGTACCTGACACAGTCTGCGGTCAGTTTCCGTATCCGTCAGTTGGAAAATCAACTAGGTGCAAATTTATTCACTCGGCATCGCAACAATATTCGCCTAACCTCGGCCGGAGAGCGACTACTGCCCTATGCAGAGAACCTGATCAATACGTGGCAACTGGCCAAAAAAGAGGTGGTGCGTTCACTGCAGCATACGGAGCTCTCTATTGGCGCAACCGCATCGCTGTGGGAGGCCTACCTGACGCCCTGGCTACAAACGCTATACCAGCAGCAGGGAACCCTCCAGTTGGAGGCCCGGGTGGCTTTAAGACAGTCGTTGGTCAAACAGTTGCATGAGAGGCAGTTGGATTTATTGATCACCACCGAGCCCCCAAAGATGGACGAACTGGCCAGCCAACTGCTCGGCAGCTTTTCCCTGCGGTTATTTTCCAGCGCTCAGAGCGGTAGCGACTCCCCACGCCCATATATCAAGCTGGAATGGGGCGCGGATTTTCATCAGCAGGAGAGCCGCATGTTGGGGGAAGATAATGTTCCTATCCTCACCACGACATCAGCACATTTGACGCGGCAGCTTCTGGAAACCACCGGCGGCTGCGCTTTTCTGCCTGATCAATGGGAAAAAGACTACCCCCAGTTGGCTGTGGATGCAGATATACCGGCAATCGTCCGCCCCTTGTATGCCGTTTGGCTACAAAACAGCGATCATCAACCGTTGATCCGTCAGTTGCTGAAAATACCTTTAAATACCGTCGACGCATAACGCTGTAACCGGTTTTTAAGCTCACGGTAAAGTATTGCTATAATCTGCGCTTAAAACGTCTGTATCCACTTCTGGCGGGTATAGCGCTCGCTGTAAACCTATTCAAAAAAACCATGTGGCGAGGATTAGCGAGGCGCTGATTGCCAGTATTTTGGTAGGGGAAAAAGATCGGAATGCAGAAAGCAAAAAACCCTTTGCTTGCGCAAAGGGTTTTTAATTTGGCAGGGGCGGAGAGACTCGAACTCCCAACACCCGGTTTTGGAGACCGGTGCTCTACCAATTGAACTACGCCCCTAAATAGGGTGGCGGAACGGACGGGGCTCGAACCCGCGACCCCCTGCGTGACAGGCAGGTATTCTAACCAACTGAACTACCGCTCCACCGATTCTTTCACGCGGTATCTTTCGATACCTGCAAAACTGCTTATCGCNAGTGATAGCGGCGGTCAGCGTTGTTTTACCATGGTCAACGTGGCCGATAGTACCGACGTTAACGTGCGGTTTTGTACGTTCAAACTTTTCTTTAGACATCGATTGTCCCTCTAAGACACGGATAAATCGGTGGTATCACCACATCAACCAAGCATATGCTTGCTGAATCCAGAACAGAAAGAAAATCAGGGGGCGAGAAAACAAGGAAGTGGTGCTGATAGGCAGATTCGAACTGCCGACCTCACCCTTACCAAGGGTGCGCTCTACCAACTGAGCTATATCAGCACATCTTGGAGCGGGCAGTGGGAATCGAACCCACATCATCAGCTTGGAAGGCTGAGGTAATAGCCATTATACGATGCCCGCATCCTGGAACTCGGCTACCTGATTTTTCTGTAAAACGAGAGGCTGGAGAAGGACGGTATACGCTTTGCTCCACGCCTTTCATGCCGAACAGCGTAGAATATTTTACACCGTTTTGCATGTGCCGAAGACTTTCGCCTCCGCCAAAGTGAACAATGCAGCAACCCACTTTGGTGTAACGTTATCGCTAACGTTGAATTGGTGGTGGGGGAAGGATTATTCGTCGCTTCGCTCCTCACCCTTCGGGCCGTGCTGCGCACGTTGTCTCGCGCTGCTCGACTCGAACCTTGTCGAAGGTTCTCACCTTCCCCAAAGTGGACAATGTAGCAATCCGCTTTGGTGTAACGTTATCGCTAACGTTGAATTGGTGGTGGGGGAAGGATTCGAACCTTCGAAGTCTGTGACGGCAGATTTACAGTCTGCTCCCTTTGGCCGCTCGGGAACCCCACCAGATTTTTTTGTTGCTTAAACTTGAATGGTGCCGGCACCAAGAGTCGAACTCGGGACCTACTGATTACAAGTCAGTTGCTCTACCAACTGAGCTATGCCGGCATCAAGTGCAGCGCATTCTAGGTAGAGCGGACGACCTATGCAACAAAAAAATTGCGTCTCGCGAACTTTCGCTCATAAATCAGCCAAATTTGCGTACTCTCTGGCAAATTACTACCCAAAATGAGTAAAGATCGACCCGTTACATGAATCATTTAATGTGATTTTATACATAGATTGCCTGTTTTCTTACCTGCCAGCTTTCGCTGGCGTTCGATCTTTTCGCTGCGTCGTAGAGCAAAATATGCGCAACAACGCTGCACCACAACAGTGAGTTTGCCCGCCGGCAGCGCACTCATTCCGCCTATTTGATGCCCAATCGCGTTAGCTTCAGTCAATTAGCCTATTGGCGCAAATCTTGCATAACGTAGTTACCCCCGTAGCCCAGGAGGAATAGCCGATGAAAATAGTCTCTATCAATGCCGCCACGCTTCCCATTTATCGGAACGAGCTGGCACAGTTGCTAACCGATGCCATTACCCATGGCGCATCCGTCGGTTACGATACCCAGATCCCGCATGAAGATGCAGAAAGCTACTTCCACAGCCTGCGCCCTGCTCTGGCGAAGGGAGAACTGCTGTTATGGATCGCCCGGGATCAAAGTGGCGTCATCGGTACCGTACAGCTCGAACTGTGCCAAAAACCCAATGGCCGCAACCGAGCGGAAGTGCGCAAGTTGCTGGTTCACAGCCGCGCCCGCCGCAACGGCGTGGGGCACGCGCTGATGAAAACGCTGGAACAAGCTGCATTGCAACACCGGCGAGGGCTGCTCTATCTGGATACTCAAGCCGGTTGCGCCGCAGAGGGCCTGTATCGATCGCTTGGCTACCGCTGCCTGGGGGAGTTGCCTGATTACGCGGCCTCTCCCGATGGCTATTACCATCCCACGGTGATTTATTACAAACGGCTGTTTGCGGTCAACCAGCCTTCACACGCGATTGCCAGCTAACCGCCAGGCGGTATCGCCTGCCATGATACCGCCCCTATCCAGCCCCTTCCGCCTATTGCCACTGGCGACTTTCCTGCGAATATACCCGTCATATGTCAAGTTGCAGGTTTGTTGGCTGCAACTCGAATTATCTTGGGTATAGACAATATGTAAGAAAAAAGTCTACGCCAAAAAGCAAGCTGTCTATAATATGCAGCTTATTTATTATCTGGCGTTGGCGTTCGGCGCCGCTTCCAACGTGCGTAACCAGGCAGAATTTAGCTTATGATAAAAAGAGATCAATCTTTAGCGACGCCTTACTTACAGTTCAATCGTACCCAGTGGGCCGCGCTGCGGGATTCAGTTCCGCTCACCCTTTCGGAAGCTGAGATCGTTAAGCTCCGTGGCATTAACGAAGATCTTTCTTTGGATGAAGTCGCGCAAATTTATTTGCCGCTATCGCGCTTGCTGAACTTTTATATCAGTTCTAATCTGCGCCGGCAGGCTGTGCTTGAGCAATTTTTGGGTACCGATGGGCAAAAAATCCCTTACATCATTGGTATAGCAGGCAGCGTCGCCGTTGGGAAAAGCACCACGGCGCGCCTGTTGCAGGCGCTGCTCAGCCGCTGGCCGGAGCACCGCACCGTTGAGTTGATTACCACCGATGGCTTTCTGCATCCCAATAAGGTGCTCAACGAACGCGGGCTAATGAAGAAAAAAGGCTTCCCGCAATCGTATGATATGCATAGCCTGGTAAAATTTGTTTCTGAAGTGAAATCAGGCGCCAAACGCGTTACGGCACCGGTGTATTCACACCTTATTTACGATATCGTCACCGATGGCAATAAAGTCATTGAACAGCCAGATATTCTTATTTTGGAAGGATTAAATGTGTTGCAGAGCGGGATGGATTACCCTCACGATCCGCATCACGTATTTGTGTCCGATTTTGTCGATTTTTCTATATACGTCGATGCACCGGAAGACTTATTGCAAACCTGGTATATCAACCGTTTCCTGAAATTCCGCCAGGGTGCATTTTCAAACCCGAACTCTTATTTCCATAACTATGCCAAATTGCCGGAGGCCAAAGCCATCAATATTGCCACCGGTTTATGGAATGAGATTAATGGTTTGAATTTAAAACAGAATATTCTCCCCACCCGTGAGCGGGCCAGCCTCATCATGACAAAAAGCGCCAACCATGCGGTAGAGAGCGTTCGCCTGCGAAAATAGCGGCGCTGACTGTATAGCAGCACTGTTTGCACAACAGCAATAGGGGGGTTTGCCCCCCTATTGTATTTATTGTTACTGCGCGCTGCGCAACGATATTTCCCCGCCGATAAATGGCTTTATTACGCCATTCTGTTCCAACAGCAGCGCTCCTTGCTGATCGATGCCGCGTGCAATACCAAAAATCTGCTGCTCGCCAATCAACAACTTAACCGGACGATCGTTAAAATTATCCAATTGCCGCCAACGGGCGATGAACGGAGCCAGCCCCTGTTGTTCAAACTGCGGTAGCGTGCGGCGTAACTCATTGAGCAACGTGGCCGTGAGTTCGTTACGATCGATATCAATCCCGGCTTCCTGCAGGTTGATCCAGCCTTGGTCAATCGTGTGGGTATCCCGCATCGCCAGATTAATCCCTGCGCCGATCACCAACTGTGCCGCATCGCCGGTTTTCCCGGTTAATTCAACTAAGATGCCGGCCAGTTTACGATCGTTTAGATAAAGATCGTTCGGCCATTTTACCCGCACGTTTTCCGCCCCAAGGCGCTGCAGAGTCTCCGCCATCACAATACCAATCACCAGGCTCAGGCCGATCGCGGCTGCTGGGCCCTGTTCAAGCCGCCAAAACATCGAAAGGTACAGGTTAGCGCCAAACGGCGACACCCAACGGCGCCCACGGCGGCCACGGCCTGCCTGCTGATATTCTGCTACGCAGGCATCGCCGGATTGCAATTCGGCGATACGATCCAGCAGATACTGGTTCGTGGAGTCTACAACCGGCAGCACGGTAATACGCTGCTCATCCAAAAGGTGGGTAATACGCTCTGCATCAAGCAATTGAATTGGTGCAGGCAAACTATACCCTTTACCCGGCACGGTAAAGACATCCAACCCCCACTCACGGATCGTCTGAATGTGTTTATTGATGGCTGCGCGGCTCATCCCCAGCGCTTCACCCAGATGTTCACCGGAATGAAAACTGCCGTCCGCAAGCAACGCAATCAGCTTTAACGGTACCGTTGTATCTTTCATGACAGGATCTCCAGGGCATCCACCTCGCCTGATGCACCGATAAAGCGGACTTCTGGCTCCAGCCATACGGCAAACTTTTCAGCCACGGTGTTGCGTACATGGCGCGCCAGCGCCACTACATCCTGACTGGAGGCGCTATCCTGGTTCACCAGTACCAATGCTTGCTTGCTGTGCACCGCAGCGCCGCCAATCTGCTGCCCCTTTAGGGCACACTGATCAATGAGCCAACCCGCCGCCAACTTCTCCTGGCCACTGGCCTGTGGATAGTGCGGCATGCCAGGGTATTCGCTCAGTAGACGTTGCGCCTGCTCTTTGCTGACCAACGGGTTTTTAAAGAAGCTCCCGGCATTGCCGGTTACGCGAGGGTCAGGCAGCTTACTCTGGCGCATTTGACACACGGCTTCGAATACCTGGTGTGGCGTCACCGAATGTGGATCCAACTTGGTGAGATCGCCATAATTCAGCAGTGGGCGCCACTGCTTGTTTAAACGCAACCCAACGCCCACGATGATGTAACCCAGTTTGAACTGGTGCTTGAACACGCTTTCACGGTAACCGAAGCCACAGCGCGCTACGCTCATGCGATCGATAGCGCCTGTGTTGAGATCCAAGAGATCAACATATTCGCAGACATCTTTCAGTTCAATACCGTAAGCACCGATATTCTGAATAGGTGCAGAGCCGACTCTGCCAGGGATCAATGCCAGGTTTTCCAGGCCAGGAATCTCTGCATCTAACGTTTGTCTCACCAACTGGTGCCAATTTTCCCCGGCGCTGACGTGCAGGTGCCATGCATCCGCCTGCTCCTGGATGGTGATGCCCTTAAGCGCATTGACCATCACAGTACCGGCAAAATCCTCCAGGAACAGGACATTACTGCCCTCACCGAGGATCAGCAGTGGCTGCTGACGTTTCTGGGTCTGTTGCCAGACCTTAATCATCTGTTCGATAGTCTCGGCAATCACCAATTGCGCTGCGTTAACCGGGAGCGCAAAAGTATTGTAGTCCTTCAAAGACGCGCTTTCAGTATGCATAACGTTAGATACCCTTACGGAATAAATTATACCTAGTCTACTCAATTTAACGTTGATAGCTATTATTTGTTTTTCTTCGCCGTTATTTTAATGCAAGGGATTTTTCAGAGTGCTATTTACAAGATACAGATTAATAAAAATATATAATATAATCAATGTGATACAAAAATATGTGTATGCTATTTATCGATTTGGGGTATATAGATAATCAATAGGTACTAAGTAAGTATTCCAGATATTGATTACTATAAAAAAACATCGACGATCTATTAGGAAATACCCTTTATCCGTAAATAAATAATAACTACCTATTATAGATTCGGAATGTTTTTTCTTCCTGCCAACGCAGGCCGGCCCCATCATAATAGCCTATACCGCGCCGATACATAGCCCAACGCGAACGCAAAAAGCCCCGTACGCAAGTACGGGGCTTTTCACTGGGTTTGATGCCTGGCAGTGTCCTACTCTCGCATGGGGAGACCCCACACTACCATCGGCGCTACGGCGTTTCACTTCTGAGTTCGGC
>NZ_BAABEM010000004.1:0-219231 GCF_039540155.1 Gibbsiella greigii
TCCACTAAAGGAACGTTTAAGACGAAGACGTTGATAGGCTGGGTGTGTAAGTGCAGCGATGCATTGAGCTAACCAGTACTAATGAACCGTGAGGCTTAACCTTACAACACCGAAGGTGTTTTAGAGATGAATGGTTTTTGGCTTGTTTGCAGATTGGTTTTGGTGGTTGTGTGAAGCACACAACGGCTGAAATGAACCAGAATTTGCCTGGCGGCAATAGCGCGGTGGTCCCACCTGACCCCATGCCGAACTCAGAAGTGAAACGCCGTAGCGCCGATGGTAGTGTNTTATTAAGAAGCCCCGAGTCAATGACTCGGGGCTTTTTTTCGTCTAATGTTCCCCATATTCACCTTTATCGGTTTTTTTTATTTGGTACCCCCGAGCCGAATACTGGATCGTTTTCGCATTAATAATCACCAACCTTTACAGAGATATACCCTATTACCGATTGAAATTGCTATCGGGCGTCCTTATAACTGAATAATACAGGGGCGGTAAATGCCATGCTGGGCGTTTAGCGCAGGCGTATAATCAGTAATCTATTGGCTGTACGGGCCACGACGTTGGGCCCTGCCCTGGGCCGGGTATTTCACGCTAGAAAGTGATTTTTCATCTGATGGGGAAAGGCGAATAACGTGCCGAAACGAACTTATGCTATGAGGTATGTTGCTGGCCAGCCGGTTGAGCGAATTTTCCCTGGCGCCATGAAGCTGCCGCTGCCGCTCGGTGCGGCCTTGCCAACGGCAGGGGCGTTACGCGTCATGGTATGGAATATTTTCAAGCAGCAGCGGGCTGACTGGCTTTCTGTGCTGAAAAGCTATGGCAGGGATGCGCAGCTGGTTTTATTGCAAGAAGCGCAGACCACGCCTGAACTGGTCAGTTTTGCCACTTCGCACTACCAGGCGGCCGATCAGGTGCCTGCGTTTGTTTTGCCACAGCATCCTTCCGGTGTAATGACGCTGGCGGCGGCGCAACCGGTGTATTGCTGCCCGCTACGTGAGCGCGAGCCTTTCTTGCGCCTGGCGAAATCAGCGCTGATTACGGTGTATCCGTTGTTCAACGGCCAACTGCTGATGGTGGTTAACATCCATGCGGTGAATTTCAGCCTGGGCGTTGATGTTTACAGTAAACAGTTGGGCCCGATTGGTGAACAGATTGCCAGCCATAACGGCCCGGTGATTATGGCCGGCGATTTCAATGCCTGGAGCCGTAAGCGTATCAATGCGTTGTATCAGTTCGCTTCGGACATGGCGCTACGTGAAGTTAACTTTACCAATGATAACCGCCGTACGGCGTTTGGTCGCCCGCTGGACTTTGTTTTCTACCGTAATCTTGGGGTAACTGGCGCATCGGTATTGGTTACGCGCGCCTCGGATCATAACCCACTGTTGGTCGAGTTTTATCCTGAAAACGATAAACCACGATGGTAAGCAAACACTTTGGCTAAAAATATCGGCAAGCCCGCTTGTTCAAGCCGGTTTCCATTAGATGAAAAAAATGCCAGCCGGCTAAGCCTGACTGGCATTTTTATTAGGCAGAACCCCGAGAGCTAGGTATCCGGCGACATCTTGTTGTTGACGAACAGCGTCAGCTTCAAGCCAGGCTGCAGGCTATTGCCCTTGCCAAGCATAGTGTTCCAACGCATCACATCATCAATGTTTACGCCATGGCGCTGTGCAATGCTGGCAAGTGAATCACCGCGGCGTACCTGATAGGTAATGCTGCTGTTGCTGCCGCTATTGCTGGCGACTTGCAGGTTCTGGCCAATTTTCAGCGTGCTCTTCGCATGCAGGTTGTTCCAGTTCTGCAGATCCCGGGTACTGATGTTCAGCCGCTTAGCAATCGCGGATAAGGTATCGCCGGAGCGTACTTTATACGTGGTATTGCTCGTTACGCTGCTGCTCTTGGCCAACTGGGTCGTTGGTTGTGAAGCAGCGATGCGCACATCGACCAAAGAGTCTTTCAACTGATCGGCATTCACCTTGGGCACCATGATGTAATGGGGGCCGTTTGGTGCGGTTACGCCTTTCTTGTAGCCCGGGTTATACGCCTTCATTTTACTGACCGGCAACCCAGCCAGCTCAGCCGCCTGAGTTAACTGTATCTGCTGCCCAACATCAACGCGGGCCAGCGCCCGGGTTTCATCTGTTTTTGGCAGACGAACGCCATAGCGCTTGCTGTTTTTGATGATGTCACTCAGCGCCAGCATTTTCGGAACATAGATTGACGTTTCACGCGGAAGCGACAATGCCCAGAAATTGGTTGGCTTACCCTGGCGTTTATTGGCTTTCAGCGCCTGCATCACGCGGCCTTCACCACTGTTATAGGCAGCAACGGTCAGTAACCAGTCACCGTCAAACATGCGGTTCAAGCGCTGCATCATGTCCAGCGCTGCAGTCGTCGAGGCAACCACATCACGGCGCCCGTCATACCACTGATTGTTCTTCAAACCATAATTACGACCCGTTTGCGGCACAATCTGCCATAGCCCTGCGGCGTTGGCACTTGATGTGGCGTGTGGGTCAAAAGCGCTCTCCACTATGGGTAGCAGTACCAGTTCCATCGGCATGTTGCGTTTCTTGATTTGCCCGACTATCCAGTACATGTACGGCTCTGCCCGTAATGTTACATCGTGGAGATAGCTCTTACTTTTTAGATACTTTCTTTTTTGTTCACGGATCCGGGAATTTTCCGGAACCTCCATCTTCAGTTCGTCACTAATGAAGTTCCACAGATCTTGTTGCGCGGCACCACTGTTGTTATCCAGCCACCGCGCCGAGCTCGCTCGGCCATTTTCTGTGTACTTTCCTGCTTCACTTTCTTGACCTGCCGAAGACAGACTCTGTGCATGCTGCACTGGTGCCGGCGCGTCCTGCCTGGACGACTGGCACCCGACTAGCAAGACTGAGGCGAGTATTATCGCTTTAGCCTTCATGTGTGTGTCAATATAGGTTGCTTAAAAGACGAGCAATCATACTTTGCTTCACCAAACAAAACAACCAAAAGCTTAGAAGTTGTCTTTCCGCAGGCGTAATTCGGAAAAAACCGAATGAAGCTGCTCGGGGGGAGAGTTAAAACCCAATTTCTTTTGTAAATCAGCGTCATGGCAGCGTAAAAACAGGTTAATTTTGCGCTCTAATTGCAATGTTGTTGGTACGCTGGGTTGCTGTTTTGCCCTTATTGCTTCAACTTGTTGTTGATACGTTTCAATTTGTCGATCTTCCGGTAAAATTGCCCGCGAAAACTTAAGATTTGAAAGAGTATATTCATGTGCGCAACAAACCAGAGTTTCATCAGGAAGTTGCGCGATCCGTTGAAATGATTGATACATCTGCTCCGGAGTGCCTTCAAATAGTCTGCCGCAGCCTGCCGAGAACATCGTATCACCGCAAAACAAATAAGGTGCGCTGTAGTATGCCACGTGGCCGAGTGTGTGCCCGGGCACGGCGAAGACGCAGTATTTTCGGCCGTTGATTGCCAGCAGATCGCCCTCTTTCACAATCTGCGTCGCCCCTTTATCGGCGGTTTCCTGCGGCCCATAAACCACCAGGCCAGGGTATTGCGCAACAAGCTGTTTAACGCCGCCAACATGGTCATGGTGATGGTGGGTAAGCAAAATGGCGTCAGGGATCAGTTGCCGGCGTTGAAGCGCGGCAAGCACAGGCGCGGCTTCGCCGGGATCGACAATGATGCCGTGCCCTTCCTGGTTATCCAATAGCCAAATGTAATTATCCTGCAGGGCAGGAATGCTGATAAGATTCATGGCGGATCCCTCATTGGCAATGTCTTGAAAGAAGATAATAAATCATGCGACCAGCCCATACGCTACAAAAGCTGAACAGCCCGCGCTCGTGGGGCGGTTTGCTGTGGGGCGAGTATTATCGTGATGCGCTTGAACGGCAGTTGCAACCCTGGTGGCCGAAGCTGTTTGGTTTTCACCTGCTGAAATTGGGTAACCTCAGTGCCGAACTGGCGACGGAAAAATGCGCCATCTCCCACCAGGTTAACGTTGGCCTGGAAGGTGATAACTTGCAAGTGATTGCGGCGCCTTATCAACTGCCGTTTGCGGCAAAATCGGTAGATGCCTGCTTGTTGGCGCATACGCTCTCCTATGCTGACGATCCCCATCGTATGCTGCGAGAGGTCGATCGGGTACTGATCGACGACGGCTGGCTGGTGATCAGCAGTTTTAATCCGTTCAGCCTGTTGGGGCTGGGGAAATTGGTGCCCGGCCTGCGCCGCCGGCAGCCCTACGCAAGCCGGATGTTTACTCAGATGCGCCTGTTGGACTGGCTAAGCCTGCTTAACTACGAGGTGCTGTATCAGGCGCGTTTTCAGGTATTGCCGTGGCACCGCCTGGGGGGGAAGTTCCTGAGTACACATTTGCCGGCGCTGGGATGCATGAGCGTGATTGTGGCGCGTAAGCGCACCGTGCCGTTGACGCCGGTGCCGATGAAGGTGGGAGCGCGGAAACCGTCTCTTAGCCGCGCGGTGGGCGCGACCAAGAGCTATCGCAAACTGCCTTAGGCTTCCGGCTGGTAACCGATGTCGTCCTGGGTCGGGTTACCGGCGGCTGCGCGCGCCAATTCGTCGCAGCGTTCGTTTTCCGGGTGGCCGGCATGGCCTTTGACCCACTCCCAGCGGATGGTATGGCGCTGTATGGCCTGGTCCAGCCGCTGCCACAGATCAACGTTTTTCACCGGTTTTTTATCAGCGGTTTTCCAGCCGCGCTTTTTCCAATTGTGGATCCACTGGGTGATGCCCTGGCGCACATACTGGCTGTCGGTGCTGAGGATCACTTCGCACGGCGTGGTGAGCGCTTCCAGCGCCACGATCGCCGCCATCAGTTCCATCCGGTTATTGGTGGTCAAGCGGTAACCGGTATGAAAGGTTTTCTCGTGTTGTTTGTAGCGTAAAATAGCGCCGTAGCCGCCGGGGCCTGGGTTGCCGAGGCAGGAGCCGTCGGTGAAAATTTCTACCTGTTTGAGCATATCTGGTAGACTCTTCCTCTTAGTTTTATAAAAGCCAAGTCTGACATAAACGAGCGCTGCGAGCACTGCATATGATCTCTACACCAACCAGACAAATCGTTCTTGATACCGAAACCACCGGTATGAACAAACTTGGGGTTCACTATGAAGGCCACCGGATTATTGAAATCGGCGCCGTCGAAGTGATTAACCGCCGTCTGACCGGGCGCCACTACCACGTTTATATTCGCCCGGACAGGCAGGTGGATCCCGAAGCCTATAACGTACACGGCATCAGCGACGAATTTCTGGCAGACAAGCCGACGTTTGCGCAGGTCGCCGATGAGTTTTTAGCGTTTATCCGCGGCGGCGAGCTGGTGATCCATAACGCAGCGTTCGATATCGGCTTTATGGATTATGAGTTCCGCATGTTGCAGCGGGATATCCCAAAAACCGAAACCTTTTGTACTATCACCGATAGCCTGTTGATGGCGCGCCGCCTGTTCCCAGGCAAGCGTAATAACCTGGATGCACTGTGTAGCCGTTACGAGATAGATAACAGCAAACGAACGCTGCACGGCGCATTGCTCGATGCCGAGATCCTGGCGGAAGTTTATCTGGCGATGACCGGCGGGCAGACGTCAATGGCATTCCAGATGGAAGGGGACACCCAGCAAGCCAATGCCAGCCAGGATATCCAGCGCGTTGTGCGCCCAGCCTCGGCGATGAAAGTGGTGTATGCCAGCGATGACGATCTTGCCGCCCACGAAGCGCGCCTGGATCTGGTGGCGAAAAAAGGCGGTAGCTGTTTGTGGCGGGCGTAATCGGCCTGTTTTCCGGCGCGTATGTGCAATAAGCTCGGCCGATAGTTTGGTTGCGCTTTCGTTGAAAAACTGTGCAAACGGTTATTTTTGTAAGAAAAAGGCATTGACGGCAACCAAGGGCAACCGTAATATTCGCGTCGTCCCCGCAAGGGGCTAGCGCGGAGCGGTAGTTCAGTTGGTTAGAATACCTGCCTGTCACGCAGGGGGTCGCGGGTTCGAGCCCCGTCCGTTCCGCCACTATTTCAGGGCCATGTTATTTCTTAACATGGCCCTTTTTCTTTTCAGCGATTCTTGGCGCGCCATCTGGAATGCCATTGTCGTTTAGCTTGCTTAGTCGCGAGCCAACCAGCCATCAATCAGTTTCTCGACCTGTGCGACCACCTCGTCCACCGGATGGCGGCGCGAACGCGCGCAGCCGTGTGCCGGCTCATTACACACCAGGCAGCGGCGGGTATTCAAATCCAGCGAATGCCGCCCGATTTGCCCATTTTTCGGGCAAAACACGTCAATGTCCCACAGCCGGCCAAGCGGGTGCGTCTGTTCCATTTCAACGCACTGCGCCTTGATCTCTACCGCCGGGTGCTCAACGCACCATAGCGCTTCCGCGCCGGTCGGCAGCCATAGCACCTGGCGATCCAACACCGGCCAGCGGTTTTGCCACAGCAGTTGATCGCAGGCTTGCAGCGCCACGCCCATGGTGTTGCGGTAGCGAATGCTGTCTTTGACTGCGCCTGGGGTCACCAGCGTCAGGGAGATAATCGGTTGTTGATAGCGTGCGAGCCAGTCAGCCTGACGCGCTGCACGGTTATCTTTCGCCGCCAGCAGCGCTTCA
The DNA here is from genome assembly GCF_039540155.1 of Gibbsiella greigii. Classification (NCBI taxonomy): domain Bacteria; kingdom Pseudomonadati; phylum Pseudomonadota; class Gammaproteobacteria; order Enterobacterales; family Yersiniaceae; genus Gibbsiella; species Gibbsiella greigii. Next base: position 6,627 of record NZ_BAABEM010000004.1, read on the forward strand.
AGGCTGACGCCCGTTTTTACGGACGTCAGAGTGGTCATTGATTTTCCTCTTTCACCTGGCGGACAACGTCAATCACGCTGCCGTCACGATAACGGATTACCCCGACAATACGGTCGGTGAAGGCGATAGGTTTCGGCTCACCGGTCAGGGCGATGGCGCGTTGGTACAGGGCTTCGATATCGACGACGTTCAGGCCGGCCGCCAGCAGGCGATCGCGGATATCAGGGCGCGCCGGGTTAACGGCAATCCCGTGGTCAGTCACCAGCACATCGATGCTTTCCCCCGGCGTCAGCCGCGTGGTGACGCGTTTGACCACCGTCGGGATACGGCTACGCAGCAGCGGCGCGACTACAATCGTCAGGTTGGCCGCCGCCGCCACATCGCAGTGACCGCCGGATGCGCCACGCATCACACCATCAGAGCCAGTGATCACGTTTACGTTAAAGTCGACATCAATTTCCAGCGCGCTGAGGATCACCACATCCAGTTGATCGCAACTGGCCGCCTTGCCGCCAGGGTTGGCGTAGACATTCGTGGAGATCTCAACGTGGTTCGGGTTACGGCGCAAAGAAGCGGCCGCTTCACCGTCGAAGCATTGAGTATCCAGCAGCTTTTCGATCAGCCCTTTTTCATGCAGATCCACCAGGCTGCCGGTAATGCCGCCGAGTGCGAAGCGCGCTTTCACACCGTGGCGTTCCATTTTCTCTTCCATGAAGCGGGTTGCCGCAGTGGCCGCCGCGCCGGAGCCGGTTTGCATGGAGAAACCGTCTTTGAAATAGCCGGAGTGTTCGATCACATCAGCCGCATAGCGCGCGATCATCAGTTCACGCGGATTGCTGGTGACGCGCGCCGCGCCGACGCTGATTTTCGCCGGATCGCCAACGCTCTCCACCTGTGCGATCAGATCCACCTGATCCTGGCCGAGACTGGCAGGCATATTGGGGAACGGCACCAGTTCTTCGGTCAGCAGCACCACTTTTTTGGCGAACTGTGCGTCCACCATCGCATAGCCCAGTGAACCGCAGCAGGATTTCCCCTCTGTGCCGTTGGCGTTGCCAAACTCATCGCTGCACGGCACGCCGAGGAAGGCGACATCGATCTTCAGTTCGCCGTCCTGCAGCAGCTTTACGCGCCCGCCGTGGGAGTGGATCTGTACCGGCTCGGCCATCAGGCCGTGAGAGATCGCATCGGCCAGCTTGCCGCGTATCCCGGAGGTGTAGATCCGGCTGATCACGCCGCTCTGGATATGTGCGATCAGCGCATCGTTGCAGGACATGAGTGAACTGGAGGCCAGCGTCAGGTTTTTAAAGCCCAGGCGCGCCAGCGTTGCCACCACGTTGTTGATTACCCGGTCACCTTCACGGAACGCATGGTGGAAGGAAATGGTCATGCCATCTTTCAGGCCGCTGCGGGCAATTGCGTCTTCCAGAGAGGCACAAAGTTTGCGCGTGTGTTTGCTGTTAATGTCAGCCAGCCACGGTGTGGTGGCATGGGCGCTCTCAAAGGGCGTTAACTCACGCAGATGTGGGAAATTAACGTGAAGAAGCTCAGTATGATTCATTGTTCTGTCCTTAATGACGCACGCCGGACGCAGCCGCACGTTCCAGCACCATCTGCGCGTGATTAATAATGGGGGCGTCGATCATTTTGCCATTCAGCGAAACAACACCCAGGCCGTTGCGTTCACCTTCTTCCGCCGCTGCGATAACCCGTTTGGCGTGGTCAACTTCCTGCTGGGTTGGCGCATAAGCGTTATGCAGCAGATCGATCTGGCGCGGGTTAATCAGCGATTTACCGTTGAAGCCCATCTTGCGCACCAGCGCGACTTCCCGCAGGAAACCGGCCTCGTCGTTTACGTCTGACCACACCACGTCGAAGGCATCGATACCGGCGGCGCGGGCGGCGTGCAGCACGGCGCAACGGGCGTAAAACAGCTCGGTGCCGTCGCCGCGTTCGGTTTGCATATCCATCACGTAGTCGAACGCGGCCAGTGCGATACCAATCAAACGCTGAGAACTGCGGGCAATCGCCACCGCGTTAATCACGCCGATAGCGGATTCGATCGCCGCCATCACACGGGTAGAGCCCACTTCACGGCCGCAGGCCAGTTCGATGCGCTCCAGGTGGCTTTCCAGTGCGTAGATATCTTCCGGGGTATCGGTTTTCGGCAAACGCACCACATCCACACCGGCGCGCACCACCGCTTCCAGATCCTGCAAGCCAAACGGCGTGTTCAAGGGGTTGATGCGCACCACGGTTTCAATATCCTGGTACATGGGGTGTTGCAGCGCATGGAACACCAGCAGGCGCGCCGTATCTTTTTCACGCAGAGCGACCGCATCTTCCAGATCGAACATGATCGAGTCCGGGCGATAGATAAAAGCGGTGGAGAGCATGGCGGCGTTAGCGCCCGGCAGGAACAGCATGCTACGACGAAGTTTTTTCACAGCAGTTTCCCCCAGTCGATTTCCTGCCCTTCGGCAGCGCGCAGGATGGCGCTTTGCAGGCGGGCGCGGATCACGCAGTCGAGCGCGCCTTTATCTTCAATGATGATCAACCCCTGGCGGACATCCATCGCATCCAGCGTGGCGTCCACCACCTGGCGGATCTGATCGCCGAACTGCTTGATCACTTCGCTGTGCACAACCACCTCCAGCTCGCCGTCGGCGGGTGCGATTTTTACCATCAGGTCGCTGGATTCCAGGGTTCCGGCCAGCGCCTCCCTCACAATTTTCATATTTATATTCCTGATTTTTAAGCAACTTCCGCGCTGTAATGGGATTCGAGATGCGCGAAAGTGGTATCCGGTACGATTTCCCGAATACGGGAAAACTGGTGTGTTTTAAGTAAACGGCGCACTTCCGATGCGGAAATGGCATGGCCGGCGGCTTGGAGCCGTGGGATTTCCACCACCGCTACTGCGCCTGCCAGCAACTGATGCATGGTCTGGTTGTACTGGCGGGTGATAGCGCAAAACGGCTCGTTGCCGATAAAGCGGTGGGTAATGCCCAGCGCTGGCGCAATGTGGTTACGGAAGAGCAGCAGATCGATCTCACTCCACGCCTGCTGCACTTTGCCGGTCTCTTTCAGGAAGTAGGCCGGGAAAGTGGCGTGGGAAATGATGTACTGCGAGCCTTCATGCACAGTGACATTCGCCAAATGCGCCACACCGGCTTTCACCATCTTCAGCCGTGCGGCGAAGGGAAAGAACGAGGCGTCTTCCCGCACCACAAACAGGTGCAGCCAGTCGCAAGCCTGCGCGGCTTGCTCCACCAGGTGGCGGTGCCCAAGCGTAAAGGGGTTGGCGTTCATCACTATCGCGCCAATGCGCTTGCCCGGCACGCGCGCTGCCTGCAAAGAACGGCAGTAGCGCCGGATACCCGACGGGGTGTTTTCCATCAGAATCGCGTTATTACCACTCTGGGAGAGCGGCCAGAAGCCGCTGCGCTGAAAGCGCTCCCGGTTGCAGGGGCGGGTGCAGAGAAACAGATGAAAATGCCCACGCGCCAGCGCCAGGTGCTCAACTTCCGCCAGCAGCCGTGCGCTGAGGTTCTCACCGCGCAGCTGTTCATCGACGGCCACACACTTGATGACGTTGGCGGCCAGGCCGGCACAACCCACCAGCCGGTTTCCCGCCCAGGCCTCAACGAAGGTACTGATGTCACTGTCCATGCCCAATCCGCTGTCTGCGAGCAAGGTGCGGATAGCGGCCAGCCGTTGGCGATTGCCGTTGACTTCCGCGATTCGGAAGTCGATTGGAGGGCGTGCTTGCATGCTATTGCCTTCGTCCTTAATGTGCCGCCGTCAGCGCGTGGGCTGGCGCATCGATAATCACATTGCTGAGGTGGCCGATATGCTCGATTTCCACTTCAATGCGATCGCCCGCTTTCATAAACAGCGGCGGGTTGCGCTTTTTGCCCACGCCGCCCGGCGAGCCGGTGATGATCACGTCACCGGGCGTCAGACTGGTGAACGTACTGATGTACTCGATAAGCTCGGCCACGCTATGGATCATGCTGGCGGTGTTGTCGTCCTGCACCATGCGGCCGTTCAGCCAGGTACGGATCGCCAGTTGATGCGGATCCGGGATCTCGTCGGCGGTGGTCATCCACGGCCCGAACGCCCCGGTCTGCCGCCAGTTTTTGCCGGCGGTGAACCAGGTGTGCTGCCAGTCGCGCGCTGAGCCGTCCATATAGCAGCTGTAACCCGCCACATGGCTTAATGCCGCCTGGCGGGGGATATCTTCCCCGCCTTTACCGATGATCACCGCCAGCTCGCCTTCGTAGTCGAATTCGCTGGAGTGGCGCGGTTTCAGCACCGGTGCGTTATGCCCGGTTTGCGAATCGGCAAAGCGCACGAACAGCGTTGGCGCCGGGTTGTGCTGATCAAACTCTTTGCGTTTTTCGGCGTAGTTCATGCCGACGCAGAGAATTTTCCCCGGGTTATCGATCACCGGCAGAAATTCGAGATCGTTAAAGCGGATATCCGGCGTTTCGCCATCCAGCTGCTGCGCCTCATGCAGCGCGCCGGCGGCGAGCAGCGCTTTCAAATCACCGTAGCGGTTACCCAGGCGCTGGCCGAGATTGATAACCCCGTCGGCCTTGACGATGCCGTAGCTACGGATCCCCTGGTGGATAAAGCTTGCGAGTTTCATATCAGTTCCTGTAATGCTTAATCAGACGAGGAAATTGCCAAGGATCAGCAGCGATACCGATACGTTGATCGCGCCGCCGATACGGGTCGCAATCTGCGCGAACGGCATCAGGCTCATGCGGTTGCCCGCCGTCAGGATGGCAACATCCCCGGTACCGCCCTGGCCGCTCTGGCAGCAGGAAACGATGGCCACATCGATAGGGTGCATGCCGATCTTTTTGCCCACGAAGAAGCCGGTTGCCACCAGTGCGGAAACGGTACTCACGATCACCAGCAGGTTGTTGATGGTGAAGGCGTTAACCAGTTCTTCCCACGGTGTAATCGCCACGCCAACGGCGAAGAGAATGGGATAGGTGACCGAGGTCTGGAAGAATTTGTACACCACCTGCGAACCTTCCAGCAGGCGCGGAGAAACGCCGTGGGCCAGCTTGATCAGCACCGCGACAAACAGCATGCCGACCGGCGCAGGCAGGCCAATCAGTTTGTGGCCGAGCATCCCGATCATGTACAGCAGCACCGCCAGCAGCGCGCCAGCCGCAATGGTAGTCACGTCGGTTTTGCCGGAGAACGCCGGCGCGGCCGGGGCTTGTTCGTCTCCGTTGCTGCGGTTGGGCATCAGTTGCCCTTCACCGGTCAAGTGCGGGAAGCGTTTACCCAGTTGGTTCAGGCAGCCGGAGATAATGATGGCGGTCAGGCCGCCGAGCATCACCATCGGCAGAACACGGCCGAGCGCAACGCCCTGGTCCATATGCAGCAGCGCGGCGTAACCGATGGACAACGGGATGGCGCCTTCACCGACACCGCCGGCCATGATCGGCAGAATGATAAAGAAGAAGATTTGGAACGGTTCCATGCCCAGCGCCAGGCCGACGCCCATCCCCACCAGCATGCCGACCACTTCACCGCACAGCATCGGGAAGAAGATGCGCAGGAAGCCCTGAATCAGCGTGGTGCGATTCATGCTCATGATGCTGCCGACGATGATGCAGCAGATATAGAGATAGAGAATGTTGGTGGATTTGTAGAACTTGGTGGTGGATTCCACGACCACGTCCGGCAGCAAACCGTAGTAAACCATGGCAGAGGGAATAAAGGTGGCGCAAATCGCCGCCGCCCCCAGCTTGCCGACGATCGGCAGGCGTTTACCGAATTCGCCGCAGGCAAAGCCGAAGAACGCCAGCGTCGCCACCATCACCACGATGTCGCTCGGTAACTTGCCGCCAAGACAATCGACCGCAATTAATGCGCCCGCCAACAGGAATAATGGCAATGGAATAATGCCGACCTTCCAGGTATCCATAATATGCCACCACTTATCTTTCAGTGATGTTTTCTGAATCGATAACGGTTCAGAATTAACAGGAAATGAATCGTCAGTTGTGCTCATGATTAAGCCCCTCGGTTATTTTGTTCCGACAGGTTAAATGGCAAAAGGCACACGTAATGTGAGGTGTGGCATAATAAAATTAGAGTTTTAATGGCGCCTATGGTTTTTATGGTTTCTTTTGTTTTGTGTGATTTATACCTTAATTATAAGCGTGGTTTTTATGGTTTTTTTAAATAAAAAAACAAGTTAATAACATTTTCAAAAAAGAATATTTAACAGGGGTTTTTCGCGCCAGTGCCGGCTGTGCAAGGGATCACAAGTTTCCAGCAAACTGCGCGCGCGGGTGAAAAAAGATGGTACATTGGCGTATTGTTGGCTGCCGTGCGTAACGTCATGAAAATATCTTTTCAAATAAAATTATTTATTTCTCTGGTGCTTTTTTTATCCGGCCTTTTCGTCTTATTGGGCGTTTATTATTACAAGGATGTTGGCCGGCAGCTATACCAGGAAATGAGCGCAAGAGCAAAAATACAGGCGGAGGAAATAGCGATTATTCCCAATTTACGCCAGGCGGTGGCGGCAAAAGATATTCCGGCGATCACGCAATTTATGCAGAAAGTGGCTTCTCACAGCGATGCCAGCTTTATTGTTATCGGTGATAATCAAGGCATGCATTTATTTCATTCCGTCCATGCGGATGTCGTCGGGAAAACGCTGATTGGCGGCGACAACGAAGAGGTGTTGCAGGGGAAAAGCATCACCACCATCCGTAAAGGCGGGTTAGGCATTTCACTGCGCAGCAAAGCGCCCATTTTTGACGATAACGGGCGCGTGGCGGGCATCGTTTCGGTAGGGTATCTGACCAGCTATCTCGACAACATTACGCTTGGCAAAGTGATCGACATTTTTATCGCGGCGGTGTTGTTGCTGGCGGCGCTGTTCATTTTTTCCTGGTTTTTTACCCGCAGTATCAAAAAGCAGATCTTCTCGCTGGAGCCGCGCGAAATCGGCCTGCTGGTGCGCCAGCAAAAAGCGATGATGGAGTCGATCTACGAAGGGGTGATTGCCATCGACGGTGAATCGCGTATTGAGGTGATTAACCAGGCCGCGCGCAAACTGCTGGGGTTAAGCCAGCCGACGCGCGCGCTGCGTGGGCTGACAATCGGCGAAGTGATTGCACCGGTGCCGTTCTTCGCCCATGACGTGATGTTGGAAAAGGACACCCACGATGAGATTTGCCGCTTCAATCAATTGACGGTGATTGCCAGCCGGGTACGCATTATGCTGGAAGATAAGTTGCAGGGGTGGGTGATCACCTTCCGCGATCGCAATGAAATCGACACCCTCAGCGCGCAGTTGAGCCAGGTAAAACGCTACGTCAATAACCTGCGCATCATGCGCCACGAGCAGCTCAATCGGATGACCACGCTTTCTGGGCTGCTGCATATGGAGCGCTACGACGAAGCGGTGCGGTATATTCAGGCGCAGTCGGAACATGCGCAGGAGCTGCTCGACTTTATCTCGTCGCGCTTTCGCTCGCCGACGCTGTGCGGGCTGCTGTTGGGGAAAGCCGCACGCGCTGGCGAAAAGGGCGTTGAACTGGCCTTTGATCCTGCATGCCGTATGGATCGCGCCTGTCGCTTGCTGGGCGAGGCCGAGCTGATTTCGATCATCGGTAATCTGCTGGACAACGCCATCGAAGCGACGCAGCGCGCTGTGTTGCCGCACGCGCCGGTGGAAGTGCTGATTCTGCTGAATGAACGGGAATTGATTATTGAAGTGGCGGATCGCGGGGTGGGAATCGATCCGTCTATCCGTGAACATATTTTTGAGCGCGGAATGACCACCAAACGCAGCGGCGATCACGGTATCGGCCTGTATTTGATCGCCAGCTATGTCACGCAGTCGGGCGGTTCGATTGAGGTTTCTGCCAACGCGCCGCGCGGCACGGTTTTTTCTTTGTTTATTCCTGAAACGGGCAACGTCCTGCGTCCCGTATCGACCCTGGAAGATCAGAATTATGCAACATGAACTGATAGACGTGCTGATAATCGAAGATGAACACGCGCTTGCGCAGCTTCATGCAGAGCTGATCGGCAAACATCCGCGCTTGCGGTTGGTGGGGATTGCTTCGTCACTGGCGGAAGCGAAGGCGTTGCTGGACAGGACGCAGCCGAAACTGGTTTTGCTTGATAATTATCTGCCGGATGGCAAGGGCATTACGTTGATTAACGATAGGCAGATTATCTGCGCCAACTGTTCGGTGATTTTTATCACCGCCGCCAGCGATATGGATACCTGCAGCCAGGCGATACGCAACGGTGCCTTCGACTATATTCTTAAACCGGTTTCGTGGAAGCGGTTGGGCCAATCGCTGGAGCGTTTTGTGCAGTTCGTCGAACAGCAGCGCGTGTGGAAAATCGTCGATCAGCAAAACGTCGATTCGCTCTATCAGTTACAGGCGAAGAACTACCGCCAGGATAACGGCAGCAAAGGGATTGAAGAGAATACACTGGCGCTGATACAAAAATTGTTTGCCGATGAGGCCGGGCACTGTTTTTCCGTCGATGACGTCGTCAGCGAAACGGGCTTAAGTAAAACCACCACCCGTCGTTATCTGGAACACTGCGTAGAAGCCGGTTTTCTGGTGGTCGAAATGCAGTACGGGAAAATCGGCCATCCCCGGCGGATGTACCGCCGGGTAAACGGCCAAGGATAACGGTGGCGAGGTGGGATACCGCTTAGCGCGCACTGCCGGCAAGGCGAAAGCGGCCGGCCACCACGCCGCTGTGGTCACTCTTTGCTCATTTCCGCGGTCATCAATAATCTGCCGTGGTTTGCGGCGGACTCCTGGCGCGCTATGTAGCGGTAGCAGCCGCCCCCCAACAACACGCCGATAAACCAACTGAAGTTCGCCACGTCGTGCAGCCCTGGCGTAAAGCTGATCGCCAGGCCAATCGCCACCGCCGGCAGCAGCGCCATAATCGCCTTGGGGTTAAAGCCGTTGCGGTACCAGTAACGGCCGCTCGGCGTGGCGTTGAACAGATCGTCAACGTGAATATTGCTGCGTTTGATCAGGTAGAAGTCGACGACCAGGATGCCGAACAGCGGCCCGATGAAGGCGCCGAGCACATCCAGCGTATAGTGGATCAGCTCCGGCGAGTGGAACAGGTTCCACGGCGTCAGCAGCACGGAACCGACCGCTGCGATCATACCACCGGTGCGGAAACTGATTTTTTGCGGCGAACAGTTGGAGAAGTCAAAGGCGGGTGAAACAAAGTTCGCCACAATGTTGATGCCGATCGTCGCGGTGATCATGGTCAGCAGGCCAATCGCCACCGCGACGCCATTGCCGACGCGCGTGGCGGTTTCGATGGGATCGGTAATCATCTGGCCGAACAGCGACTGCGTGCCGGAGACGATCACCACGGTCACGATGGAAAACAGCAGGAAGTTGAACGGCAGCCCCCAGCGGTTGCCGCGCCGGATTTCCCGCATGCTTTTGCCATAGCGGGCAAAATCGCCAAAGTTCAGCAGCGGGCCGGAGAAGTAAGACACCACCAGCGCCGTTGCGGTTACCATCTGCCAGCCTTGCTCCGCGGGCGAAAGGGATTTGCTTGCCAGGGTGAACGAAATATTGTCCAGCCCCGTCTTGTATACAATCCAGCCGGCCAGAGCGAGCATCACCACATATACCGCGGGGCCGGCAATATCGATAAAGCGCTTAATCGCATTCATCCCGTGCCAGAACACCATGGCTTGCAGCAACCACATGATGCCAAAACAGATCCATCCCAGCGCCGAAAGCCCCAGCCAATGAGGCTGCGTCAGGGGATTGAGCGCCGGGTAAAACTTCAGCAGCACCAGCATCAGCGCATGGGCGGCCAGATAGGTCTGGATACCGTACCAGGCAAAGGCGATCAGCCCGCGGATCACCGCCGGGATATTGGCGCCGAACACGCCAAAGGATTGCCGGCAAATCACGGCGTACGGCACGCCGGCGATCTGGCTGGGCTTGGCGACCAGGTTGGCGCACAGCTGCACGATGCAAATACCTACCAGCAGGCAAATCAGCACCTGCCAGCTGGCCAGGCCAAGGGCAAAGAAGCTGGCGGCCACCACGTATCCCCCCATGCTGTGTACATCCGACATCCAGAAAGAAAAGATGTTGTACCAGCTCCAGTTCTGATCGCGCGTTGGCGCCAAGTCTTCGTTGCACAGCTTCGGGCTGTAATTGGTGTTCGGGATTGGCATAAATCGTGCTCCTCTCAAGCATGTACCCAGATGTTGATTGGCGTTTCTGACCCACAGGGTTGAGAGGTCTTTTGCATGAATCAGGCCATATTTTCGATTTTTGTATACAATTAAATTATTTCTTGTATACGATTTGGTTATTCAACCGTACACGGAGCAGCATGATGATCGGCGCCAAAGCCACCTACTTTACTGAAGATAAAGACGATCACATTTACAATGCGCTGGTGAAAGCGATAGTGGAGCACCGGTTGTTGCCGGGCAATAAACTGCCGGAAGAGGCGCTGGCGGAAGCCTTTGGCGTGAGCCGCACCGGCATCCGCCGGGTATTGCAGCGCCTTGCCGCAGTGCAATTGGTGACGCAATTGCCCAAGCGTGGTGCACAGGTCGCCACGCCGGGCGAAGCAGAAGCGCGCGACGTGTTCACCACGCGCAAGATGCTGGAATGCGCCAACCTGCCGCAGATCGTGGCGAACTGCCGGGCCGAGCATCTGCTGATGATCGAGACGATCGTGGCGCAGGAAAAGCAGGCGCATCAGGATCAGGATGGTGCGGCGGCGATTCGCCTGTCGGCCGCGTTCCACGTGCAGTTACAGGCCATCGCCGGCAACGGCGTGCTCACCGAGACGGTATCCCAACTGACGCTGCGTTCCTCGCTGGCGATTGCCGCCTACGGCACCCCGTGGCAGCAGGGCTGCCGCTGCCACGATCACAGCGATCTGCTGGCGTTGCTGCGTGCCGGCGATACCTCCGGCCTGGCGGCGCAGATGGCGCATCACTTCGATGATATCGTCGCCAGCCTGCGCTTCACGCACGACTTGGACGGCACGCCGGACTTCGCCAGCATCTTTGCCGCCGACCAGCCGCAGGATGCGCTATGAACGCCCCCTGCGTGATCCAGGTGATCAACCCCAACACCAGTCCGGAAATGACCGACACCATCGGCGCAGCCGCCCGTGCCGTTGCCGCACCCGGCACCGAGATCCTCGCGGTGTGTTCAGCGCACGGGGCGCCTTCCATTGAAGGGCATTTTGACGAAGCGATCGCCACGATCGGCGTACTGCAACAGGTGAAAGCGGGGCGTGAGGCCTGCGTTCAGGGCCATATCATCGCCTGTTTCGGCGATCCGGGCCTGCTGGCGGCGCGGGAATTGGCGAGCGCGCCAGTGGTGGGCATTGCCGAAGCCGCGATGCATACGGCGACGCTGCTGGCCACACGGTTTTCCATCGTGACTACGCTGCCGCGTACCTTGATTATCGCGCGCCATTTGCTGCACCAGTATGGCTTTGAGCGCCACTGCGCCGCGCTGCATGCCATCGATCTGCCAGTACTGGCGCTGGAAGACGGCAGCGGCCTGGCGCAGCAGCGGGTACGTGAACAGTGCCGGCAGGTAAAACAGCGCGACGGCAGCGGGGCGATCGTGCTGGGCTGCGGCGGCATGGCTTCCCTGGCGCGGGAACTGACGCAGGAGCTGGGGATGCCAGTGATCGACGGCGTCAGCGCCGCGGTGAAAATGATCGAATCGTTGCACGGCCTGGGCTTGCAAACCAGTAAACATGGCGATCTGGACTACCCGTTAACCAAGCCGTTATCCGGGATGTTTGGCCGTTTTAATTCGTAATCTGAATGGGAATTATCGATGAGTGACTATGCGTTTAATCAAGACTATCCCCGCGATCTTATCGGTTATGGCGGGCAACCGCCGCACGCGGGCTGGCCGGGGCAGGCGCGCGTCGCAGTGCAGTTTGTGCTCAATTATGAAGAAGGTTCGGAAAACAACGTGTTGCACGGCGACGCCGGTTCCGAACAGTTTCTTTCCGATATCATCGGCGCGGCCAGCTACCCGGCGCGTCATATGTCGATGGATTCACTGTACGAGTATGGCTCGCGCGCGGGCTTTTGGCGGATCCACCAGGAGTTCCAGCGGCGCGGCTTGCCGCTGACCATCTTTGGCGTGGCGATGGCGCTGGCGCGCAACCCGCTGGTGGTGCAGGCGATCAAAGACGCCGATTATGATGTGGTTAGCCACGGCTGGCGGTGGATCCACTACCAGAATATTGATGAAGCCACCGAACGCCAGCATCTGCAGCAGGCTATCGCCGTGCATAGCGAGCTGTTCGGCAAGCCGCCGTTGGGCTGGTATACCGGGCGCGATAGCCCCAATACCCGGCGGCTGGTGGTTGAACAAGGGGGCTTCCTGTATGACAGCGATTACTATGGCGACGATCTGCCGTTCTGGACCGAAGTGGCGTGCGCCAACGGCGAAAAGAAACCGCACCTGATTGTGCCCTACACCCTGGAAGCGAACGACATGCGTTTTGCTTCCCCGCAGGGCTTTAATACCGCCGAGCAGTTCTTTACCTACCTGAAAGACAGCTTCGATGTGTTGTATCAGGAAGGTGAAGACGCGCCGAAGATGCTGTCGATTGGCATGCACTGCCGCCTGCTGGGGCGCCCCGGCAAGTTCCGCGCCTTGCAGCGCTTCCTGGACTACATTCAGCAGCACGATCGCATTTGGATCTGCCGCCGCCAGGATATTGCTGAACACTGGCTGCAGCACCATCCCTATTCTGGTTGTTAAGCCTGGCTGGGGGACTTTCCCGGGCGGCGGAAGTCGCCTACTATGGCAACGTAATGATCCCGGGAGAGTTGCTAAGATGGCCGCCAGCTACCGTATTTTTGATATTACTCTGAAGCAGAAAGTGCGTATTTCACCTTCGCTGGTACGTTGCGTATTCAGCGGGCCGCAGGTGCACCAGATGAAGCTCGAGGCACCGGATCAGCGCATCAAGCTGCTGTTCCCCGCAGAAGACGGCCAAAGTTCACGGCTGGAAAACAGCGACGACTGGTATCGCCGTTATATGGCGTTGCCGAAAGCGCAGCGGCCGATCATGCGCACCTATACCCTGCGCGGGTTGCGCCAGGCGCAGCAGGAGCTGGACGTTGAGTTCGTGCTGCACGGCGTTAATGGCCCGGCTTCGGCATGGGCCACCCACGCCGAAGCCGGCGCCGCGCTGCAGGTGGTGGCGCCAGATGCGGAATTTGCCGGCGACAGCGGCGGCTATGAGTGGGTGCCGCCAGCACACCTGCAACAGGCGCTACTGATTGCCGATGAAACGGCGTTGCCGGCGGCGATGGGCATCCTTGAACAGTTGGCGCAGCAGGCTAACCCGCCGCGGGTGCAGGCGTTTTTCGAAGTGCCGGCCAGCGGCGATTGCATCAGCGTGGCGCAGTTCCCGTTTGCCGAGGTTTACTGGCTGCCGCGCGATGGTGGTTCGCCGCAGCGGCACGGAGCGCAATTGCTTGATGCGGTGCGTAGGCATGTGGAAATACCGGCGACTGCGCGCGCCGCCGCTCAGTCGCTAGCGGAAAACAGCCTGGGAGGCGATCTCTTGTGGGAGCGCGCCGCCGGCGGGAACGGTTTTTACGCCTGGGTGGCGGCGGAATCCTCCACCGTAAAGGCGCTGCGCCGTTACCTGATCGCAGAATGCGATCTTGATCGCGACGCAGTGAACTTTATGGCCTATTGGTGTTGACGGCAGCCTAGCCCATCAGGCTGACGTGCGCCGCCACAATGCGCCAGCCGCACGGCAGCTTCACCCAGGTTTGCATCTGCCGGCCAATGCGATCGCTGCCTTCACGGCGGAATTCCGTGCTGGCCACCGCCATGTCATCGCCGTAGGTGGTGATGACGGTGTTTTCCAACTGGCGATCCAGCCCTTTAGAAGGGCGCTTAAGGCGGAAATCACGGATCTGTTCGATGCCGTACAGGTTCTCCGTCGCGCCGTAGCGCACGGTGCGGCTATCGTGCCAGAACAGCTCATCCAGCACTTCCACATCGTTGCCGATCAGTGCCTGCTCGTAGCGGTAAAAGGCGGCGTTGACCTCTGCCAGCACCGCCGGGCGATCGATATATTCACTTTTCATTATTCAGTCCTGTTTCCCCGGTAAAACACATTGGGCTACGCCGCGCTGTTCCAGCGCATGGGCCGCTCGTAACGCCAAATCTTCGCGCCACGGCGGGGCGATCAACTGCAGGCCGATCGGCAGGCCGCCGGCCGTTTTCAGCGGCACCGTCACCACCGGCAGGCCGAGGAATGAAATCGGCTGGGTCAGCATGCCCATGCTGGCGCGGGTGGGTAAATCGGTATGATTGATGCGCATGCTCTCCTGGCCGATTTTCGTGGCGCAGCACGGCGTCGCGGGTGCTATCAGGATATCCCATTGCGTGAACAGCGGCAGCGTCTGCTGCTGGAAATGATTGCGAAAACGCTGTGCCTGCACATACCAAGCCCCCGGCAGCATCGCCCCGGCCAACAGGCGCTCGCGCGAGTTGGGCTCGAAACGCGCGGGTTCGCTGCGCAGCAACGGCAGATAATGATTACCGCCCTCCGATGCGCTGAGGATAAACGCCGCCGAACGCGCCAGCTCGGCCAGCGGCAGTTCAACTTCTTCTGATGCTTCCAGCGCCTGCGCCACTTGGCGCACGGCTGCCTTGGCGTCATCATCGCACCACTGCTGGAAATAGCCGCCCAACACCGCACAGCGCAGCCCCTGCTGGCCGCGCGGCAACAGCGATTCGGTTTGGGTAATGGGCTTGTCCGCCTGGAAGCGGTCTTCGATATCGGTGCCTTGCATCACGTCATAGACGGCCGCCAGATCGCGCACCCGGCGGGCCATCGGGCCGACATGATCCAGGCTGGCGACAAACGGCTGGCTGCCGCTGCGCGACAAGCGGCCAAAGGTGGGTTTAAGCCCGAAGATGCCGCACAGCGAAGAGGGCACGCGAATGGAGCCGTTGGTGTCGCTGCCGAGCGCGAAGTTAACTAACCCGGCCGCCACCGCCGCGGCTGAACCGCCGGAGGAACCGCCGGCGACGCGCGTGGTATCGTGCGGGTTGTGGGTGGCGCCGTAATGGCTGTTTTCCGTGGTGAAGCCATAGGCATAGGCATCCATATTCAGCATGCCGGAGAGCATGGCGCCTTGCGCGGCCAGGCGGGCAACCACCCAGGCGTCGCGCTTGGCCGCCGGGCGATCGCTAAACAGGCTGGCGCCGGCCAGGGTAGTTTCGCCGGTGACGTCGAACAGGTTTTTCACCGCATAGGGGATCGCGGCCAATGCCGGCAAGGGTTGGCCGTTGGCGCGGCTGTGATCCAGATGATCGGCTTCGCTCAGCATTCGTTCGCGGGTAATGTGCGTATAGGCATTAAGCGCCGGGTTTTGCGCATCGATCTGGTCTAGTGTCTGCTGGGCGATCTCACGGGCAGAAATGGCGCCTTGCTTGAGCGCACTGCGGATCTCGGCGATCGACAGCTCACTGAGTGGGTTCATGCGCGATACACTCCTGCGATTTCTAAACGTTGATCCAGCGGGAAGGCCATCAGCGGTTCGGCCATGGCCGCAATGCGGTTGAATTGCACCAGTAACTCTGCGCGGCGCGCATCGTCCAGCTCCAGCGCCAGGATGGTTTCCATCTGGCGGATGTAGGCGGCCCAGTCGGCTGCCGGTATGTTGTTCATGGTGTTTTCCCCGATAAATGTGTGAAACAAGCCCGCGCCCCTCCGGCTTGAGGGGGACGGCGGCTAGAAGCCGGCGGCGCTGCCGTTGCTGCGCGGATCGAACGCGCCTTCCAGCATGCCATTCGTGTGGCGCACAATGGCGCCGGCATGGCCGACGGCCTCGCTGAAGTCCGGCAGCAGTTCGACTTCATGGCCGCGTTGGCGCAGGTAGTCGAGGGTTTCGGCGCTAAAGCGGCGCTCCAGCTTCAGCGAGTCGGAGCTTTCGCCCCAGGTTCGGCCAAGCAGCCAGCGTGGGTTGCTGATAGCCTGTTGTAAGGGTAGCCCCTGAACCACATGGCGGATAAACACCGCCGCCTGGGTTTGCGGTTGGCCGTCGCCGCCCATGGAGCCGTAAACCAGGGTGCGGCCGTCATACAGGCGTGCGGCCGCCGGGTTGAGCGTATGGAAAGGCTGCTTGCCGGGCGCCAGCGCCAGCAGGTGGTTGGCATCCAGGCTGAACGATGCGCCGCGGTTTTGCCACAGCACCCCGCTGTTGGGCAGCACTACGCCGCTGCCGAATTCGTGATAGATGCTCTGGATGAACGACACCGCCAGCCCGCTGCTGTCCATCACACCCATCCAGACGGTATCGCCGGGCCCTTTGCCCTGGCCCCAGGCGGCGGCGTGTTCGCCGTCGATCTGTTTTGCCAGTTCATGCAGATAGCCCGGTTCGAGCAGCGCCTGCGGATCCTGGGTCATCTCGCGCGGATCGGTGATGTAACGATCGCGCAGGCCAAAAGCCAGTTTGGTGGCTTCCACGATCCCGTGGATCGTGGCGCCGTCGTCTTTGCCTTCCAGCGCCAGGCGGTCGGCCAGGCCGAGGATCGCCAACGACACCAGCCCCTGGGTAGGCGGCGTGAGATTAAACACCTCGCCTTTCTGGTGCTGCAAGCGCAGCGGCGTGCGCCGGCGCGGGCGATAGTCCGCCAGATCCTGCGCGGTGAGCGGCATTCCGAGCTTCGCCATATCCGCCGCCATGCATTCGGCCACCCGGCCGCGGTAGAAGCTATCCAATCCTTCTTCGGAAAGCGCAATCAGGGTTTCCGCCAGCAGCGGCTGGCAGAAACGCTGCCCGCAGTGCGGGATTTCGCCCTTGGGCAGGTAGGTGCGGGCAAATTCGTCCAGGTTCGCCAACTCGTGGTATTTGCTGCGAGTGGCCGCCTCCTGCGAAGCGGTGACCGGAATACCGTCCGCCGCATAGCGGATGGCATCGGCCAGCAGGCGCGGCAGGGGCAGTTGTTCTCCACCCAGCTCCGCCGAGAACGCCAGGGCTTCCTGCCAGCCGCCGACGGTGCCGGCAACGGTCAGCGCCGCCTTTGGCCCACGGTGTGGGATGCGGCTTTCGCCGGCGTAGAAATCCAGCGTAGCCAGGGAGCCGGCCGCGCCGCTGGCATCGATAGCCACCGGATCGCCCTGCGGCGGAACGATCAGCCAAAAGCCGTCACCGCCCAGGCTGTTCATGTGCGGGTAGACCACCGCAATGGTCGCGGCTGCCGCCACCATGGCTTCAATCGCGTTGCCGCCTTCGCGCAGCACGGCCAGTGCGCTTTCGCTGGCCAGGTGGTGAGGGGTGACCGCCATGCCTAATGGTGCGGTATTACTGTTAATCATGAGTAAGCCCTTGTTATGGTCTGCATCAATCAATAAGTTAAGCAAGAGACGTTCCAGATTTGCAGGCTGGCGGAATCTTATTTGGCTGTGCTATGTTCCGCTGAAACAAATGTTACAGCAGGAGTAGCAATGAAGCAGATTGATGAACGCCTGCGTAGTGAGTATCCGCAACTGACGCCGCAGGAACAACGGGTGGCGGATTTTATCTTCGATCACTTTGACGATCTGATCAGCTACAACAGTGCGGAGCTGGCGCGGTTGAGCGGGGTTTCCAAGGCCACCGTCAGCCGACTGTTTAAACGGCTGGGCTACCCCAGCTACCGCGCTATGCGCGACGAACTACGCACGCTGCGCCAAAGCGGCATGCCGCTGACCGACAACCGCGATGCGGTGCAGGGCAATACGCTATTGGCGCGCCATTACAAGCAGGAAATGGCGAACCTGACCCATTGGGTGAACCAGATCGATGCCCAGCAGTTTACGGCGGTGATCGGCAAACTGGCGCAGGCCGGGCGGGTTGTGCTGATGGGCTTTCGCAATAGCTATCCGGTGGCGATGCACCTGCGCCAGCAACTGCTGCAGGTGCGTGAAAACGTGCTGCTGGTGCCACAGCCGGGCCAGACGCTGGCGGAAGAGCTGGTGGATCTTTCCGGGCGCGACATGGTGGTTCTGGTGGCGTTCCGCCGCCGGCCACGGCTGCTGCGGGCATTGCTCACGCAGTTGCAGATTCAGCAGGTGCCGACGCTGTTGATCTGCGAGCCGCAGGCGCAGGCGTTGATACCGCTGGCGACATGGCACTTGCCGGCGCCGTTGGACAGCGTCTCCGCTTTCGACAGCTACTCGTGCGCCATGAGCCTGGCAAACCTGCTCAGCAATGCTTTACTGCATGAGTCGCTGGCGCTCGGCAGGCAGCGTATTTACCAGATTGCGGATTTGTACAGCGATCTGGACGAACTGGAACACCGCTAACGAAGCGCTGTTTTGGTGCTCTTGCACTATATCGGTGCTTCGCCTTTCACTTTTTTCCCTTCTTCCCGCCGCGTTCCGGCGGGGGATATTCCCGCTTGAAACGTTAACCCCTCGGGGTTAAAGCAGATTATTCACTGCCGCCTGCCTTGGCACATTAGTTGCAGTAAAATGAATTAAAGAATCTTTTGTTTCATCATCTCACTATTGGGGATACATTTATGAGCATCAAAAAAACACTGGTTGCTGCATTGGGGGCGGTGGTGCTGTTGGCGCAGGCCGCCACAGCGATGGCGGATCAACTGCAGGATATCCAGCAACGCGGTGTTTTGCGTGTGGCGGTGCCGCAGGATTTCCCGCCGTTTGGCTCGGTGGGCACGGATCTGCAGCCGCAGGGGTATGACATCGACATGGCGCACTACCTGGCCGATAAAATGAAACTTAAGTTGCAGCTGGTGCCGGTAACCAGCGCCAACCGAGTGCCCTATCTGCAAACCAACAAAGTGGATCTGGTGATCTCAAGCCTGGGCAAAAACCCGGAGCGTGAAAAGACCATCGCTTTCAGCCGCGCCTATGCGCCGTTCTTCCTGGGCGTTTTTGGGCCGAAAGACGACACCCTGCATGACGCAGCCGGGTTGGACGGCAAAACGGTGGGGGTGACGCGCGGTGCGGTGGAAGACATGGTGCTGAGCGATAGCGCGCCGAAGGGTGCCCAGATCAAACGTTACGAAGACAACAACACCACGCTGTCGGCCTATCTGTCCGGGCAGGTGCAGTATGTGGCGACCGGTAACCTGGTGGTGAGCGCCATTGCGCGCCAGAACCCGGCCAAGGCGCCGGTTGCCAAGTTCATGCTGAAGGATTCGCCGTGCTATGTCGGCCTGCGCCAAGGCGAACCGGCGCTGCAAACCAAAGTGAATGAACTGATTGAGCAGGCCCTGAAGGACAATACGCTCAACGGCCTGTCGGAAAAATGGCTGAAGGCGCCGTTGCCGGCCGATCTTGGCGCATAACGGGAGAGCCTGATGACCTATCAGCTGAATTTTCCCGCACTGTGGCCATTCATGCCCGAACTGTTGGCGGGTTTGCTGACCACCATTGAGCTGACGGCCATGGCCACCGTTATGGGCGTGGCGCTGGGGATTTGCGGTGCGGCAATCCGCAGCGGGAAAACCAATCTGTTAAGCCGTATTTGGGGGATTTACGTCGAGGTGGTGCGCAATACGCCGTTCGTCGTGCAGCTGTTTTTTATCGTGTTCGGTTTGCCGAGCCTGGGCTGGAAACTGACCGCCGGCCAGGCGGCGCTGTTGGCGATGGTGATTAATCTCGGTGCCTACAGCACCGAGATTATCCGCGCCGGCATCCAGGTTACGCCGAAAGGCCAATGGGAAGCCGGCCGGGTGCTGGGGCTGACGCGCAGCCAGATCTTTCTGCGCGTGGTGTTGCCGCCGGCGCTACAGCGCATTTATCCGGCGCTGGTGAGCCAGTGCATTATCGTGATGCTCGGTTCCTCGGTGGTTTCGCAGGTGGCGTTTGAAGAACTGACCTTCGCCGCCAACCTGATTCAGTCGCGCACCTTCCTCAGTTTTGAGGTGTATCT
The DNA here is from genome assembly GCF_039540155.1 of Gibbsiella greigii. NCBI lineage: Bacteria > Pseudomonadati > Pseudomonadota > Gammaproteobacteria > Enterobacterales > Yersiniaceae > Gibbsiella > Gibbsiella greigii. The sequence goes on from NZ_BAABEM010000004.1 coordinate 26,596, forward strand.
GGTGACGACGCTGTTTTATCTGTTGCTTTCGGTGCTGATGCGCCAGCTGCTGCTGGCCGCCGGTAAACGCTTTTTGGGGAGCCAGGCCTGATGATGACATTCACCGACTGGGATATCGTGCGCAATTTGCTGCTGGCCGCGCGCTGGACGCTGCTGCTTTCGCTGACCGCGTTCTTCGGCGGCACGGTGGTCACGTTCCCTTTGCTGTTGCTGCGGCTGAGCAAGCGCCGTTGGGCGCTGCGCTTTGTGCGCATGTATGCCGAGCTGTTCCAGGGCACGCCGCTGCTGATGCAGCTGTTCCTGGCGTTTTTCGGGTTGGCGCTGTTCGGCATTGACGTCAGCCCATGGGCCGCCGCCGCGCTGGCGCTGACGCTGTTCACCAGCGCGTTTCTGGTGGACATCTGGTCCGGCAGCATAGCCGCCTTGCCGAAGGGGCAGTGGGAAGCCTGCCGTTGCCTGGGGCTGAGCTTCGGCCAAACGATGTGGCGGGTGATTGTGCCGCAGGCGGTGCGCATCGCTATCGCCCCGACGGTCGGTTTTTCGGTGCAGGTGATCAAGGGCACCGCGCTGGCGTCGATTATCGGTTTCATTGAGCTGACCAAGGCCGGAACCATGCTGAACAACGTGACCTACCAGCCGTTTAAAGTGTTTGGCCTGGTGGCGCTGGGCTACTTCCTGATGTGTTACCCGCTGTCGCGCTACAGCCACTACCTGGAGAAAAAATTCCATGCCGCTCATCACAATTAATCAGGTTCAAAAATATTACGGCCAGAACCATGTGCTGAAAGGCGTGGATCTGGATATCGACATGGGCGAGGTGATCTCGATCATCGGCCGCAGCGGCTCGGGGAAAAGCACCCTGCTGCGCTGCATCAACGGCCTGGAAGGCTATCAGGAAGGCAGTATCAAGCTGGGCGGCATGACGATCACCGATCGCGATTCGCAGGCGCGCGAGATTAGCCGCTCCATCGGCATGGTGTTCCAGAACTTCAACCTGTTCCCGCACATGACCGCGCTGGAAAACGTGATGCTGGCGCCGCGCCGGGTATTAAAGAAAAGCCCGGCGGAGTGCCGCGAACTGGCGGAAGAGATGCTGAACAAGGTAGGCCTGGGGGAGCGGATGGATTATGCGCCGGCCAATTTGTCCGGCGGCCAGCAGCAGCGCGTGGCGATCGCCCGGGCGCTGGCCATGAACCCCAAGGTACTGCTGTGCGATGAAATCACCTCGGCGCTTGATCCCGAACTGGTCGGCGAAGTGCTTAAAGTGCTCGAACAACTGGCCGCCGAAGGCATGACGCTGATTTTGGTAACGCATGAAATGAACTTTGCCCGCGAAGTGGGCGACCGGGTGGTGTTTATGCACCAGGGCAAAGTGTGGGAGCAGGGCGAAAGCCGCCAGGTGTTCGCCAATCCGCAAACCCAGGAGCTGAAGCAGTTCATCGCCTCCGTGCGTGGGCTGTCGGAAGCCTGAAATAAGACAACAAGATAATAACTTATTAAGCTCGCAAGGAAATAACATGTTAGATATCAGCAAATTCGATCAGATAAACCCACCGCAACGCCTGCTGATGGGCCCTGGCCCAATCAACGCCGATCCGCGCGTGCTGCGTGCCATGTCGAGCCAGCTGATTGGCCAGTACGATCCGGCGATGACCGGTTACATGAACCAGGTGATGGAACTGTACCGGGCGCTTTTCCGCACGGAAAACCGCTGGACCATGCTGGTGGACGGCACTTCCCGTTCCGGCATTGAAGCGGTGCTGGTTTCCGCCATTCGCCCCGGCGATAAAGTGCTGGTGCCGGTGTTCGGCCGCTTTGGCCACCTGCTGTGTGAAATCGCCCGCCGCTGCCGTGCTGAAGTGCACACCATTGAAGCGCCGTGGGGCGAAGTGTTCAGCGCCGATCGGATTGAAGATGCGATTAAAACGGTGCGCCCGCGCCTGCTGTTGACGGTGCAGGGCGATACGTCAACCACCATGCTGCAACCGCTTGACCAGCTCGGCGAGATTTGCCGTCGCCACGGCGTGCTGTTTTATACCGATGCCACCGCCTCGTTCGCCGGCAACCCGCTGGAAACCGACGCCTGGGGGCTGGACGCCGTATCGGCCGGGTTGCAAAAGTGCCTGGGCGGCCCGTCCGGCAGTTCCCCGATTACTCTCAGCCCGCGTTTTGAAGAGATTGTTCGCCGCCGCAAATGCGTGGAAGAAGGGATCCGCACTGCCGACCACGCCAACGGCGAGGACGAGATGATCTATTCCAACTATTTCGATCTGGGCATGATCATGGATTACTGGGGGCCGGAGCGCCTCAACCACCATACGGAAGCCACCAGCATGTTATTCGCCGCCCGCGAATGCGCCCGGGTGATCCTGGAAGAAGGGTTGGACAACACCATTGAACGCCATCGTCTGCATGGCGCCGCAATGCTGGCCGGCATTCAGGGCATGGGGCTGGCGGTGTTCGGCGATCTGGACAACCGGATGAACAACGTACTCGGCGTGGTGATCCCGCAGGGCATACACGGTGAGCAGGTGCGCCAGATGATGCTGAACGATTTTGCCATCGAGATCGGCACCTCATTTGGCCCGCTGCAGGGCAAAATCTGGCGCATCGGCACCATGGGCTACAACGCGCGCAAAGACTGTGTGCTGCAAACGCTGGCGGCGCTGGAGGCGGTATTGAACCGCCTGGGCTTCGTGAGCAAGCAGGGCGAGGCGTTGCAGGCGGCCTGGAACACCTATAGCGCAGGGGGCTGCTGATGGCGACATTGTTGTCGGCCCAGGCGGCGGAGCAGGCCGCGGCGCGCGTGCTGGCGCGCTGCGACGCGCTGGCGGCAATCAGCAGTACGCCGGGCCAACTGACGCGGGTATACCTTTCGCCCGAACACCAGCGTGCCAACCAACAGGTGGGCGACTGGATGCGCGCGCTGGGCATGACGGTCTGGCAGGACAGCGTCGGCAATATCTGCGGCCGTTATGAAGGGCAAACGCCGGGCGCGCCAGCGCTGCTGTTGGGATCGCACCTGGATACGGTGCGCAATGCCGGGCGCTACGACGGCATGCTGGGCGTGCTGACCGCGCTGGAAGTGGTGGCGCATTTGCATGCCCAAGGGCGCCGCCTGCCGGTGGCGATAGAAGTGATTGGCTTTGCCGACGAAGAAGGCACCCGCTTCGGCATTACTTTGCTCGGCAGCAAGGGCATCACCGGGCAATGGCCGGCAGACTGGCTGCAGCGCACTGACGCCGACGGTATCACCGTGGCGCAGGCGCTGCGCGACGCTGGGTTGGATCCCGACGCCATCGGCGAAGCGAAACGCGCCAAAGAGGCCTTTTGCGCCTATCTGGAACTGCATATCGAACAGGGGCCGTGCCTGGAAGCCGCCGGCCTGGCGCTGGGGGTGGTGACGGCGATTAACGGCGCGCGCCGCCTGAACTGCATCTTTACCGGCGAAGCCGGCCATGCCGGCACCGTGCCGATGGGCCAGCGCCGCGATGCGCTGGCGGCGGCGGCCGAGTGGATGGTGGCGGTAGAAAATCTCACCCGCCGCAGCGATCCGCACCTGGTGGCGACCGTCGGCCGCATCGAAGCCGTGCCTGGCGCGGTGAACGTCATTCCTGGCCAGGTTACGCTGTCGCTTGACGTGCGTGGCCCGCAGGACGGCCCGCTGGCGCAACTGTTGGCCGGGCTGCTGGAGCAGGCGCAGGCGATCGCTGCCCGCCGCGGCGTGCATTTCGCCAGCGAGGAGTTTTACCGCATTGACGCCACCGCCTGCGACGCCGATCTACAACGGCGCTGGCATGACGGGGTGATACAGGTGCAGGGGCAAAGCCCGGCACTGCCAAGCGGGGCCGGGCACGATGCGATCGCGGTGTCCGCACAGTGGCCGGTGGGGATGCTGTTTGTGCGCTGCGATCGCGGCATCAGCCACCACCCGGATGAATCCGTCACCCAGGCGGACGTGGCGCTGGCTATTCAGGCGTATTGCCAGACGGTGGCAAGTTGGGGGGATAACGCATGAGGTTGCAACAGTTTAACCAATTGCCGGCGCCAGAAGCCGCGCGTTTGCTGCGCCCGTGTGTGGATATCGCCCGTTGGATCGACGCGGTGATCGCCGCCCGGCCGTTCGACAGTGTGGCGGCCGCACTGGCCTTTGGCCAGCAGGCGGCGCTGGACTGGCAGCCGGAAGAAGTGGCCGCGGCGTTGGCGGCGCACCCGCGCATCGGCGAACGCGCCAACGGCCAGGGGCAGGCGGCACAGTTTTCCCGGCGTGAACAGGCAGCGGTGAATAGCCAGGATGCGGAATTGGCGCAGGCCTTGCTGGACGGCAATCTGCGCTACGAAACCCGTTTTGGTCAGGTATTCCTGATCCGCGCCGCCGGGCGCGACGGGCAAACCATCCTGCGTGAGCTTGAGCGCCGGCTGCAAAACAGCCCCGAGCAGGAGCAGCAGGAAACCGCCGAGCAACTGCGTGAAATCGTATCGCTGCGTTTTAAGGAGCTATTAAGCCATGAGTAATATCAGCACCCATATTCTTGATACCTCCCTCGGCAAGCCGGCGGCCGGCGTGCGCGTTTGGCTGGAGCGGCTGGAAAACCAGCAGTGGCGGGTGGTCGCGGAAAGCCACTCAGACGCCGACGGCCGCGTGCGCGATCTGACACCGGAGGGCCTGGCCGGCGGGCGCTATCGCCTGAATGCCGATCTGGGCGGCTATTTCGCCCAAAGCCAACGGCAAACCCTGTACGTGACGGCAATTATCGATTTTGCCATTGAGGATGCGCAACAGCATTACCATTTGCCGCTGTTGGTCAGCCCGTACTCATACTCAACGTACCGGGGCAGTTAAGCGCCTTAGCGATCGCGCAATACCGCGCAACCACCGGGCGGGGTTCCCAGCCCGATGACATGACATCTTGATGACCCAGTTAGCGGGGGAATTATGGCTCTATCGCAAGAGAGGGGCGCGGCTGCGTGCCGCCCGGAAGACGAAAAACTGCCGCTGGGTAAAACCTTTGCCTACGGTTTACAGCATATTTTGACGATGTATGGCGGCATTATCACGCCGCCGCTGATTATCGGTTCGGCTGCCGGGCTGAGCGCGCCGCAAATCGGCATGTTGGTGACGGCGGCGCTGTTTGTCAGCGGGCTGGCCACGCTGTTGCAAACGTTGGGGATGCCGCGCTTTGGTTCGCGCTTGCCGCTGGTGCAAGGGGTTTCCTTCGCCGGCGTGGCGACGATGGTCACGATTGTCAACGGTGGCGGCGGCCTGCCGGCGGTGTTTGGCGCAGTGATCGCGGCTTCGTTGATCGGGTTGCTGATCGCGCCGTTCTTTTCGCAGATTATCCGCTTCTTTCCCCCGGTGGTGACCGGTACGGTGGTGACGGTGATTGGCCTGTCGCTGATGCCGGTGGCCATTCGCTGGGCGATGGGCGGCAATGCCAAGGCGCCGGACTGGGGCTCGACGGGGAATATCGGCCTGGCGGCGGCGACGCTGGCGGTGATCCTGTTGTTGAACAAGGTCGGTTCACCGGCATTGAAACGCCTGGCGGTGCTGTTGGCGATGGCGGCCGGCTGTGCGGCGGCGGCGTTAATGGGAAAGGTGGATTTCTCGGCGGTGGGCAGCGGGCCTTGGCTGGCGATACCGGCGCCCTTCGCCTTCGGCTGGCCGACCTTTGAGCTGAGCGCGATTCTTTCCATGCTGCTGATTGTTCTGGTGCTGTTGACTGAAACCACCGCCGGGCTGATTGCGGTGGGGGAGATCGTCGGTTCACCGGTGGGCTCGCGCCGCATCGCCAACGGCCTGCGCGCCGATATGCTTTCCAGCGCGCTGTCGCCGGTGTTCAATTCGTTCCCGCAAAGCTCGTTTGCCCAGAATATCGGGCTGGTGGCGCTCACCGGCGTGAAAAGCCGTTTTGTGGTCAGCGCCGGCGGCGCGATCCTGGTGGTGCTCGGCGTGCTGCCGATATTGGGCACGATAATGGCCTGTATCCCCTTGCCGGTGCTGGGGGGCGCTGGGGTGGTGCTGTTCGGTTCGGTGGCCGCCAGCGGCATCCGCACTCTGGCGAAGGTGGAATATAAGGACAACATGAACCTGGTGGTGGTGGCGACGGCGATTGCCTTCGGCATGATCCCCATCGTGATGCCGACGTTTTACGATCAGTTCCCGTACTGGGTGCGTACCCTGCTGCACTCCGGCATCAGCGCCTCATGCCTGGCGGCACTGCTACTGAACGTATTGTTCAACCAGGTGGAAGCAGAGGACAAAAGCGCCGTCGGTGACGAGGCTTCCTGAACCACAAGGGGCGGCAAAGGCGCCGCCCCTTGGCTTAAAACTACACTGGGTTAATCGTGGAGCAGGAAGCTGTCGGCATCGCGCCATGCCGGGAAGGCATTGCGGTAGCTTTGCAGGTTTTCCAGCGACAGCTCGGCATCCAGCCTGGCCGGCTGACCGGGCTCTGCCTGCGCGAGCACTTCCCCCTGCGGGCTGATGATCAGGCTGTCGCCGCTGTAGTGCAGGCCGTTGCCGTCTTCCCCCACCCGGTTGCAACCGGCCACGTACGCCTGGTTTTCGATGGCGCGCGCCGCCAGCAGCGTTTGCCAGTGCAGGCTGCGCGGCGCCGGCCAGTTGGCGACGTACAGGGCCAGATCGTAATCCTGCAGGTTGCGTGACCACACCGGGAAGCGCAGGTCGTAACAGATTTGCGGCAGGATACGCCAGCCGCGCCATTCAACCACCTTGCGCTGTTTACCCGCCTGGTAGTGCTGGTGTTCGCCGGCCATGCGGAACAGGTGGCGTTTATCGTAACCATGCACGTTGCCGCCCGGCTCCACCAGTAGGAAGCGGTTAACTGCGCCCTGCGGGGTTTTCAGCGCCACGCTGCCGCCGATCAACGCATTGTTTTTTTTGGCCCAGGCGTGCAGCCATTCAATCACCTGCGGTTCCGGCAGCGCGCTTTCACCGGCATCCATCGCAAAGCCGGTGGTGAACATTTCCGGCAGCACGATGACATCCCGGCCGGCGATCGCCGCCAGCGCGGCGTCAAACTGCTGCAGGTTGGCCGTCCCGTCGCGCCAAACCAGCGGGTGCTGTAACAGGGTGATTTTTAAAGTCGACATAAACGCTCCGCAGCCGCATCCAGCGTGGCATCCTGTTTGGCGAAACACAGCCGGATTAATTTATGAGGGAAAGGATCGGCGCAAAAAACGGAAAGTGGAATGGCCGCCACGCCGACGTGCTCGGTGAGCCAGCGGCAAAATTCGACGTCGTCCAGATCGGATACCGCGCTGTAATCCGCCAGCAGGAAGTAGGTGCCTTCGCAGGGCAAGATTTCCAGCCGGCTGTTCTCCAGCGCCTGCACAAAGCGATCGCGTTTGGCGCGGTAGAACGCCGGCAGTTGGCGCCAGTGCTCAGGATCGGCGCGCAGCATGTCGGCCAGCGCCAACTGCGCCGGAGTATTGACCGAGAAGGTCAGGTATTGGTGCACCTTGCGCACCTCGGCGCTGATCGCGGCGGGGGCGACACAGTAGCCCACTTTCCAGCCGGTCATATGGTAGGTTTTACCAAACGACGATACGGCCACCGAGCGCTGGCGCAGCTGCGGGTGTGCCAGCACGCTGGCATGGCCGCCTTTGGCAAAGCAGATGTGCTCGTAGACTTCATCGCTCAACACATAGATTTCACGTTCGGCGATGGCGGCCCACAGCTGTTGCATGTCTTCCGCCTGCCAGACGGTGGCGGACGGGTTGTGCGGCGTATTAAGGATCACCAAACGGGTGCGTGGCGAAATCAGATCAGCAAACTGCTGCCAGTCCACGCGGAATGCCGGCGGTTGCAGGGCAATGCGTTTCAGCTCGCCGCCGGCCAGCGTCACCGCCGGGGCATAGCTGTCATAGCTGGGATCGAAGCAGATCACCTCGTCGCCCGGGCGCACCAGCGCGCTGATGGCGGCAAACAGTGCTTCCGTGGCGCCAGCGGTAACGGTGATCTCCGTGTTAACATCCGGCTGCCAGCCATAAAGCTGCGCGGTTTTATCGGCGATCGCCTCGCGCAGCGCCGCTACGCCGGTCATTGGGGCATATTGGTTGGCACCCTGGCTGACGTGCCAGGCCAGGCGTTCTTTCAGGTAATCCGGGCCGTCGAAGTCCGGGAAGCCCTGGGAGAGGTTGATCGCCTGATGCTGCTGCGCCAGCGCGCTCATTTGGGTGAAGATTGTCGTGCCGAGGGCAGGAAGTTTGCTTTCGGGAACCGGTGCTGAAGTGCTCATAAATAGAATGATGCCCCGTCTTGGTTGTTAGTACTCATGTTGCTGTCAATATAACACGATGTTAGTATTTGGCAATCAAGACGCTTAGACGGCTAAAGTAAGAAAATCTTCTTACGGTAACCCGCCATAAACAAAGCGGCAATAGCCACACAGCACGTAAATTTCCGCGCCATCGGGGGGCGGAACAGGGCGAATGATGGCGCCTATCGACCACTGGGAAGAAGCAAGCATAATGATAGAAAATTCACAATTGCAGGCGTTGTTGGCCACCTGCCGCTGGATTGGCGAAAAGGGCTGGTGCCCGGCAACCGGCGGCAATATGTCGCTGCGCCTGGATGCCGAGCGCTGCCTGGTCACCGCATCCGGCAAAGATAAAGGCAGCCTGACCGAACAGGATTTCCTGTTGGTGGAAACGGCAACCAATCATGTACCCAGCGGCCTGAAGCCTTCAGCGGAAACCGGCCTGCATACGCTGGTTTACCGCCTGGCGCCGCAGGTGGGGGCTATTTTGCACACCCATTCGGTGAACACCACGGTGCTGTCGCGGGTGGAAAAGGGCACGGCAGTGGTGCTGCAAGGTTATGAAATGCAAAAGTCGCTCAGCGGCCAGCACAACCACCTGGATAGCGTCAGCATCCCGATTTTTGACAACGACCAGGATATTCCGGCGTTGGCGGCGCGGGTTGCGGCCTATGCCGGGCAAACGCCGTTGCAGTATGGTTTTCTGGTGCGCGGCCACGGCCTGTACTGTTGGGGCAATACGGTGGCGGAAGCGCGCCGCCATCTTGAAGGGCTGGAGTTTTTATTCCAGTGTGAACTGCAACGCCGTTTGCTGGAGGCAAGATGATCCGCGCGATTGTGACTGATATTGAAGGCACCACCAGTGAGATCCGCTTTGTGCACCAGGTGCTGTTCCCTTATGCGCGGGCGCATCTGGATGCGTTTATCCGCCAGCATGCCGACGATGCTGAAGTGGCGGCGCCGCTGGCGGCGCTGCGCGAGGAGCTTGGCCAGCCGGATGCGGATCTGGCGCAGCTGATCGCTGCGCTCTACCGCTTTATGGATGAAGATCGCAAGTCCACCGCGCTCAAGGCGTTGCAGGGCATCATTTGGCGCAGCGGCTATCACAATGGTGATTTCCGCGGCCATGTGTACCCGGAAGTGGCTGGGCAGTTGGCCGCTTGGCAACAGCAGGGGTTGAAGTTGTATGTGTATTCTTCCGGTTCGGTAGAGGCGCAAAAACTGCTGTTCGGCTACAGCGAAGCGGGCGATTTGCAGCCGTTGTTCAGTGGCTACTTTGACACCCGGATCGGCGCCAAGCGTGAAAGCGCGTCATACCGGAATATCGCCGGCGCAACGGGGTTTACGCCGGGTGAGTTGTTGTTCCTGTCGGATATCCGCCAGGAACTGGACGCAGCGAGGGAAGCCGGTTGGCGCACCTGCCAACTGATCCGCGACGACGCAGACGAGCAAAGCCGGCATCCGCAGGTTAAGCGGTTTGATCATATCAATGTAGGGGAATTTGCCTGATGAGTGGATTGACGATATACAGCGATAAAGCGCCGCAGCAAGCGCTGTGGCAGAGCGATGATGCCAATGCCATCCAACAGGAGCTGGCGCAGATTGGCGTGCGTTTCGAACGGTGGCAGGCCGACCGCGAGCTGGGGGAAAACCCGCAGCCGGAGGCGGTGATCGCCGCCTATCAGCACGAAATCGACCGCCTGGTGGCGGAAAAGGGCTACCAAAGCTGGGATGTGATCAGCATGCGCCCGGACAACGAACAGCGCCAGGTGCTGCGGGAAAAGTTCCTGTCTGAGCATACTCACGGCGAAGACGAAGTGCGTTTCTTTGTTGAAGGGGCTGGGCTATTCTGCCTGCACCTGAACGGCAAGATCTACCAGATCCTGTGTGAGAAAAACGATCTGCTGTCAGTGCCGGCCAATACGCGCCATTGGTTCGACATGGGATCGTCGCCGAGCTTTACGGCGATCCGCCTGTTCGATAACCCGGAAGGCTGGGTGGCGCATTTTACCGGCGACAAGATTGCCGATGACTACCCGCGCCTGGATTAACGGCGCCGGGCGGTGAGGAAAAGGAACGCGCCTTTATGGCGCGTTCGTGTTTTTAACCGAGCGCCCGTTGGAAAGCCCCCGCCTTCACCTGTTCCGGTGTGATCACGCCGCTGTCCAGGATCCAACCGCTGATTAATGCCGCCGGCGTGACGTCGAACGCCGGGTTATACACCGGCGCGTCAACCGGCGCCCATTGGCAACTGCCGAAGCTGCCGGCGACGCCGGTCACTTCTTGTGCCGCGCGCTGTTCGATAGGGATCGCCGCGCCGTTCGGGCAAAGGGGATCGTGCGTGGTATAGGGCGCCGCCACGTAGAACGGGATGCCGTGATAATGCGCCAGTACCGCCAGGCTGTAGGTGCCGATCTTGTTCGCCACGTCGCCGTTGGCGGCAATGCGATCGGCGCCCACCCACACCGCATCCACTTGGCCCTGCGCCATCAGGCCGGCCGCCATGGAATCGCAAATCAACTGATAGGGGATGCCCAACTCACCCAGCTCCCAGGCGGTTAAACGGCCGCCCTGCAGCAGCGGGCGGGTTTCGTCCACCCATACCTGCGCCACCTTGCCCTGCTGGTGCGCCCGTAGCAGCACGCCAATCGCGGTGCCTACGCCGGCGGTCGCCAGGCCGCCGGTATTGCAGTGGGTCAGCAACCGGCTGCCGGGCCGCACCAGCGCCGCGCCGTAATCGGCGATGCGATCGCACTGCGCGCGGTCTTCCTCCACCAGGCGCAACGCCTCATCCACCATGGCAGGTACCCACTGCGGCTGTGCCAGCGCCTGCTTCATGCGATCCAGATTGTTCATCAGGTTAACGGCTGTCGGGCGCGCCGCGCGCAGCGTCGCGAGCGCCTGTTCCAGCTCGGCGCGCGGCAACCCCTGCTCGGCCAGCAACGCTAGCAACAGGCTGGCCGACAGACCGATTAACGGTGCGCCGCGCACGCGCAGAGCCTGAATATGTTCAACCAGTTGTTCCACGCTGTTGCTGGGCAGCCAGCGTTTTTCCTGCGGCAACGCTTGCTGATCGAGGATGAAGAGCTGGTTGTTTTTCAGTGACAGGCTGGTAGTGTTAATCGTTAGCATCAGCGGTTAAATCCTTGTTGCGTTGTTATTGCATCTGGCTGCATATTCTGCCAACATGATTTGCGGATGTATAGACGTCCAAATGCTTTTACGTCTAAAAAATAAGAATTATCGCTTTGTAAGACACCAGAGGGGTTGGAATGTCGCTTTATCGTACGTTTACGGCTGCTGATGCCGTTGAATATGCCCGGCAATATGGGCAGGTTGCCGATCCACAGGCGCTGGTGAGCGCGGAAGAGATCGGTGACGGCAATCTGAATCTGGTGTTTAAAATCCGCGATCGCCAGGGCGTCAGCCGGGTGATCGTCAAGCAGGCGCTGCCCTATGTGCGCTGCGTCGGCGAGTCCTGGCCTTTGACGCTGGATCGCGCGCGTATTGAAGCGGAAACGCTGCGGGCGCACGCTGATTTCTGCCCGCGGCATACGGTTAATGTGCTGCATTACGATCCTGAACTGGCCGTGATGGTGCAGGAGGATCTTTCCGATCACCGCATTTGGCGTTCGGAGTTAATCAAGGGCAACTATTATCCGCTGGCGGTCGGGCAGTTGGCGGAGTATCTGGCGCAGGCGCTGTTTCACACCTCTGATTTTTACCAGAACGCACAACAGAAAAAAGCCGACGTTCAACGCTTTACCAATCCAGAGCTGTGCCAGATCACCGAAGATCTGTTTTTTAGCGATCCTTACATTGAACACGAACGTAACCAGTTTGCAGAAGCATTATTGCCTGCGGTGCAAGAGCTGCGCGCCGATGCGGACTTGAAGCTGGCGGTGGCTGGCCTGAAGCACCGTTTCCAGAGCCAGGCCCAGGCGTTGCTGCACGGGGATATTCACAGCGGCTCGGTGTTTGTCGCGGAAGGCAAGCTGAAGGCGATTGATGCCGAATTTGGTTTTTACGGGCCAATCGGCTTTGACGTGGGTACGGCGCTGGGCAACCTGTTGCTCAATTTCTGCGGATTGCCGGGCCTGCTGGCTGCGCGTGAGGCCGCCGCCGGGCGTGAGCAACGCCTGCAGGATGTGCGTGAACTGTGGCTGATTTTTGCCGATCGTTTTTTGTCGCTGTGCCATCAACATACGCGTGATGTGGCGCTGGCGGTGCCGGGCTATGCCGAGCAGTTCCTGCAACAAGTGTGGAAAGATGCCTTGGGTTACAGCGGTACCGAGCTGATTCGCCGCACTATCGGTCTGTCGCACGTGGCGGATCTGGACGGCATTGAGGATGCGGCAATGCGCACGGAATGCCAGCAGCAGGCATTGGTGCTGGGGCGTTTTCTGATTGTTAATGCCGAGCGGATTGAGAATATCGATGCGTTACTGGCGCGGATCCGCCAGTACGCCTAATCATCAATGGTATTTGTAACCCGTTGTGTAAGTGGAATTGCCTTAATCGTATCGAATTTCTTTGCGGTAATCGCGCACGGCAATTGTCAGGGCCGAAGGCCCGGCCCCGACACCCCGGCCTGCGCTTAACATGGCCTGCCCGCTACGCGGGTGCCCTCGCGGCGTCCCCGTCGCTGGGCGGGTCGGCTACGACAAACCTCCCTGTTTGTCTCGCCTCAATCCGTCCGTGGCCGATTGCCCCTGGCAACGGTGCCTTGCTCGGCAGCCCGAGATGCGCGCTGAAGGTCAACCCTCCTATACCCTTCATACTTCGAGCCGCAGGTGCGTTGGCTTTCCTCGCTCACCCCAGTCACTTACTGGAGTAAGCTCCTGGGGATTCGCTGCGTTGCCGCCTTCCTGCAACTCGAATTATTTTGGGTATAGCCTCATTCATTGATTTTATGAAAGACAATGCCATTGGTGAGTGGGGCACGGGTGTGGAAGCCATTGAAGGCGCCGAACGGCGGAACGTAGCATAGGCGAAACCGCCAGGACGGCGGTTTCAGGCGAGACAGGCAGGGACGCCTGTCGTAGCCGGCCGTGATGCGAAGTGACACAGTGAGGGTAGCCGCGCAGCGGCCGCCTGATATGGCGCAGGCGTGGGTCGTTAGGGGCCGCGCCCACGGCCCCTAACTCGGGCGCGGGCTACGGTGCGACAAAAAGCGACCGAGTTATAGCGACCGAAACCCTCGCGGTCAGGGCAAAGAACGTTGCTAAAACAGTACCCTGCCGCCACCAGCGTAAAGGGAATTGCCCTAATCGTATCGAATTTCTTTGCTGCAATAGTGGCTGGCAATTGTCAGGGCCGAAGGCCCGGCCCCGACACCCCGGCCTGCGCTTAACATGGCCTGCCCGCTGCGCGGGTGCCCTCGCGGCGTCCCCGTCGCCGGACGGGTCGGCCTTCCGTGGCCGATTGCCCCTGGCAACGGTGCCTTGCTCGGCAGCCCAAGATGCGCGCTAAACGTCAACCCCCCAATCTATCGCCACCGGGCAACCTAACCACCTGTTTTGAAATAAATTAATGAGTTAATAAGTTAATTAGCCAATCTTAAAAACAATGCCATTGGTGAGTGGAGCACGGGTGTGGAAGCCATTGAAGGCGCCGAACGGCGGAACGTAACCTGACGATCAGCCCGGGATACGATACTCCTGGCGAAAACGCGCATCCTGGGTGTTGAGTTCATCCGTTAAAAAGTCAAAGAACGTTTTCAGCGCCGCGGTTTTTGGCTTGCTGGCTTCCGTTTGGATCTGTAGCGTCCGCTGCCCCACTTGCCTGGCGTCGAGCGACCTTACCTGTAACCCATCACGTCGGGCGCAGTACAACAGTGAGAAATGGCTGCAGATGGTGATCGCCTGCGGCGTATTGAGGATGAAGGCATACAGCGTGGCGAAATGGTTGCAGGTAAACACCGGATCGATAAAAACCCCGCTCATACGGCATGACAGATCAAACAGCTGGCGCACGGTTGCCGTTTGTTCCGGCAGCGCGACCGGGTAAGCGTTGAGATCGGCCAGTTGAAAATCCATTGCGGCCAGCGGGTGATCCTCTTTCATGACCACCAGAAACGGCGAGGGGAAGGTGGCGATCACGTCAACGCCATACTCCGGCGACAGGCTGAACTTCAGCGCCACGTCGCATTCGCCATTGCGCACCATTTCCGGCACCTGCCGGGCGCTGCCCACCGACAGGCAAAAATTGACCGTCGGGTGCCGCTGGCGGAACTTGGCCATGACGGTCGGCATCATATTGAATGCGATGCCGTCGGTGCACACCACGCGAATCGTCGTTTGCCGGGCCGATTTCAGGCCTTCGATCTCGGCAATCGCCAGCTCCATATCCGCCATGCTACGGCGCACATGGTTTTCCAGGATCTGCCCGGCGCTGTTAAGCACCATTCCCCTGGCATGCCGATCGAACAGCGGCACCCCCAGCCGGCTTTCCAGCCGCTGAATTTGCCGGCTGATGGCGGAAACGGCCACAAACAGTTGCTGGCTGGCGGCGCTAAGCGAGCCGGTGCTGGCCACCGCCATGAAGTAACGGATTTCATTGTTGTGCATCGGCGCTCTCACCTGCTCTGGGTTATCCATCTTTTCTTCCTGTCATCGCCGCCAACGTCTGCCCGGCGGCGATATTTTTCCATCTTAAATGAGAGCAGGCGCATACGTATATCCCGCACATCCGGTGAATGCCCCGTGCCTAGCGCGGGCTATACGCGCTCTACCTGGGAGCTTTCTTGGCGGTGGGCGCGCAGGCGGACAATGTTGCTGCCCTGTTCGGCCAGATCCCAGAACAAGCCGGTCATGATCTTCAGCGCTTCCAGCGTCACATCCGCCAGAATGTGCTCGTTCGGCGCATGTTGCGCGCAGGCCGGATAGGAGTGGGGAACCCAAAGCGTCGGCAGCCCCAGCGTTTGTGAGAAGCAGGCGTTGGGTAATCCGCCGCCGAAATTGGGCAGCACGGCGGCGTTGAGGCCCACCGACTGGGCGATCGATGCTTTGCCCCATTCCACCCACAGATCGTTGGGATCAAGCCGGGTGGCCTCATAGTTACTGACGGCGTTAACCAGTTCTACGTCTTCAAAGCCGTTGGCGTCCAGGTGGTTGCGGATATGCCGGGCAAACTGGTCGACATCGCTGCCCACCACGTAGCGCATATGGCAGTGGGCGCGGGCTTGCGGCGGAATCGCGTGCATCGGTTTATCCGGATCGCCAGTCACAAACGCCAGCACGTCCAGCGTGTTCCAGCTATAGAGTTTTTCCGCTGCGGTCAGGCCGCTTTCCCCCCATTGCGGATCGATGGCCGGATCGGTCGGGCCGCCGCCCAGCTCAATATCGGCCAGGATCTGCCGCATGGCGGCGGTAATCGCCGGCGGGCGCAGGCCCGGCACCAGGATCCGCCCGTGGGCGTCCACCATGGTCGCCAGCGCATGCGCCAGGCGGATCCCCGGGTTGCTCAACAGGCCACCCCAGTTGCCGGAGTGGTGGAACCCCTGGCGCGGATTCAGCGCCAATTCAAAATTGAATACCCCGCGGGAACCTAAAAACAGCGTTGGGCGCGCCGCCGTAATCCGTGGGCCATCGGAGGCGATAAACAGATCGGCGGCCAGCCACTCGCGGTACTGCCGGCAGATGGCGTCCAGACCTGGCGAACCGTCTTCTTCGCCCATCTCAAGAATGATTTTTACGTTATAGCCTAAGCGGTTATTGCGCGCCTTCAGCACTTGCTCCAGCGCCGCCAGGTTTATGCTGTGCTGCCCCTTATTATCCGCAGTACCGCGGCCGTACCAGGTATTGCCGTCTTCGGTCACTTCCCAGGGCGATATCCCGGCGCGCCATTGTTCATCATTGCCCGGCACCACGTCGCCGTGGCCATAGGTCAGCAACGTCAGCTGCGTGTCCGGCTCAATGCGCCGCGCCAGCAGGAACGGGCTTTTGCCGGCGATCGGGTTTGCTGCAATCAGGCATTCGAACCCCATGCCCTGCAGGGTGGGGATCATTTCCTCCTGCAAATAGGCCAGCAACACCGGCCCATGGTCGCCGCCTTTGCTGACCGTGCGGTAGGCTACCCGGCGTGCCAAAACCTCACGGAATTTCCCTGACTGAAAGTCATCAATCGTCGCCTGGATCGTCTCTTCACGCGTCATATACAGTGTGTCCTCTACATCAAATAATGAGTGCTTGTCTTGCTGCGCCAATGGCACTGGCCGTATCGATTTCAGTGCGCTGTAATGTCCGGAATGCCCAGCCCGGCTTCCGGCGTGAGCACTGAGGCCAGCAACATCCGGGTGTAGGGATGCTGCGCCGAGTGGAAGATGTGCTCGCGCGTGCCCTGTTCGACAATCGTGCCCTTTTGCATCACCGCGACGTGATCGACCAGGTGCTCCACCACCGACAGGTTGTGGCTGATGAGCAGGTAAGTCAGGCCAAACTCCTTTTTCAGCACCAGCAGCAGGTTAAGGATTTGTGCCTGGACGGAAACATCCAGGGCGGATGTCGGTTCATCGCATATCAGGATGTCGGGGCGCATAATCAGCGCCCGGGCGATCGCCACCCGCTGGCGTTGGCCGCCGGAGAGTTGGTTGGGGTATTGGGCGTGGGTGCGCGCCGGCATACCGACCACGTCCAGCATCTCTTTTACCCGGGCTTTGCGCTCCGCCGGCGTGCCGATGCCATGTAGCCGCAGGGCCACTTCCACAATATCTGCGATGGTGCGGCGCGGGTTCAGCGACGAGTATGGGTCTTGAAAGATCGGCTGGATACGTGCGGCCATTGCTTTACGGTTGGTGGCGTCGATTTCCTTGCCTTCGATCAGCACGTTGCCGGATGTCGGTTTCAGCAACCCGAGTAGCATTTTGGCCAGCGTGCTTTTGCCGCAGCCGGATTCGCCGACCAGGCCAAGGGTTTCGCCCCGGCGTACCCGCAGAGAGACATTATTGACCGCCCGGATCTCGCCCGGGCGAGCGAACAACCCGCGGTTCAGGCGATAGACCTGCGTCAGGGCGCAAAGCTCCAGCGCAATATCCTCGTTGCCGGCGATGTGGGTCGGCAACGCCGAAGGGGTTATCGTGGTATTCATATTCCCTCCAGTTCGCGGGCCACCTGAACACAGCGCACTGCATGGTGCGCGGTCACATTGACATAGGGCGTCGTTTCCTGGCTGCAGGCGGCGCTGCATTGCCCGCAGCGGTTGCTGAATGCACAGCCGCGTTGGGCGCCGATCAGGCTGGGCACGACGCCGGGGATTGCCCGCAATGGTTGCCCCGGCACGGTTTTCCCCTGAATGGGAATGCAGTCAAGCAGGCCGCGGGTATACGGGTGGCGCGGTTGGTTGAAGAGCGTCATCACCGAGCCGGTTTCCACGATTTGGCCGGCGTACATAACGGCGACCCGATCGGCGATCCGCGCCACGACGCCCAGATCGTGCGTAATGAAAATAACGGCGGTGCCCATTTCCTGCTGCAGTTCGCGCAGCATGCGCAGGATCTGCGCCTGGATCGTCACGTCCAGCGCAGTGGTGGGCTCATCGGCGATGATCAGATCCGGCTCGCACATCAGGGCCATGGCGATCATGATGCGCTGGCGCAGGCCGCCGGAGAGCTGGTGGGGGTATTGATTCAGACGATCGGCCGCCATCGGGATGCCAACCCGTTCCATCAGGTAAACCGCGCGATCGCGGGCAACCGCGTGCGACACTTTCCGATGTGCGCGCAGGGTTTCGCATAACTGATTGCCCAGCGTAAACGAGGGGTTCAGCGACGTCATCGGCTCCTGGAAGATCATCGACATCTGATCGCCGCGTAGCGCTGCGATTTCGCGCTTTTTCAGCGTTTGCAGTTCCGCGCCCTTGAACTGCATCCGCTCCGCCGTTCTGATGGCCTTCGCCGGCAGCAGATCCATCAATGCCAGCGAGGTCATGGATTTACCGCAGCCGGACTCGCCCACCAGGCACAGCATTTCGCCGCGCCGCACGGAAAAGTCGATGCCGCGCACCGCGTGCAGCATCCCGCGTGCGGTTGGAATGTCCACCTTCAGCCCTTTCACATCGAGCAACATGTCATTATTCATGGCGTTTTTCCTCAGTTACGTCCGTCCAGCGCGGTGATGTCGCGCAGGCCGTCCCCCACCAGATTGATGCCCAACACCAGGATGGCGAGCGCGCAGCCGGGGATCAAAATCACCCACGGCATAAAGAACATGTAGGCTTTGCCTTCGGCGATCATCAGCCCCCAGGACGGCATCGGCGGCTGCACGCCAAGCCCCAAAAAGGACAACGTGGCTTCCAGCAAAATGGCATGGGCGATTTCAAGCGTGGCGACGACGGTCAGCGGCCCGAGCAGGTTAGGCAAGATCTCGCGCAGCATGATGAACAGCGAAGAGGCGCCGAGCGTTTGGGCGGCGGCGATAAACTCCGCTTCGCGCAGTTGGCGGGTGACGGAGCGGGAGACGATCAGAAAACGATCCCACAATAATAGCCCCAACAGCAGGATCACCACTTTCACCGAGCCGCCCATCAGCGAGGCCGTCGCCAGGGCCACCAGGATCACCGGCATGGACAGACGCACGGTCAGGATATAGCTGACCACGGCATCCACCCGGCCGCCGAAGTAGCCGGACAACACCCCGAGTGTTATGCCGATGCCGCCGGCCACCAGCACGGAAACCAGGCCGATGATCAACGAAACCTGCGCGCCATATAGCAGGCGGCTTAGGTAGTCACGCCCCAGTTTGTCGGTGCCGAGAATATGTTCCCAACTGCCTCTTTCCTGCCAGACCGGTGGGATCAACCGTTGGCTGATATCTTGCGCGTAGGGATCGTGCGGGCTGATGAGCGGCGCCAGAATCGCAGCGATGACAATCACCCCCAGGATCGCCAGGCCGATCGTCATACTGCGATGGCCGAAGATTTTTCCCAACCATTTGCGCCAGGCGGTGGGTTCCGGCAGCAGCGAGCCGGGATCGGCCGCCGGCGTATTGCCGAGCGGCGCGGAAGAGAGAGATAACGAGGTTTTCATGGCCGCCCCTTTATTTGGTCCGTAGACGTGGATCCAGCGCCGCATTGAGCACATCGGCCAAAAACGTCAGCCCGATGTAGAACACGGCAATAATCAGCACGATGGCCTGTACCACAGGAAAATCGTTGCGCGAGATGGAATCCCAGGCCAACTGGCCCAACCCCTGCAAGGCAAAAACGGATTCGATCACCACCGAGCCGCCGAGCATAAAGCCCAGCTCGACCGTCGCCAGCGCCACCACCGGGATAATGGCGTTGCGCAGGCCGTGTTTGACGATCACTTGAAACGCGCTGAGCCCTTTGGCTTTGGCGGTGCGGATATAGTCCGAACCCAGCACATCCAGCATGCCGGAGCGGGTCAGGCGCATCAGCGATGGCATGGCGTAGTAGCCTAGGGCGATGGCGGGCAGCACAAAGTTTTGCCAACTGCCGTTGCCGGCGACCGGCAGCCATTTCAGCTCGACGGCGAAAATCAGAATCAAAATCAGCGCAAACCAGAAGTTCGGCATGGCCTGGCCGATAACCGCGATGAAAATCGAGCAGCGGTCAATCCAACTGTCGCGGAAAACCGCCGCCAGCACGCCAAGCGGAATGGCCACCAGCAACGCGATGCCCAGCGAAAGCACGCCGAGGTTCAGAGTGATTGGCATCCGCTGGCCGATCAGTTCCATCACGGTGTTTTCAAAATAGAAGGAGCGTCCGAAATCCAGGTGCAGCGCTCCCCACAGCCAGTGCAGAAACTGGGTGTACAGCGGTTGATCTAGCTCGTATTGCACGCGGATGCGGGCAACCACTTCGGCCGAGGCGTCCGGCCCGGCGATCGCCGCGGCCAAATCACCGGAAAGGTGCAACAGCGAAAAGCTGACGACGGCGACGGTGAACAGCACCGCCAGCGCCACGAGAAGCCGATGTAAGATATAAATAACCATGAGCCGTTCCTGATTATTACTAACGTGGCGGGGGGAAACCGGCGGCGCCCCCCGCGCGATTTATTTCCAACTGGCCATTGCAAAGCGCGGCAATTCATCCGGCCAATCGTCAAAATTCAAATCAGAGGTGAAGGCATAGTTCGTCGAATAGGAGAACAGCGGCGCCAGATAAGCCTGCGACGAGATCCTGCCCAGCGCGTCTGCGTACAATGCGCTGCGCTGTTGGGCGTCGATGGTTTCGTCGGCTTTGGCCAGCGTGCTGGTCACCTGCTGATCTTTCCAGATGTCGTCGCCTTTGCCGCCGAAGTACGGTGAGGTAAAGGCGGAGGCGTCGTTGATCGAGAACGATCCCCAGGTGCGGATGGCCATCGGCGCCTTGCCGGAAATCAGATCGGCGGCCAGTACGGAATACTGGACGTAGTGCAAGCGGGCGCGGATCCCGACTTTGCGCAGATCGCCGATGATCGCTTCGGCATAGTCGCGCTCGCGGTAGGCCCAGATATCGGTATCAAAGCCGTTGGGGTAGCCGGCTTCCGCCAACAGTTTCTTGGCTTTTTCCGGATCGTATTGATACTTCACCACCTTGCTGGTGTCGCAGGCGGTTTGGGTATGGAAGCAGGCAGAATAAACCGGCTGGCTGCCGCCGCGCACCAGGTTTTTGACCATGCCTTCACGGTTGATGGCGTAGTTCACCGCCTGGCGCACGCGCACGTCTTTAAAGGGTTCGCCACCGGGGCCTTTGGCCTGCGGGTTCAGCGCCAGAAAGCCGATACGCATGGTTTCGCCGCTTTTAACCGTGACGTTAGGCATGGTTTCCAGCATGGTGAGCTGATCTGCCGGCACCCGCCAGATCCAGTCCACCTGGCCGGTCATCAACTGCGCCAGGCGGGTTTCCGGATCCCGAATCACCACAAACTGCAGTTTGCCGATCTTCGGTTGCCCGACGGGGCTTTGTGCAAAATAGTCCGAGTTCTTTTCCATGTTGATGCCCTGGCCCGGCGTGACCTGCGTAATCTTGTAAGGGCCGGTGCCGATCGGCGCTTTGCTGAAGCCGGCCAGTTTCACACGCTGGAAATAGTTGGCCGGGTAGATTGGCGTCGGCCCGGAAAGATATTCCAAGGCCGCCGGGAAAGGTTTGTGCAGATGCAGTTTTACCGTGTAGTCATCGACTTTTTCCGTTGTCTGGATCCAGTTGACGCTCTGCGGCATGACGGAACCGGTGTCGTCGCCGGCGATATGGTTGAAGGTATAAACCACATCGTCCGCAGTGAAATCGTCGCCGTTATGGAATTTAACCCCTTTGCGCAAATGAATCACCAGCGTTACCGGCGATTCCCACTTCCAGTCGGTGGCGAGCTCCGGTTTGTATTCCCCGGTTTTCGGATCGCGGAAAATCAGTGTATCCCACACCAGGTGCGCGATGATCACGCCTTCGCGCAGGTTATTGTGGTACGGGCTGACGTTCTCAACCTCATTATCCGAAGCATACACCAGGGTATCATTCGCTTTCCCCGCATAGCTGGACGCGGCGTATCCAATTACCAATGCAAATAAAGCGCTTTTTTGTATCAGTCTTGCCAGGGAATACGTCATGCCATTCTCCATACGATTAAATGATGAAAGAATTAAAAGGGTGCATAGAACTGAGGGAACAGAAGGGTGCAAGAGTTGCGCCAATCGCCGGCGGATATCTTTACTGATTTTCGCTTCAAGCTTTCTAAAAAAAAGAAACCGGCGGCGTGGCCTGCTTTATTTTTGCATGCTGGTGGCTGGCTGGTGAGGTAGTGAGGCGTGCTTAACGGCACAGTTGAGTATGATACCGTGCCGTTTGGCTGCGTGGGTTCCCCTATGGCAGTGCGCTAATCTGGGGGATGTGCACCATTTGAAGGCGAAAAAGTGTGCACGCCATCAAATGGGGAAGGGAAGTGTGGCGGTAGATAACCCGGCCGCCAGGTGATACCCGCGGCCGGGAGTGGGGCGAAACCGTGGGTTAAAAATAGTCCACCAGCATGGTGGCGCCGCTGGTGAACTCCCCTTCGGTCAGGGTGGCGGTGGTGCTTTTCACCGGCACCGCGTCCAGCGCGGGCAGATTAGTGTAATCAATATTAAAGGGGGAATTGATAGTCAGGGCATTTCCATTGGCTAACAACCGGATGCCCAGCCCCGTTACGTTAGTGGTGATTGCCGACGCATCAAATGAGGTCACGCTGCCGACGATTTTCATCTGCAACTGTTTAGTGCTGTCCAGAAATTCACATTTCACCGTGTAATTCAGCCGTTGCATGTAACGGTTGCCATCGATTTTATTGACCCCAACCGTGCCGAATTCCACATCGATGGTGCGATCGTCATTAATTACGCAAGGTGGCGGCGCCACCACGGTGCCTGATATGACAATCGGCGTGCCCTGATTATCAGCCGCCACGGCAACGCTGGAAAAAGGCAAACAGACGAACAAAAAATAGAATAACCTGCGGCCACTGTTGAACATATCTCCCCCTGGCTCAAGGTGCGCTAAAAATCAGCGTTGCCGATCCGGTAAACGGACCTGTTGCGATGTCGCTATAAGCGACATTGTTTTTCACCGGGACAAAGGTCACGGTATCGTTGCCGACGCCATTGGTGATGTGGGTACTAAAGGTGTTGTTGGGGCTAATCACCTGGTTGTTATAAACCAGAGCGACACCGACGTTGGCATTGGTGGTTTTGATATAGTTGGACGAAAACGGTGCCGCATCACTGACCAGGCGGATCTGCACATCCTGCGTGGCGGTGAGATCCTCACACTGATAGGTCAGCGCTTTGTCTTGTTTAATCTGGGCGTCGGCGACCGTTTGGGTCAGGTAATCCTGCCGGATCTGGTTAAAATCGACGTTAATTTGCTGATTGTTGTTGATCGTGCAACTGGTAGTGACGAAGTAGGCATCGTTATCGGCGATCAACTGCCAGCGATAAGGGCCGCATTGCGGGCAGCCAGGCCGGTCATTGGTTTGCACAAAGTTGATTTGTCCAATGATATCGCCTTTGCTGATTTTGATATCCGGCGTAGGGTACTTGCTCAGCACGATATATACGCGCAGGGTCACGGTTTGCGAGGCCTTGTTAGTCAGCGTCATGATGCTGATGCCGCCGGGAACCGGCGCGGTGTAGTCCGTGCCGTTGATGGTTGCGCCGAAGCCAATGCCGCCAAACAGAGCGGTGTTGAGCGACAGGGCCGAAGAGTCGGTTTTCAGGTAGTCCGTCCATGAAGCGACGTCGTTAGTACAGGTGACCTGGCTGACGTTGACGATTTCGTTTTTGCCGTATTGAAGGTCTGGGCCGATACGCACCCTGACATTTACCGGTGCGGTTGACCCGCCGGGGGAAATAACGCCGCCGTCAGAGGTTCGGCAGGTGAAAGCGTGCGCATTGTTCGCCAGCAAAAAAGCGCAAAAGGCGAGCAGGCTATAAAAGATTTTTTTTCTCACTGTAATATCTCAGTAATAAGTGATTAACATTTCCTTTCGAACGGCACACGTTCAAGGGGTAAGAATGCGTCAATTCTGGTTAGCATTGGTTATAGGTTGCGTATGACCTTATGGGCAATAATTGTTTTCAAGCTAATTGTTATTATGATTGGTAATAATCTGAAGTATTTACTCATCATTAAAATACGTCCCTAAAATATATCTATTTATAACCATAAAGGAGTATTTTCTTGCACTCTCTTATAGCTGGGTTCTAGCGTAAATTGTGATGGATTCGGCTTATGGAAGATTCTCTTTGCGCAATACCGCAAGTTCTGTCGTTATTGTTGCTGGCCAGGGCTGTGGGATACCAACGCAGGGAGTTTTTTACCGGGCCGGGTGAAACTAATACCTCGCCGGATTCAACCATTTTCAGCAATAGCGTTCGGGTGCGGTATACGCCTTCATTGATGACCTCCGCCAGCCTGCGGGTTGTCAGCCATTGTTCTTGTGAAGGCATCGCCCCGTTTGGGCGAGGACGTGGCGACAGCAATAATAATGCCTGGTGCAGCGTTTGGCACAATTGCTGAATTTCCTTTTTTTTGGGGGATAGATCGTCCATTTGCTTCTCCATTCCTCTCTGTTCTTTTGCTGTTCTCGCTGGGTGGCATATTTTCAGCGCGACCCGTTTTTAGGCAAAAACGGTAAAAAAAGCAAAAGAGTAACCAATGCTGATGATTGATGTAATCAGCTCCCTGAGTGTATTTCCCTATGAATTTGGTTTTTCCTGCCCATTGCGTCCCTTTTCGTCAATTTGGTTTATTCTATTACCTGAGTGCTTATTTGTGGATCTTATTTGATGCGATGATGCAAAAAACAGAATATTATTCTGATTTTTATTTTTTTACGATCTATGCTTCTAAAAAGAAACATTAAACTACTCCGCTAAAGGAAAAAAATGTGAATATCATCACTTTTGCAAAAAAAGCTTTTTTTAAAGTTTGCCTTTTGTAAGAATCTCGTTTGCCGATCAAGGGGAGAGATTGGGATGAAAAAGGATTTTGAATCATAAGGGATTATTCAACTACCTTGCTTTTCAAATCCATTTTAATTAATTGATTTCATAGTCTTAATACCATCATTGATGGTATCTGGATTTTTAAATATCCCCCTTTGGTTTTGGCGGTGACTCACCTTCAATGTACTAAAGAATAAGAGCAACGTTCGCGGTGCATATACATGCTGCATGCTCTTACCTTTATTGGAAACCAGCTTTTTCTTATAAGGAATATAGGTTCTATGAAACTGAACAAAATCATGATGGCTGCTGTAATGGCAATGGGTGTTACTTCTTTTGCTCATGCAGCCGATCAGGGCAACGGTAAAGTGTATTTCACTGGTTCCATTATTGATGCCCCTTGCTCAATTTCTCCAGACTCAGAGAAGCAAACTGTTGATCTGGGCCAGATCTCTAACGTTGCGCTGAAAGATGGTGGCAAATCTAACCCGCGTACGTTCGAAATCAAACTGGAACAGTGCGATACCACCACCCTGAAAACCGTAACCACCACCTTTACTGGTAAAGCATCGCCAAACAACAGCGATCTGCTGGGGATTAACGGCGGCACCGCAAGCGGCGCCGGTATCGGTATTACTTACGGCGGTGAGAAAGTGAAACTGGGCCAGGCGACTGCGGCACAGACGCTGAACACCGGTAACAACACCCTGGCTTTCGCCGCGTACCTGCAGGGTGAAGGCGCTTCCGCCGCCATCGTCCCGGGTGACTTTACTGCCGTTGCCGACTTCACGCTGGCATACCAGTAATAACCACTATATACCCAAAATAATTCGAGTTGCAGGAAGCCAATATACCTGCAACTTGAAGTAGCAAGGGTATGGGTATGTGATTGATTAACATGCCTATGCTGGGCCCCGTGATGTGTGCGGGGCTCAGCTTGGTTGACCATCTGGAAAAGGAATGCCGCGATGTTTTTACATGGGAGTAAGGCAGGCGTGACGCCTTTTATATTGATGCTTGCGTTGGTCTCTGCCCCGGGTGGCGCCGCGCCGGCCCTTCAAGGGTGGGGCAGGGTCAATATGCAAGGCGCCATTATCGATACCGCCTGCGCCATCGCCGCCGGCAGCCGGGAACAAACCATTGATATGGAAACCCTTCCGGTTGGGCAAATCATGCGTGATGGCCAGGGCTTGACCAAACCTTTCAGCATCGAATTGATCAATTGCGTATTGGAACGGGCAGCGAATAAGCCGAATTGGAAAAATTTCCAGGTTACGTTCGATGGCCATGCGGACGGTGATTTATTTGGTGTGCAGGGTGAAGCCCGTGGTATTGGGTTGAAAATTACCGATAACAACGGCCATGTTGTTATTCCCGGAGTGCCATTACCTATGGAAGAAATAGTGCCAGGGAATATGACGCTGAATTATTTCATGACGCTGATACCTAATCATCAGCCGTTGAAGGCGGGAACGTATTTCTCCACGGTGCGGTTTAAGCTGGATTACTTTTAATTTTCTCGCGTACTGACGATTAATCCGTTTTCGAAAGGGTTTGTATTATGCTTTCACCGGCAGGGAAGTTATTTCGTCTTCAGGTTCTGGGATTATGCGTTGCCCTCGCGTTTGGGCAGCCGATAATGCTGGTTTATGCAGCCGACGAGATCCAGTTTAACACGGACGTTTTGGACACCAACGATCGTAACAATATCGATCTGAGCCAGTTCTCCCGTAGCGGCTTCATCATGCCCGGCACCTATACCATGGTGCTGCACGTCAACAAGAGTGATATGCCTGAACAGCAGGTGGCATTTGTTGCGCCAGAAAACGATCCGAAAGGCAGCGAAGCCTGTTTGTCGCCGGCGTTGGTTAATCAACTGGGGCTGAAGGAAAATCAGGCAGGATCGCTGGCCTGGACGCACGGCGGCCAATGTCTGGATTTGCGCAGTCTGCCGGGCATGGAAGCGCATGGCGATCTGAGCACCTCTTCTTTATATCTCAGTATTCCGCAAGCCTACCTGGAATACACCTCTGAGAACTGGGATCCGCCTTCCCGCTGGGATGAGGGTATCCCGGGCTTACTGTTTGATTACAACGTCAACGCCCAAACGCAGCAGCGCCACCGCAGCGGCGGCAGCGGCAGCTACAGCCTGAGCGGTAACGGCACCACCGGCGCCAACCTTGGGGCCTGGCGCCTGCGCGCCGACTGGCAGGCGAACCTCTCGCACCAGACCGGCTCAGGGCAACCGACGGACAGTCAGTTCGACTGGAGCCGTTATTACGCCTATCGGGCCATTCCGGCGTTACGCGCACGCCTGTCGATGGGGGAGGACTACCTGAGTTCCGATCTGTTTGACAGCCTACGCTTCACCGGTGCCAGCTTGCGATCCGATGACAATATGCTGCCTCCGAACCTGCGCGGCTATGCGCCGGAAGTTTCCGGGGTAGCAAAAACCAACGCCAAAGTGGTGATCAGCCAGCAAGGCCGGGTGTTGTATGAAACCCAGGTCGCCGCAGGGCCGTTCCGAATCCAGGATATTAATGACGCCGTCTCCGGCGAACTGGACGTCAGGGTGGAAGAGCAGGACGGCAGCGTACAAACCTTCAAAATGAACACCGCGAGCATTCCTTACCTGACGCGCCCCGGCAGCCTGCGCTACAAGCTGGCAATGGGGAAACCGTCGGATTGGGAACACCGGACGCGCGGCCCGCTGTTCGCAACCGGGGAGTTTTCCTGGGGGGTAAGCAATGGTTGGTCGTTATACGGCGGCGGCATCGGCGGCGGCGATTATAACGCATTATCCGTGGGGCTTGGGCGCGATTTGATGGCGCTGGGCGCATTGTCGTTCGATGTCACGCAGTCGCGCGCCAACTTGCCGCAGCAAGGCACGCTGACCGGCGGCTCTTACCGCCTGAGCTATTCAAAAAGCTTTGACGAATACGACAGCCAGATCACGTTCGCCGGCTACCGCTTCTCCCAGAAAGACTTCATGAGCATGGCGGAGTACCTGGATGCGCGCTACGAAGGTGAACGCAACGGCAACAGCAAGGAGCTGTACACCATCACCTTCAACAAACAGTTCCGCGACTGGGGATTGAGCACCTATCTGACCTACAGCCACCAGACCTATTGGGATCGCCCGGCGAACGATCGTTACAACCTGATGGTGTCGCGTTATTTCGACGTCGGCAATTTCAAAAACCTTAGCGTATCGCTGTCGGCATATCGCACGCGCTACAACGACACCAACGACGACGGCATGTATCTGTCGCTGTCGGTGCCGTGGGGCAATAACGGCACGCTGAGCTACAACATGGCGGCAAGCCGCGATGATAACACGCACCGTATCGGCTACTACAACCGGGTGGATGAACACAACAACTACCAGATCAGCGCCGGCAGCGCACGCAGCGGGGCGACGGCCAGCGGTTATTACAGCCACGAGGGCGATATGGCGCAGGTCAGCGCCAACGCCAGTTACCAGGGCGGTAGTTATAGCGCGATGGGGCTGACGGCACAGGGCGGTATGACTATCACGGGGCAGGGCGCTGCGCTGCACCGGGTAACCAGCCAGGGCGGCACCCGGCTGATGCTGGATACGGAAGGGGTGGCCGACGTACCGGTGCGTGGCTACGGCAGCACGATCATGACCAACCGGTTTGGCAAAGCGGTGATAACGGATGTGAACAGCTATTACCGCAACAGAGCGAGCATCGATTTGAACCGCCTGGGCGACAACGTCGAAGCGACGCGTTCGGTGGTGCAGGCCACCCTAACGGAAGGGGCTATCGGCTATCGTCAGTTTGATGTCATCGCCGGCGAAAAAGCCATGGCGATTATCAAACTGGCCGACGGCAGCGAGCCGCCGTTCGGCGCTACGGTGATGAATATGCGTAAACAAACAACGGGGATTATCAACGACAGCGGCAGCGTCTATTTGTCGGGCATTAATCCGGGTGAGGTGATGCAGGTGCACTGGAATGGCGGCCCGCAGTGCCAGGTGCAAATGCCGACGCCGCTACCGGCTGAGATGTTGATGAACAGCCTGTTGCTGCCTTGCCAGCCGTTGGATAGCGCTAAAAATTCCGCTGCGGTTGCCGCGAATGAACAACAGCAATAACGGTGCACGGGGCGGGAATTGACGTTCGCCGTCCCGGCGCAATATGCCTCCGGCGTCACAGAGCCTGATGCCGGTGGATCCTAATTGAGCGTAACGGATATTCACTGCGAAGAAGATGATGAATCAGAACCTTATCAAACAGAAACAACGCGTTGTTTTCAAACTGGCGGCCGTCGGCGCGCTGATGGCCGGAATATTGGCGCAATCGGCGCAGGCGGCGATTGCACTCGATCGCACTCGGGTGGTTTTTGACGGCAGTCAAAAGACGATGAGCCTGAATATCAGCAACCAAAACAAAAATTTGCCCTATCTGGCGCAGGGGTGGATCGAGGATGAGCAGGGCAACAAAATTCAAAGCCCGTTCACCGTGTTGCCGCCGGTGCAGCGCGTGGAGCCGGGCAAGCCCAGCCAGGTGAAAATCCAGGCGCTGCCGGCGGCAAAACAGCTGCCGCAGGATCGCGAGACGTTGTACTACTTCAACCTGCGTGAGATCCCGCCGCGCAGTGATAAGCCAAACACGCTGCAGATAGCGCTGCAGACGCGGATCAAAATGTTCTACCGCCCTGATGCGATCGCCCCGGTGCGCAATGCGCAGCCGTGGCAGGAGAAACTGACGTTAAGCAAACAGGGAGATAAGTACGAGGTGCATAACCCCACTCCTTATTACGTGACGATAGTGGAAGCCAGTACCCGCAAGCAGGGCAATGCAGTGGCCGGCTTCACGCCGTTGATGCTGGCGCCCAAAAGCAGCGCGCCGATGAGCGTTAGCGCTGCGGTGTTGGGCACCAGTCCGGTACTGACCTATATCAATGATTACGGTGGCCGGCCGCAATTGGTATTCCGTTGCGGTGGCAGCGAGTGCCAGGTTGTGCCTGAGAAGAAATAAGCAGCCCGGCGTGCCGTTATGCCAAGCGGCAGGGAAAGGATAATCCCGGCAACAGACACAGACAGCGGAGAGAAAACAATGCGACGGAATAACCCAAAATTGTCTGGCAAAGCCTACAGGAACTATCAGCGCCAGCGGGTTAGCCTGATGGCGGCGGCAATATTGATGGTGCCATTGGCCGTGGGGATGCTGCTGATGTTGATGCCCCGAGCGCACGCCGTGGATAACTGGGACGTGCAGGGCGCTAACGGCGTGCTTTACGTTTCCGGCACCCTGACGGAAAACGCCTGCGGCCTGGAGATGGAATCCGCGCGTCAGGAGGTGTGGTTAGGGGAGACCGGCACGGCGCAATTCCAGCATATCGGCGATCGCGGTACGCCGGTGGCGTTTGTTCTGCGCCTGAAAGACTGCCTGCGGGCGCCGGCCAGCAACCGCGATCCCTGGGGCGGTGCGCTGGCCTGGAGCGGCAGCGCACCGGCGGTATCCGTCAGCTTTAGCGGCCCCGCGGATGCGGACGCACCGGGGCTGGTGAGCGTGACCGGCGCAACCGGGTTGGGGCTGCTATTGGCGGATAGCCGTGGGCAGCCGGTGCGGTTGGGCGCCCGCAACAAACCGGTGCTGCTCACGCCGGGGAACAACACCCTGACGTATACGGTAACGCCGATACGCACGCCGGCGACGTTGAATCCGGGGCGCTATCAGGCGGTGATTGATTTCCGGCTGCATTATGACTGAGGTGCTCAGCGTGGGATGCGGGTGCGACAATAAAGGGAACGGCGCTATGTTAATGATAAAGAAAAAGCAGCAGGGCGTGGCCCTGCTCGCTGCAATGCTGCTGTTGGCCGGCGGGCAAGCGGCCGCGGCGGATAGCGAGAATATGTATTTCCACGGCACGCTGGTGGCCGAACCGTGCGTAATCCCGCCGGGTGAAGAAGAGATTTCGCTGGATTTCGGCACCATTGTCGACAAATACCTGTATCTGAATACGCGCACGCTTAGCCGGCCTTTCACGCTGCACCTGACGGAGTGCGATACCAGCCTGGGGAATACGGTTACGGTCACCTTTAGCGGCACAGAGAACAGCCATCTGCCAGGGTTGCTGGCGATTGACAGCGGCAGCGCTGCCTCGGGGATCGCCGTTGGGCTGGAAACCCAGGACGGCCAAGCCCTGCAACTCAATAAGGCCACCAGTAAATACCAACTGACGGACGGCAGCAACACGATATCGCTGCAAGCTTACGTGCAGGGCGAACCCGACGCCATCACCAACAAAACGATCGGGCGCGGCACATTCAGTGCGGCGGCAACATTTAGTCTGGCGTACGAATAATCCGCCCGTCGAGCGTTCCGGCGGCTTATGCCGCCTGCCGCCCTTGGCCGACAGTGTTGTCCCCCAGGGGCGTTTGGTTTTCTTTTCTTATGGCGTGAGGGTGTGTTGCGAATAGAACGGTTGTTGGTTGCTTATTTTCTCGGCCTGCTGGCCTTGTCGGTGTGCTATTTCCCCAATATGGGCGGTGTTGGCCTCAATTTGCCGGTGAATGCCCTATGTTATGCGGCGCTTGCCGGCGTGATGTTGTTTATCTGGTGCCGCCTGCCGTTGAGGCGCGGCATTGTGGTAACGCCGGCCAGCGGCTATTTGTTGTTTGCCGTGGCGTTGCTGTTTATTCCCTTGGCCTATGGCTATGCGCCAGGTTTTTCTACCGCCGCTTGGCGGCTGGCGGGGCTGTTGGCCGGCTGGGGCTTTTACTTTTCCTGGCTGCAGGTACGTATGCCGTTTCGGCTGCGCGCGCACCTGATGGTTCTCTTGTTGGTGCTGGTGCTTGGGCAGGCCGTGATCGCTTTGCTGCAACTGTTCGCGCCCGCATTGAGTTGGGTGCCGCTGCGCGGGACGCGGGTATTCGGCGTTTTTCAGCAGCCCAATGTACTGGGCAGCTTTATCGCCACCGGGCTGGCGCTGGCGCTGATGCTGTTTTTGCTGCCGAGCTATGCACTGAAATCGGCGAAACAGGAACGTTGGCGCCGCAGCGGATTGGGCGTGTTGCTGGTACTGCTGCCGGCGTTGTTGGTATGGATACAGTCGCGCGCCGGTTGGCTGGGCGGCGCACTGGCGGCGCTGGGGTTTCTGCTCTGCTTTGGCCGCCGCTACCGCTGGCAGGCCGGGGCTGCGATGGCGCTGGTGTTGGGTGGCGTAGGCATCGGGATTGTGGTGTTGCTGGGGCAGGAAAGCGCCGGCGTATTGCGCTATCTGACCCATGAACAGTCGAACCTGGCGCGTGTTTTGATGCTGCAGGATACGCTCAGGATGATCGCGGAACGGCCCTTTGCCGGCTGGGGCTACGGCAGTTTTGATTACGCTTTTCAGCATTTTCGCGTGCATCAGGCCTCGCCAACCCAGGTGCAGGAAATTGCCCGCCATCCCCACAATGAAATCTTGTTGTGGTGGGTAGAAGGCGGCCTGATCGCGTTGTGTGGTCTGGGAATCGCGATCGCAGCCGGGGTGCGGGTGCTGCGGCAGGCCATAAAGCATGATCGGGCGGCGTTTACCGCCGGGCGCGCCAACGCCGGCGAGGCGACGGCGCTGTGCCTGGTTATGGTGCCGATGCTGATGCACACCCAGCTTGAGTATCCGTTTTATCTTTCGGCATTGCACTGGGCGTTGTTCATGTTGCTGCTGGCAACGCTGGATCGTCTTACTGGCCGAAAACGCAGGGTGGTGCATCTGTCCCCGATGGCCGGTGTAGCGCTAAAGGCCGGGTTGGCATCGGTACTCGCCGTCGGCGCTGGGGTGATGCTGGCGGCTTTTTATGTCGGGCAGACGCTGACCTGTGTTGAACGCGGCGGCCTGCGCGATGTTGAACCGCTGGCTGCTTTGCCGCCGGTGGTCGCCTGGCCGTTGCAAGAGCGCCTGGCATTTGATCTGCAAACCCATGCTCTGCTGGTTTACAACCGCACGCGGGACGAGGCGCTGCTTTGGCGCTATGCCGATTGGGCCGAGGCGTATCTGGCGCAACGGACCGATGCCAATGTCTACGCCAGCCTGATTGCCATTTTGTATCACCAACAGCGGAATGTGGCGGCGGAACGTTATCGCCGGGAAGCGGCTTTGCTGTTTCCAAAGGATCGGCGTTTTTAGCCGCTATAGCCTCTGCGCCCAGCGGGGCAGAAATAACGTAAAGAATGAAGGAAAGCCAACATGATCAAGCCTTATCTATCTCGTTGTGTGCAGATCACGCTGTTATGCCTGGCAGGGGCAAGCGTCGTGGGGTGTAAAAACGCCCCGTTGCAAAAGCGCATTGTGCCGGAGAAGAACGCCGAAGTGCAGGCGCCTTCGCCGGAGGAACAGCGCAAACAGCGGGAAGCAGAACGTCTGCAGCAATGCCAGAAAGAGCTGGACGCGCTGCGCACCATTAATGCCGAACAATATCAGCAGAATAAACGCACTTTTGATGCCCTGATGAGCGGCGCTTCGCAGTATGCGGGGCTGCGTACCCAAGTAAACAGCGATACGCAAGACACGGTGGATGCGCTGTACCGCTACAAGGTCAATCGCCTGTGTGCCGAGGTGAATCAGGCGGTGCTGGCCGGTTTGGCGGCGCGCGGGGAACAGGTTAAATGAAACGCCCGGTTCGGATCACGTTATCCTTGCTGGCCACGTTGCTAGCGCAGCCTTGCTGCGCCCATGCGCAAAGTGGCGTCCCTGCTCTGTTGCAGTTTGCCGAGCAATATCAGCAGCAGAGTGAGGCCGCATCGGCGGCCAAACCAGCGCAGGAGAACCCGCGCCGCGCTGACAAGAAATCAGCCGACGGTGCGGCCCATCCAGTAGGAAAAGCGCCGCAGGCGCCTGCGGCGACGGTACTGCCGCTGCGCCAGGCCTTGCGGGAACGGGATGAACAATTGGCGCGCCAGACGGCGGAGCTGAATGCGCTGCGCCAGGAGGTGCAAAACTTACGGCTCGCCGCTCCTGCCGCATCGCCGCCATCCCAGGCGCCTGATTTGGCGCTGTTGCAACAGTGGTTGGCTGGTATGCGCCAGGCGGTGCAGGGCACGCCGGATGAACAGCAGAAAACCGCCTTGATTCAGCAAGCGCAACAGCGGGCTGCGCAGGCTCGGGCGGCCGAGGCAAAGGCGCGCGCGCAGGCCGACACCTTGGCTACGCAACTGGCGCAGGCGCAACAAGCCAGCCAGGCGCACCAGGTTCAGGCACAGCAGCAGCAAGCTGAGTTGGCGGCGGCCCGGCAGGAAATTGGTGCCTTGCGGCAACACAAGGTGTGGCAGGTTACGCCGGAACAGTTAACCGACGACCATGCACGCATGTCCTACGCGGTAGGCAGTGCCCTGGGGAAAGATATTCAGGGGGTAGTTCAGGAGCGGCAGGGTTGGGGGGTGACGGTCGATCAAGACATCCTGCTGACGGGTGTGCTGGATACGGTGACCGGGCACCCGGCGCTGCCGCAGTCGGAGCTGGCGGCGCTGATGGCGAAAGCCGATGCGGCCGCGAACGCGGCGCGTGATGCGGTGGTCAAGTCACGGGAGGCGAAAGACAAAGCCTATGTGGCCGATTTCCGTGGGCAGAAAGGGGTGAAACAGTCCGATATGGGGTTCTGGTACCGGGTGGATTACGCCGGTGACGAGCCGCTGGCAGAGGGGGCGATTATTGAAGTGGTGGTCAAAGAGATGCTGACGGACGGCGAGGTGGTGCAGGATATGGAGCTAAGCGGCAAGGTCTTGGCGCAGCCGCTTTCTGCTTATCCGCCGTTGTTCCGCGAGGCGATCGGCCACCTGCGCAATCATGGCAGCCTAACGATGGTGGTACCGCCGGCGCTGGCCTACGGCGAGAGCGGCTACCCGCCGAAAGTGCCGCCGAATGCCACCATGGTGTATCAGCTCAGGATCGACAACAGCCATGCGCCATAACGGGCGCCTGGCAGGTGAACGGCGCGGAAGGCCGTGGTGCCGAGCCGTTTAGCAAACAAGTCATAAGGCAGGGAGCTTATGCGTCCAGTAATAACAGTGGCTATATTTGATGAGAATGCCTATTTCGCCAGTGGGCTACTGGCGGCCATTAGCGACTATTTTGGCCGCACGGGGATCGCCGTACGGCGTGTGACGGCACAATACCCCGGCGTGGATATGATCTTTCAGTATTTCCCCTCCGGTATACCCACCTGTTTTTGCCTGTATGAGGGGCTAAAGCCCGGCTTTAGCCCCCTGTGCTTTGCGATCCGCCAGCCCCACGACAGGCCAAACGGCCGGGCGAACTGTGCGCTACTGGCTGGTGTGATCCAGCATGATTTTTCCCTCGCTTCCGCACTGCAGGTTATCACCTGTGCGTTGGCGCGCCGCCAAGAGCAACGTGTGGATCAGCCTGTGCCGATAGGCCTATGTACCTGCACGCACAACGCGCTAACGCTGCGGGAGAAACAAGTGATGATATATCTGCGGCAGGAGTTGTCTCTGGCGGAAATCGGCTCTCGGCTTACTATCAGTATTAAAACGGTGAGCAACCATAAAATGAGCGTGATGCGCAAAATGGGCTTCAGGCGCAATATGGAGCTGTATCGCTGGCTGCGGCAGGGGCTGTAGTTAAGCAAACAGCGCTTTTGAACAGTACCGGCTCTGGATGGGCCGAGTAACTATGCGAACATACCTGCAGCCTGAAGTATAAAGCGGATAGAAGAGATCACTGATGCCGTGGCTGAGCGGGTTCGTGGCGGGGCATTATGCACCGTGAGTTTTGCTGTGTTGTCAGCGGCGTTTTTGAGAATATTCTGTGGGTAGAAATATACGATGAAATGGCCGATTGGCGGCGGCAGCAAATAAATACAATCGCAGGAGAGGGAGGATGATAGCTTAACCATCCTCCATCAGCCTATCTGTGATTGTTGCTGTTAATGCCCGTTGGTGCTTTCTAACAGGATAGCCGTCACGATGCCGGTAGCGGCGGCGATCAGGACATAATTCCCGTTGATATACGCCCAGTTCTGGCCGCGTGGCGGTTGATAAAGCCCGCGTGCGCGCCAGTCTTTTACCCTGTAGTTATCTGCACGGAAACCTTGCGGTACGGGTTTCCCTTTGCGGAAGTCATGGCCGCTCCAGGTGAAATGGTCTCTGGATTGTGGGTGTTTTACATTTTGTTGCCGGTTATCGGCATGTTTCGGCGCCTGTTGATGTTTCGAAGCTTGCTGATGTTGCGGCTGTTTGATTGGCTGATCGCCAGGACCACGCCCATCTGCCTGTGCAGTAAACGTCGACAGGGTCCCTGTCAGAGCAACACTCAGTATCAATAGGGATGCGATTCTCTTCATTTTTACCACCTCTTAAAGGAATGGCCGTTGCCAGCTTTGCCGGCGAATCGTCAATTTTTACCATACGGTACCGTACAGTTTATTCCTGGGGCGGTGATTGTCAAGGGGAACATCACGACACAGACATACCCGTTTTCCCCGCAAGGGAAGGTATGGTGTAACGCTTGCTGATGCAGATAATCCTGTCTCATTAGCTTTTTACCGGGCGGTTTATTCTGAGAACGAGGGATCTTTTACGGCGGTAATATCGGGGAGTCGCCGACAACTGGCCGAGCCTTGATTCCTGATATGTCATAGTGCGTTTTGTGTGAGTACGCGCGCTATGCAACTCCGCTCCTCTTTTTAAAGGTATGATACTGGCGCTCAACTCGCCAGTAACAGCTTTATGACGCAGGTCTTACCTGTTGACGGCCAAATATGGCATACTGGGCCATATTAACTGCACTGTTTAGTTATTTGTTTGACTTACTGCCGTCCTTGATCTCAGTAAAAAATAGCGAGAGACGTATGAGAAAATTAACAGAAGAACGGCGACAGGCCATCATTGCCGCGGCTGCACAGCTTTTTCAGGAAATAGGGTACGAGCGTGCGTCGATGGATGCCGTTGCCAGGCGCGTTGGGGGATCTAAAGCAACCCTGTATAACTATTTTGCGTCGAAAGAAGCGCTTTTTGAAACGGTTGTCCGTGTCTACAGCGCGCGTTTTATGGCTGATGCGGCGGATTCACTGACGGAGCCTGGGAGTGAAGCGCTTTCTCTGGAGCAGAAGCTGACCCGATTTGGGGAACGTATGCTGCAGGTTCTCACTGGTGATCATCAGGCGTTGCAGATTTACCGGGTTGTGGTGGGCGAGGCAGGGCATTCTGATATCGGTAAACTTTTTTATGAATCCGGTATCCAGGACAGTATGGCAAAATTGGCTAATGTAATGGCTGATGCGATACAAAAAGGTGAACTGGAAGACGGCGATCCGATGTACCGGGCGATGCAGTTCGCCACGCTGGTGAAAGCGGAGACGGAGATTTTAATTTTTCAGCGTGAGTTGCCGCGTTATACCACGGCGCAGATAAAGCAAATGGTCAGCAACGGCGTCCGTTTGTTCCTCTATGGGGCTGTACCGCAGGCTAAAAGTAAAAACTAGCCTGTGGTGGGCTGGATCAGTACTGGCCCGCCTGTGTGCTTTTCCTCTTCACAGGCACCCTTTCCTAACCCGACATCAGCAATGCAGCCCAGAAGGTATTGGGCTGAGCCAAACCGGTGATGCTGTTCAAGAACGCTTTTACGTTTTATTTTGTAACTCGCATTATTTTGGCTATATCGCACTGATGGCCCGAGCAAGGCTTGACAATTTTTTCTCATTTAATAAACTGAACGGTGCAGTTAAATGTGGCTGGTTATGGAGTGTGGATATGAAAATTGTTGCGTGGGTAGGGTTGGTTTCATCCGTGCTGCTCCTGTCGGGCTGTGTGTCTCTGTTCTGACGCGCTGCGTATTTTTTATTAATCGGGAGCGAGTATGAAGATCCTGGGTTTGATTGGCGTTATCACCACCGTACTGATGTTAAGCGGCTGCCTTTCTATCGGCAGCCATCTGTAAAAGGCAGCAAGTTGTGTTCTGGCCGGGCCGGGGTAACCCTCCCGGCTTTTTTACGCCGTCAATTGCGGTATTAAGCGCTGCGCGAAAGGCCACGCAACGCATTTGGGCATGTTTCCGTTATTCTCCTTGGCAGGTTGCCGCGCTATTGGCTGACCAGCGCGCGGCGGTTTGCGCAATTTGGGTCGCCATCTGTGCCGTCAGGCTCTGCCAGGCGGTAAACAGCTGCGTATAGTCGCCGGTTGCATTTTGCGTTAAATGGCTGCTGCATACGATCCGGCTGCGTTGTTCCCCGCGCCGGGCCGACAGGCTCCAGGTTGCGTCCAGGCGGGCGGCATTGCCGGGCCAGCTATCAAAACGCCTGATTTGCACCAGGATCCGCACCACCGGTTTATCGTCCTCACGCGCCAGCCCCGAAACATCCTGCGTTCCCAGGCGCTGCGTGATTTGTGCCGACAGCGCCGTCTGTAGTTCATCCCCCAGTGGGCTTAGCCAACGGTCGTTATCCAGCACGGCAACGCTGCTTTCCCCCTGGCGGACTATCATCTGTTGCGTATCCAGTTGGGCCGGCACTCCAACCGGCAGCAGCTCAATGACAAATAGCGCTGGCGTGCCCATGCCAGCGAGTGGGGCCGGGCTGACCAGCGTGTGGTAACGCACCTGTGGGGATGAGCAGGCGGCCAGGAACAGTGCGCTGCCAATGATCCAGGGCCGAAACGGGCGTTTCATCAAGGTTTTCCTCCTGCGGATGCGGGAAGATCGCCCGCATTTTCCAATACGGCGGCATCGCGCGGCCGCCCCTGCAACAGCGATTCAGGATGGCGATCGAGTTGATCGGTCAGGCTGCGAACGGCACGTAATGTCCGGGTGGCTTCCTGCAGCGTTTGCATGAAATTAATCAATAACGGTGAGTCTTCCGCCAGCAGATCCTGGGCATTTTCCGTGGTCTTCTGCGTTTGCTTCATCAGGCGGTTTGCTGCCGGCAACGTCTGGTTATTCACCATACTGAGCGTTTTACTGAGTTCGCTGAGGGTGCTGTTTAAATTATTGCCGATGGATTCCAGCGGCATTTTATTGATTTTCGTTACGATGCCGGCCATCTGTTGCTGAATTTTATCGAAGCCGCCGCTGATGGTGGGCAGTTGCAGCGGCCTGGCCGAGATATCGAACTTCACTTTTGGCGCGTCGGGAACAAAATCAATGGCGATATATAGTTGCCCGGTCAGCAGGCTGCTGGGCACCGCCTGCGCGCGCAGGCCGTTGGCAACCAGATCGCGGGTGAACAGCGCCGTCTCATGTGCGATATTGTCTGAGGTGGCCTGCGGCAGCTTGTTCAGCACGTTCCCCATACGGGACGGATAGACCTCTATCCCCACCAAGGTCGGGAAACGGTAACCTTTCGGGTTATAGTCCAGGTTGATGGAAACCACCTTGCCGATTTTTACGCTGGAAAACTCCACCGGCGCGCCGACAGTCAGGCCATGAACCGTGCGTTCAAAACGCAACTGAAAGGGGATGGCCGGGCCGTCGGCCGGGGACATGGCGGTATCCCTGTCCGGCGCCAGAGTAAATGTAGTCGGTTTGTTTTCGCCGGCCGTTGAATCTGTTTCCGGCGTGGCGAAAGCGATACCGCCGGCAATGATGGCGGCGACGCTCTGGGTTTTTAAACGAAAGCCGTCGCTTCCCACGGAAAGATCCACCCCACCGGCATTCCAGAAGCGGGAGTTGGCGGTGACCAGCCGATCATAGGGGGCTTCGATAAATACCCGTAGATCGACACCCTTACCGTCTTTACGCAACTGATAGGAGGCAATGCGCCCCACCTGAACCCGGCGATAATAAACCGGTGAGCCGATATCTAATGAGCCAAGATCGTCCGCCGCAATGATGAACTGGCTGCCCGGCGTATCGCTGATAATGGCCGGCGGAATTTCGAGCCCGGTAAATTCGGTGCGGGAGTCGGAGGATTCGCCGCGATCCACGCCGATATAGGCGCCGGAAAGCAGAGTATCGATGCCGCTGACGCCGCTGACGCCAACGCGCGGCCTGACCACCCAAAAGCGAGTGTCGGCGCGCGCCAGGTTTTCCGCGCTTTTTGTCAGTTGCACTTTGACCAACACCTGTGAGTTATCGCGGCTTAGCGTAATCTCTTTGACGGTGCCAACGGTGACGTCTTTATATTTGACGGCCGTTTTGCCGGCTTCAAGCCCGGCGGCGCTGCGAAAGGCGATCGTGATTTCCGGCCCGGCGGCAAGCCGGGCCTGGATGAGCATGGAGAGGGCGATCAGCAGTGCAATCACCGGAACCAGCCAGATAAGGGCATTGCGCCAATGCCGGCGGGCAAGCACTGGTTCGCCAGGTTGCGGACGCATCATTCATCACCTTCCCAGATTAATTTTGGATCAACACTTAAGGCTGACAGCATGGTCAGTATCACCACCAGAGCAAAGAACAGGATGCCGGCCCGCGGCTCGGCTTCGCTCAACGAATGGAAGCGCACCAGCCCGCAGACCACCGCCACAACCACCACATCCAACATGGACCAGCAGCCGATCCACTCGGTAATGCGGTACAGCCGGGTGCGTTCACGCCGGGCCCAGCGGCTTTTTCGGCCGGCCGAGATCAGCAGTACGCTTAACGATAAAAACTTCATACAGGGGATCACTACGCTGGCGATAAAGATAATGGCGGCGATGCCATAGGCGCCGCCGCGCCAAAACTCCAACACGCCAGACAGGATGGTGCTTTCGCTACCCCGGCCAAACAGGCTGGTGTACATCACCGGCAGGAGATTGGCGGGAAGATAGAAAATCATGGCGGCAATCAGAAAGGCCCAGGCGCGCGCGTGGTTTTCCGCGTGCCCGCCAGCCAACAGGGCACCGCAGCGGGGGCAATGCGGGGGATTGCTGGCGCCGGGTTGCGCATCGCAAACCAGCCCACAGAGGGGGCAACCGCGAACCTGCATTTGCCGGGCAAAAGGGGCGTTATTCATGATGAGCCTCTTCGCGGATAGGCAACAGCGCCCACAGAGGGCGCAGATCCCGGCGGGTGACGAGGATAATCAGCACGGCCGATGCCGCCAGTGCCCAACCGCCGGCGGCGGGCGCAACCTCCAGCAAGGAGGACAGCTTGACGGCGGCAACCAGAAAACCCAGTACGCCGACTTCCACCATGCTCCAGGGGCGCAGCCAGACCAGCGCTTTCATTATGGTGATAAACCCCGGCGCGGCGCGGCGATAGTGGGCAAACAGCAGCAGCCAGGCCAGCAGAATGATCTGCAGGAAGGGGGCGGCAATCAGCAAAAAAAGGCTACACAACGCCAGCAACGGGAATGCTTCCCCTGGCGATAGCGCCCATGCGGCCTGCCAGAGCGTAACGTCATTGGTTACGCCATGAAAACCGACACGCATCACCGGGTAAATACAGGCGATGGAAAAAGCGATGGCGGCGGCCAGGGTCAGCGGCAGCGCACGGTATATGCCGCGGCCGTCGCCCTGCCAGAGCACGGCATGGCAGCGTTCGCACAGCGCCGTATTGCCGGCCGTATACGGCCGATAGCGGTAGACGCTGTCACACTGTGGGCAGACGGTTAGATGCGGGTATGTTTTCATGTTCAGGCACGGAAAAGCCATTGTGGTAGACGATAAAAGCGCAGCCGGTTCAAAGAGCCGGTCTGCGGCTGTGGTTTATGATGACATTCCGTCATCGGGTTGCCCTGGTGCGGCGTTTTATCATTGGGCCAGCGGGGATGCCCCCGCTTTGCCCGCAACAGTGCTGATTAGAACTTGTAGCTGAAGCCAGCGGAAACCAGGCCCACGCCGTCTTTGTCGACCATCGGGCTGTTTTTCACTTCGTCCGGCAGCGCTTCATAACGGGCAGAGACAAAGGTGGTCCACGCCGGCGTCACGTGGTAACGCAGCGCCAGCTCGGCATACGGCGTGAAGCTGTCTTGCGGATCATACGCGGCCAGCCCGCTGCGCTGCGATTCGCGTTGGCTAAACGCCAAAGTAATATTTGTTCTGGTCTTTGCTGTCCCAGCGCACGCCCACTTTAGGCACCAGTTCCCAATCGTTGAGCATTATCGGGTACAGGTAGGCGGCATTGGCGGAAATGCCATCGCTGTTGTCCAGTACATCGCCGGCAACCGACGCGTTGAAATGGCCGAAATCGGTACGCAGGGTGTATTCCACGCCGGCAACGGCAGTGGAGTCACGCCGGTCTAGCAGTTTCATACGGCGATCGTCACTGTCTTTCGGCCTGAACTGGCGTGGATCATAGGCGGCAAAAACATCAAGCTGATTGACATCATCCTTCCATAGATGCACACCGCCTTTGATGCCATGAAAAAACAGATAGTCGCTGTCATAGCTGATCAATGGGAAAGGAAATACGGTGGGATCCGTTTCACGATAGGGGCTTTGGGCCGCCCCGGCAGAAAGGCCCAGCGCCAGGCTATCGGCCAGCGCCGATGCGGAACCGATCACGGGAAGTAACAGCAACGCATGACATGTCCGAACAGAAAGGCTTTTCATGATGTTGTCTCTTTACGCTTGAAGGAGTGAATTGCAGCCCCCGGCTGGGGGCTATTTCAATATCCCGGCAAGTTCTTCAGCGCCTTTGTCGATCCCCACCTCGGCCGCGCTAAGCGAGCCGACGCTGGCGGAGACGTTCATGGCGTTCGGATACTGTTTAGCAACATACGCATGCAGCAGGGTGTTGGTCGCCGCATCGTAAACTTCAACAGCATAATTTACCGAACCACTGAACATTCCCTGACCACCGCGGATTGACTGTACGATGTTATAGGGGCCGCCGGCCAGATCAAATTTGGTTACCGTGCCGACAACCTGGGTGGTGGTATCGGCCCCGGTGAGGGTCAGCTTCAGGCGCAGGGTGCCCGGCGCGGGGGCGGACACTTCGCGAAAGCGCGGGCGCAATTCTTCGGCAAACTTTTTCTGCATATAGCTGGCGAGCTGCTGGCGGTCTGCTGGCGCCATATCGCCGAACTGGTTATCCGCCCCGTGATAGAGGATGACCGGATCGATAATGATGCTGTTGTATTTCTGCCAGTCCACCTGAGGGGCGTAGCGATAGGGAATACGATCGGCGTTATCGCCGGTATTGGCAGTCAGCTTAGCCGCCGAGTCGATACCGGTATAACGGACGGGCGGATTACTGGAGCAACCGGTAATCAGGATGGCAAGGCTTAACAACATGGGGCTTGCAGCCCGGGATAACGTCATCATTTCGAATGTCCTGTAGTGTTTAGAGAATGGTTACACGATTATTTTTGGCATTTAACGAAGCAATTTCATATAGATAGGGCGCTGCGTTTATGCTTAAAAAGGCCGCCAGGCAAAGCGTGACGACCTTGAAGATAATGCGTTATAACTGTACGGGCTAGTTTTAATTACTCGCATTACGTTGTCAACAAAATGTTTCGTCATTTACTTTTGTATCTGGCTAGGAGGGAATGACCTTAAGAGTGGGAAAGGGATGTTGTGCTGGTGGGGGAGGTTAATGCCGGGCTAGGGGGAGTGGTGATATCGATAGCCGAGGTGATCCGCCTGTGCTGGTCGATAATGATTACGCGGCCTGCGTTGATTATCGCTAGGGTGATCGCGATCAGCAGCAGATACCAGCACTCTTCGGCCAAGCTTGAAGCGAATGCGGCGGCATCGTTGAGCGCTTGAGAAAAACCTTGGCAGAATGTGATTGGTTGAGCTGATTAGCGCCAAAAAACGGGCACAGGCCAACCTTGTGCCCGGTTGTTCCACCCGGTTATCACTGCCCGCTATGGGGTGAGATATCGAAGCCAAACCATTTTTCGCTGA
The DNA here is from genome assembly GCF_039540155.1 of Gibbsiella greigii. Lineage (NCBI taxonomy): Bacteria > Pseudomonadati > Pseudomonadota > Gammaproteobacteria > Enterobacterales > Yersiniaceae > Gibbsiella > Gibbsiella greigii. Next base: position 70,030 of record NZ_BAABEM010000004.1, read on the forward strand.
GCGCTTTAAGCCGGCCGTCAGCACTGAGCGCTTTCAGCCCCGCATCAAGCCTGGTTTTCAGCGCAGGGTCGTCTTTTCGTAAACCAATCGCAATTTCACCAAATGCTTTTCCTGAAAATAGCGGCCCGGTAAGGTGAGCCCCTTCTGTTTGGCCAGTCTTTATCGCCGCCTGCAACACCGTCACATTTGCCAGAATGGCATCGATGCGGCCGGCAGACAGATCGAGGCTGGCTTCGTCCATCGTTTTATATTCCCTGACTTCAACACCTTTAAAACGTTCAGCTAAAAATGCTGAGGCGGTCGTTGAGGTCTGCACGCCAACAATCTTGCCCTCAAGCTGATTATTCAGCGCAGCAATAACCTCATCCGCCTGGGCTTTATCTGCATCAAGAGGCAGCGTTTTACTGTTGCCTGCCAGCGAATCCAACCCGCCGCCGTTGACCGTCATAAACGTGTTTACTGCAACGGCATAAGGTGTGGAAAAACCAATGACGGCCTGGCGCTTAGGTGTAATGCTCATCGCTGCAATGATTGCATCATATTTTCCCGTTGTCAGCGAAGGAATAATACCATCCCAGCTCTGAGAATAAATTTGGCAATTAGCCTTTATTTGAGAACAAAGCTCATGCGTGAGATCGATTTCAAAGCCGTCTAATTTCCCATTTGCATTGGTAAAACTCCACGGAGAAAAAGACGACTCTGTCGCAAAGCGAATGTTATCCTGTGAATATGCGGGGGAAGCAAACGAAATAGCCACTGATGTAAGAAGAAACACGGTATGAAATTTCATGGTCAATAACGATCTCCGGTGTCGTGAGGAATAATTAATTTATGGTCTGGTGGAAATAACCGCGTATTTAAATTTGGCCTGCATATACCAACGTCAGAAATAGTCTCTTGCGTTTTGAACATTGCGGTCGAATGAATTTTGCAGCGACAGGCGCTGCTCTGCTTGCCGGATAACAAATACAGCAGAAAAATTCAGGAAAAGGTAAATCATCCCGGCAACGGCAAACACTTCTATCGGGCGATAGGTTTCCGATATGGTTTGTGCAGCAATACCGGTGACCTCCATAATCGTGATGGTAGAAGCCAGTGACGTTGCCTTAATCATCAGAATGATTTCATTCCCATAGGCGGGCAGCATGCGTACAAACGCCTGCGGGAGAATGATCCGCCGGTATATCAAGGAGGTCTTCATACCATAGGCGAGCGCTGCCTCAATTTGCCCTTTGGCAACGGTAATAATCGATCCCCGAACAATTTCTGCAACATAGGCAGCAGTATTGAGTGAAAGCGCAAGCACGGCACACCACCACGGTTGGCGTAAAAACGGCCACAAAAAACTGGAACGTACCTCCGGGAATTGGCTCAGGCCGTAATAAATTAAATAAATCTGAACCAGCAGCGGCGTTCCGCGAAAAATAGAGATATACCCTCTGGCAATCAAATCTGGCAGATAACGCCCTGAAATACGCATAAAGACCAGGCACATGCCAAGAATACCGCCAACACATATCGCCGTTGCCGCCAGTTGAATGGTTAATGGCACACCGGCCAGAAGGCGCATGAAAATATCAGCAAAAAAATTTAGCTCCGTCAGCATGCTTTACCTTCCTCGTCACGAGTCACTGAACGCATGGTGACGCGTTCGGCTTTTGCAAACACACGCCCTGAAAGCCAGGAAACAAACAGATAAATAACTGCCGCCGCCATATAGAAGGTAAAATATTTGTGCGTGGAGCCGCCGGCTATTTGTGCCTGCCGCATCAGTTCCACCAAGCCAATAATGGATATCAGCGACGTATCTTTTAGAACCATTTGCCAGATATTTACCATGCCAGGCAAAGCATGTTTGGCCGCAAGGGGCAGAACAATACGCCGTGTGCGCTGCATCATGGTCATACCAAAAGCAAGTGCAGCCTCAATCTCACCTTTATCAATTGCCTGAATCGCGCCACGAAATACTTCGGTTAAATAGGCACCGGCAACGATCCCTAGCGCGCATACGCCGATAAAAAACTCTGGCACGCCGACAAAACCTTCGGAACCAAAGAAACGGCTAACGGCCGTTAGTACCGTGGATGAACCGAAATAGAATAAATAAATGACCAGTAAATCAGGAATCCCCCGCAGCAGCGTAGTATAAATCCGGGCAAGCAGCCGTAAAGCCGGCACGCCCGATAATGCGGCATAAGCACCGCCGATGCCTGCCAGCATTCCTAGCAGCATGCCCGCCACAGCCAAAGAGAGGGTCATTGCTAATGCGCTGAGTAAAAGCGCCCCCCAGCCACCATCACCGAAATAAAAGAGTTCTATTATGGACATACGCTCCTCTGCCACAGGCTGGTTTTGTCAACAGTGTTACAATGAGGGATGTTTTCTGGGAAATTAAATATCGATAATCTTGCATTACCTAATGTTATTCTTATAAATAACATACTGAATTAAATGAATAATATTCTGTTTACTACCACGCGACGCGCCCTTTCTCTTCGCCCGTTAGCGAAAAGAGCACTTTCCAAACGGCCTCTGCTGTTGCCTGGCGTGATAGTGGTTTTGCCCCATTGGCGGCCGTATCTCATCGTTCACGGAAATGCACTGACATGCGCTGCAATCGCGATGATGAGCATATCCAGCACGAATAGTATGGCGACAAGCTTCGCAACAAATTTCAACCAGATGCCAAAGTTAATTCGCCCGACAGCAAGCCCTGCCATCAGGATCCCTGAGGTTGGCGTAATGATGCTGGTCAAGCCGGATGCAGCCTGGAATGCCGTGATAACGACATGGGGTGCCACGCCGGCAAACCTGGATAATTCACTGGTGATACCAATCGTTGCGCCAGCAAGCCCCGATGTGGAAGGGATAAAGAAATACATAGGCAAGTAAAACAGGTAAACAAAAATACCAAATACCGCAGGCGAAACCCCGGTAAGCGCCTGTTCCCCCCAGTGCAGGATCGTTGCGGTAATATGCCCGCCATCCATCACCACCTGGATCCCTTTTGCCAGCGCCACCAGCAACGCCACGCCCAGCAGGTCTTTCGAGCCCGCGATAAAGCTTTCCACAATCTCTTTTTCAGATAACCGGGCAACCAGGCCAATAATAATAGACATGCCAAAAAACAACATGGATAACTCATTAAAATACCAAGTGCCAAGGGCGGGGACGTCACCCATGATTTTTCCAAAAAAAGTGTGACTGAGCCACGCCTTACCGGTAATGAAGAAAGTCCATTTATTATTCAGTGAATCCCATGGGATGATTGACACTATCATAATGATAAAGGTTAAACACATCAGCATCAGTGCCACTTTTTGCGTTTTCGTCATGCCTTCAATGACGGCTTCTTTTTTCCAATATTGTTGATCGTCATCCCATGTTTTTATCATTAAAGAGTTATTTTTATCTTTCTCCACATGCTGTGCGTAGCGGTAAAGATAAAGAATAGCGATAGTCACATTAGAAACAAAGATAAGTAAACGCCAGGATATGCCTTCCCCAAGGGAAATATTGGCTGCCGCCGAAGCCACGCCAGTGGCAAAAGGGTTGACGGTTGAGGCAAGTATACCAATTTCCGAACCCAGCAAAATGGTTGCTACTCCCGCCAGCGGATCAAGGCGAGTGGCGATCATTACCGGCAAAATTAATGGAATAAAAGCGACGGTTTCTTCGCCAAAACCGTAGGTGGAGCCACCAACAGCCGAAATAAAAAACAGAATAGGGATTAATTTTTTTGCATTCCCTTGCGAATTTTTTACAACACTGGCGATGCCGGCATCTAACGCACCTGTTTTCGCCATTACGCCCAGAAACCCACCTATGATAAGAATAAATAACACAACCCCCAGTGAAACAGAAAAGCCCCGAACAGGCGACATCAGTATTTCAAATAATCCTTGTGGGTTTTTCGCTATAGTTTGATAAGTCCCGGCCTTTAATATCGCCGTTCCTTCAACCGTATCGTAATGACCGGCAGGGATAATCCACGTCATCACAGATATGGCGATGATAATCCAAAAAAGTATAGTAAACGATGATGGCAACTTGAGATTCATGGTGTTCCCTTGAAAAATATGGCTCAGTCAGGCTTATATAAATGAGCCGCTCTCATCCTTCGCTCACTATAGAAATACAGCGGGCCATTATGGATAGTATTAGCCATTCACTTAATGCTGACCTGCCAGTAAAAATTTATCTGTGGCCCTGGGCTGATCCCTGCATATATATTCACACCGTATGTGGCCGCTCTGTACGTACGGTTCCCTCTTGGCTGGCTACGTCAGTGTAGCGGTTTTGTCAGGCTTCTGATTATTCTGGATAGTTATTACGTTGCAGCCAAAAATACATCAGGGAAGATTAAAAAAATCAACCAGCGTGCCTTTATTTTTTTCACGGGCCTTTTTGCAGGCGTAATCAGCGACGATGATATCCTGGATCCCCATACCGATAGAACCGACGACGATAATGTCCTCATCGGATTTTCTACCCGTTGCTTTCCCTGTAATCACATCGCCAATTTCTGCCGTCACGCTCTCTTCTGAAAGCAACTGAATGGGTTCTCCGGTTTCTTCGGCATGATAGGTATTGGTTACATTGACGCGCTCGACGAAGCACTCTTTAAAATCAACAATAAAGCTATCAAATCTGTTGGCGAACTTATCATCCATGTCCCCCTCGATCATCAATAACGTTGATCCCTTATCAAAGGTGATATCATCATAGAGCGGCGTTGATGCTGTCGCAGCAGCAACGATAATATCCGCGCCGGTACAGGCTTCCTGAATGCTATCGTAGTTGACATAGCGAATAGCCGGGAAGATCTCTTTTGCCGAAGAGGAAAACCTGGCTTGAGCATCAGGGCTAATATCAACGAGACGAACTTCGGTAATACTTTCATTCAGTGCGGCATTGATCATGATAAATGCAGATAACCCCGTCGCACCGGCGCCAACCACCGTAAACACTTTCGAGTTTTGTTTTGCCAGATATTTTGCCATCACGCCAATTACGGCACCGGTACGCGCCGCTGTGATATACGTACCATCCATAATGGCATAAGGTGCGCCGGTTTCTGTATTATGCAAAATAATTGTCCCGATCGTACTCGGCAGACAGTGCTCTTTCATATTATGTTTAAATACACTGACGACTTTAGCCCCGGCAATTTCCATTTTGGTCAGATAAGATGGCATTGAGTTAATATATCCTTCATGATGAGGATATAATGGAAGGTGAAGTTTCACCGGGTTAACGGCATTCCCATTGGCGTATTCAGCAAATGATTTTTCTACCAGATCCAAAACAAGTTGTGGCGTCAGTTCATCTTTTACCTGTTTTTCATTGAGAATAAGCACTTTTCCGCTATTATTGGTCATTAGTGACTCCTGCCTGTATTATTTTATTAATAGATTGTAAAAACAGCCATGCCCGGATAAAAAGCACGCTTGCACCATTTTTGAAGGTGAAGTGTTTAAATTTTTATTTAATGTTTGGCTTTATGTTTAAAACATTATTTCAAGGATAACGCTCATGCCATAAAATGGCCGTTTAAATTCAATATGATAAGTAATACAATAAAATATACCTGCCTAAAAAATAAAATAATCGCCGCTAACCATAACAAAATATTATACTGTGGCCTTATGTATTGAATCTTAAGCATAATTAATGGTAGGGTGGCGATACACCAGTGAGAGCGCTGAACTGTCACGGTTTTGATGTCTGGTTTGAGGAGAGACTATGCAGCCGTCACATCGTCTGAATCTCAGACAAGTTGAAGCCTTTCGCGCCGTTATGCTGACAGGCCAGATTACAACGGCAGCAGAGTTGATGTTTATTACCCAACCTGCGGTAAGTCGGCTTATTGCGGATTTTGAACGCGTCACCAAACTGCATCTTTTTGATCGAAAAGGTAATCGCCTGGTGCCCACATCAGCAGCATTTACGCTTATGCGTGAAGTGCAGAATGCGTTTACCGGCCTGGACCGCATTGGCAAAGTGGCGGAAGATATTGGCCGGAATTTTGCCGGGACGCTACGCATTGTCGCTATGCCTGCACTGGCTAACGGTATCCTGGCTCGTTTTCTGGCAAGGTTTGTTCGTAACCGGGGTGGTTTGCATGTTTCGCTGGAAGCGCTTCCTTCGCCCACCGTTATTGAACGGGTTGCCGCTGGCAACGTTGAGCTCGGCTATGTGGATTTTCAGTTTGAGCGCAGCGGTATGCTTTGCCGCCACCGTTCTATCGCCGGCGTGGTGGCTTTACCTTCACATCATCCGCTGTGTGAGAAACCTTTTATCACCCGTAACGATTTAGTCGGCGAGACGATTATTGACGTGGAACCAGGCTCAATCTTCTCCAAACGCGTCAGTGTTGAATTGGCCGGCATCAATAATAATTCAATGATTGAAACGTATTTATCCCATACGGCCTGCTCTATGGTCATTGAGGGAGCGGGTATCACGGTGACAGATTACTTTTCTGCGCGTGAATTTACTGACAGGGGGTTAACGATCAGGCCGTTTAAACCTTATCTTGAAGCCGGATTTACAGAAATAAAATTGGCTGAGAATATGAACGGCGATCTTGCCTCTGAATTTGCCGAAGCATTCTGGCATTTTCTTATGGAAGAAACCGCGTTGATTTAAAAATTAATTATACCCGCTAAATTTTCTCAGCTAAGACTGTTCCGCTATTGTATCCAATGAGTAAAACAGGGGCTTTGTAATGAAGGAATCCACTAAGTGCCAGAAAAAATACTTTCTTCAAGCTCAACGCCAGCCACTGAATCTTGCCCATGAAAAAAGCCGCTGGCGCGGCTATGCCATGCTAGCGTTACTTTATCAACGTTACGGACCTGATTTTCCATTTGTTGTTTTCCTGTACCATACAGTCTGCAATGACATGATCTTTTTTATCACCGAAAGCAATATATACGTGGGTACATGCAGCATCAAAATCAGATGAAATGACATTTACTTGATTCCAGTCGTCATTATAATCCTGCGCCTTGATAAACATATCCGAATCTGGCATGTCCTTATCATTACTGTCACCGGAATAAAGCTTTTTTAACGACTTTATGGTGTCACTGGTAACATATTGATTTAACGAGGTGAAATCAGTTAAAGGGGATGTGTCTTTTTCAAGCTGCCCGATGTACCACTTGTTAAAATTAAGCGCTGCACGTTCTGGCGGGGTCATTTCAGCAGAGGCCAGAACGATTGGAGAAACGAACAAAAGCGAAATAAGTAAATTCTTCATATTAGTCATGCCTGTAAATTATATAAGCTGGATGTAACCGCCTATAGCCAGATCCGGGATACATTGTGCGTTGAACAAAATCACTTATCCACTGATGACCATCATAGACACAGGCATGCCCTGACGGATGACCTGGAATCGGCTGGATAACAGCAACATCACCCTCAACAGCTTCTCCAGAAACCGGGTGAAAACCTGCGAGTACCAGATTATTCCCCATATCTCTTGCAAAATTTGTCCTGGAAAGATTTGCCCCACCATGCTGGATAGCATTAGTGACATAATGGGCACATTTCCCCTGGCTTTGTGCCTGCGCATGCAGACGCGCATATATAGCAGCTCTGTGGGCATCCCACATAAGAAACCTTTTTTTACATGTATGATGTGGCGATCTTGCCTGAAAAACATAATGAAATCAAAGGTGCGATTGTAACGATATGCTTTATGCCGGCATATGTTCCCATAATGAACGGAATATCCGTGCTAGAGGGAATTACGCAGCATTGGCTGAATTTTCCCCTATATAGTCTGATAGCACCATTGACTGGCACACTTTGGAGGCTGTCACATCACCAACCGGGCTTTATGGCTACTCCCGTCCGAATTCAGATACTTGGCGGTAAGGCAGCAGACAATTCTTATTTTTAGGATGGCGTGATAGCGTTATGATAAGGAAAGTTTAACTTTAGAAATGGTTTTTGAATATGATCCACTGTGAGATGGACTATAACAAGGGGAGCTCAGACGGCAAAACCGTAAAATTGCTGTGCTATGGCGTGGGAACTTTTGATGTGTTCTCTGGTGAAAACCCCACAACAAATATCGCTGAATGTGCGTTCAAAAATAAAGCGGCATTACCCCCTGGTAATTATTGGATTGTAGACCGTCCAACGGGTAGCTTTGCTAATAAGGCATTAAGTGCCATCAAGGATTGGCGAAATGGCACTGACCACAGTACATGGTTTGGCCTCTACGACAGTGAAACGATGAGCGATCACGTTTTTGTCAATGGTGTCGATAGAGGGGGCTTTAGGATCCATCCCTTACGCCCCGACGGTAGCGGGGAATCATGGGGATGTATCACATTCCCTACCGTGTCCCAGTTTGAGGTATTGCGCCGTGCTCTTTTAAGCACCAAAAAGGTGAAGGTTAAGGCGGGGATTATGGCATATGGACAGGTTGCGGTTAGAGGGAGAACAGACTATGAAAACTGCCGTATCAAGTAATCGCATACATCGGGTACTTTTTTTTATCGGTCTCTATCTTGCCTGCTTGGCCGTGGCCTTTTTTGTCACTCCTGTTTGGCGGTTGCTTGAGAAACTGTCTTATCGGGTTGATGATTTCCTGAACACTACCGGTATGGCGATGGCTGATGGAGAGTATGATCCTGCCGGGTTGTGGGTGTTGTTTGGTGTTCCCCTTTTGGCCGCAATCGTCATATTTTTTCTGTTCAGAAAAATCCAACGCTAATTCACTTTATATAGCCAAAATAATTCGAGTTGCAGGACAAAAACGCAAAAGCGTTTTTGTCCTGGCATAATTGATAATCTTTTACTCAATTAACGTTGCTAAGCGTCTATCCCATTAAGGCTGTTTTTACTTGCTATGTTCGCCCGATAAGCCGGACAAACGTCCGTTCAGCATGCGTGTTGTCCGTGCCCAAACGCGCTGTGCTAATAATGCCTATAGGGATAGGCTCTTAGTGACTGAATGGTTCATCCGCTTCTTGCCCTGGTTTGCTCTTGGTCAGAACGGGGGGAAGCGTTGAATTTGCCAGCGGCGCATTTTCCTGTTTTCAGGCAAGCGATGAGTATCATAAACAGGCGGCAGAGGATAGGATAACCTGTGTCAGGTTCCCAATAGCGTCAGGTGAGCCGCAGTAGGAAAGCGGGGTTTGATAGTATTGTTAAGGCGAGCTAAAGTAAGAAGCCCGGCCAGCAGTGACTTTTTGTATGCCCTGTCTGGCCGGAAAATTTTCCCTGGTGTTGGCTGAATTAGCGGGCTGGCCTGATTGGTCGGTTTTTTTGGCCATCAACACAACAGAGTTTATTATAGGGGGTAGAACTGTTCGCGTAACTTGTACTTAAGTTCTATCAATACCTGTACTTAAGTTGCATACATGCACGCTAAACGGGGAAACGACCGTCAGGGAGCCTTTATGTTTTCGATTTTCATTAAAAATCATGCAATTATGGAGACGCTTCGGGACTATATCGATAGGAAACTGTCCCCGTTGGGCACCCCTGAATACGCCTACACCGTAGTCAACAAGAAAAAACCGTCAGATGCCCTGATTATTTCCAACTATCCTGATAAGTGGTTTAAGCTCTATCGTGCCAATAATTTTCAGCTTACTGATCCGGTGATACTGACCGCTTTCAAGCGCGTATCCCCCTTTGTCTGGGATGAGGACATCACCCTCATGTTCGCAAAAATATTCCTCCTTTCCAAAAAGTACAATGTTGTTAATGGATGCACGTTTGTACTGCATGACCAGATGAATAATCTGGCCCTGTTGTCTATCCTTATTGGCAACAAAGAAGACAACAATCTGGAGGCGCGCTTGTCTTCTGAACGGGGAGCTATGCAGATGTTGTTAATTGATATTAATGAACAAATGTATCGTCTTGCCGACTCAGTCTTACCTGGCAGGCAGCAGAATAAGGCGACAGCAGGCAAACCCATTTTTACCCCACGGGAGAGTGATGTTCTGTACTGGGCCAGTATGGGGAAGACCTATAGCGAGGTTGCTGCTATCCTCGGTATTTCCGTCAGTACGGTGAAGCATTACATGGGGAGTGTAGTCATTAAACTGGGCGTCAGCAACGCCCGCCAGGCCATCCGGCTGGGCGTTGAATTGGAACTGATTACTTCGGCATCGACAGCGGCCTGGTAACGCTCACCGAGGAGTTGCCGGGTGCGGTCTTTATCGACAAAAAAGCGGCTTGATTCTATAGCCGTATCGGGCAGGCATACCGAGCCAAAGCAGGAGTTGAACGTATGGGTTATCATATTGGGCTGATCAAGGCCGATAAAGCGCACGCTACAAACTAAATGCCCTTCACACAGCCCGAGAATGTAGCGTGTCGCGGGGTTATCGAATTCATCAAATTCCATATCGCGGTTGCATACCACATCCCATCCCAGGCGGCCACTGAAAGTTTTTTTTCTCAGTCGGTAAAGCTCATTTGATCGTGTAATTTTTAGCTCTTCATAGCTGACGTCAAACAGTTCAAGCATTCCATCACCCTGTTTTAATTAGCGGAAACCTGATGTAATTTTTCCATGCCGCGTGTCAGTATTCTAGGATTACCTTTGGAAAAATAAACTATTGTGCGATGGGAAAATACGTATGTTTTTTAACTTATTGATATTATTACATCATAATACTATTTGAATGTAGAGAAAGCTGATGCTTAAGTTCTTCTGCGCCAGTGGCCGGCTCGGCGAGGTTAAATCCGCAGGGGTAACAACAGTCGGTAAAATGCATGAAAAAAACAGATGGATTTAAAAAATTGAAAAGAAAAGGGCTGTATTTACGTGATTTTTAATCATTAAATCGGCTAATTAGCCCATTAGTAGCCAATTATACAATATATCTGCGATAAACCCGGCGAATGAGGCGACAGCAACGAAAAACAGCCAAAACCTGGAAAAGGCTCTGATCGCGTCTTTACCGGCTGAATAGGTTGTCAGTGCATCGATAAGCAAAACCAGCGAGCTCTTGGCAAACATGCAAACTGTGAATAACACTCGTCGTTCATCCCTATTATTGTATGGCCAGCGGAAACCCCACTTGGCCTTACTGGTGATACTGCCTCAGTAAGCCTTTTTTAACGTTGTTATGCGTACAGCAAATACACCAGACTATATGGAAAGCATAATTCGCCGGATTTTCGCAAAAAATTCACTAAAAATGAAGACAAATCATTGCTGGTGGCTTCACACCGTTTGCTATGCCCTATTTACAAATACAGGGCCTGCCACTTCAGCCAAAATATTAATTATATAATTGGAAATAATTCCAATGTGGATGGAATGGGGCGGGCGGTTTTTTCTGCTTTTCATCACGCCTTGTTGCGCAACCAGGGCGTTTCACTCACGGCGACTAACAACCCTTCTGGGCTAAGGAAACGCGTTACCTTTTGCCCCCAGGGCTCTTCGCGGTTTGCGATCAGCAAATGATAGCCCGTCGCGATTAATTTTTCGGTCGCTACCGCAATATCGGCAACGTCGAATTCCAGCCATGCTTGCGGCACGGGCAGATCAGCAGGCCAGTCATCACGGCCAAAGCAGGATTGCGCCGCCTGGTTCAAAGGCCAGAGCGCGAAATGCTTTATGCCCTCTAACGCCCCTTCCTCAACCAACAGGTAATCCGGGTTTTCGGCTAACGGCTTGAGCGGTAGCCCCAGCAGGTTGAGGTACAGGGCTTGGCTGCTTTTGCTGTCCGTTGTGATTGGCCCAAAGCCAGCTACAAATAAAACGCCGATATCAGGTAATTGGGGTTCCATCGGTATTGCTCCTTATTTGTGGGGAATAGTGTGCAGAATAATACGCCTGGATTTGTGTCTCTGGCAAAACGGTTAAATTTCATAGCAATCCGGTTTTGCAAAAAGAATGCTGGCCCAATATAAGTGGCCCGGCAAGCCGCGCCGCCGCCCATCATCCTGCATAGCGATTATTCGAATCGGTGTTATGTTTAACTGGCTATGCAGGCAAGGTTTCTGGAAAACAAGGGGGAATGATTGAGAACGCAAAAAAGGTGCATGGGCTACGTGGCTATCGTTGTCGATGATTACGATCGGGCAATTGATTACTACACCAATAAACTGGGGTTCACGTTGGTGGAAGATACGCCACAGCCTGGGAAACGTTGGGTGGTGGTAACGCCGAACCCGGAAAGCGACTGTAATCTTCTGCTTGCCAGGGCATCTAACCCACAGCAAGAGGCTTTTATTGGCAACCAATGCGGCGGTCGGGTGTTTCTCTTTCTGCAAACGGATGATTTCTGGCGTGATTACCACGCCATGAAAGCGAACGGCGTACATTTTTGTGAAGAACCTCGTCAGGAAGAATATGGCATGGTCGTGGTATTTGAAGATATCTATGGCAACCGCTGGGATTTATACCAGAATGCCTAAACCTGTTATTGAATAAGCCACGAATGCAGAGATAGCCGCCGGGGCAGTGTGCTGCCTCGGCGGCTTAGCCTGCAGGTTATTTTTTACTGATAGCAGTAGGCTCATCAGAGAAGCGGGCATCGTGCGCATCACGCTCATAGCCCTGCTTTTGCGTCAGTAGCCCATAAAGCTCCGGCCGGCGGCCATATATCCAACGGCGGCCGGTGCTTAGGGGGATTAGCGAGAGATCGATGCTGCATGTCACCATATCATCCGTAATCGCCTCGCTTTCGGCCACGATACGGCCATAAGGATCGATGATCATCGCATTGCCGGTGCGTATTTCATCATCATCCAGGCCCACGCCGTTGCTGAATAAGATAAACATCCCGTTGTCATGGGCGCGTGAGGGCAGCCAGCGCATCAGCCACCCTCGGCCATTTTCCCCGGCAAACGCCGCGCGCAGGCTTTGCGGATCGCGATGGCGGTTTTCCCACAGGGCTTTTGGGATCGGCTTCATACCGTACGGGCTACGGGAATGAGTGCCGCCGGTTTGGTGCGGCGCAATCAGGATCTCTGTGCCAAGCAGCGCCATTGCCCGTGCGTTCTCAACCAGGTTGTTATCCCAGCAAATCAATATGCCAATGCGTGCTCCCCAGGGCGAATCAAAAACGGTGAACCGCTCGCCTTTTGAAAATTTGAGGTGTTCAAACGCATGGATTTTACGGTGGACGTGCTTTGTGCCGTCGGGCATACAGACCACGTAGGCGTTATACAAACGGCCATCTTCCGCTTCTTCAATCAGGCCAACGCCGATGGCCATATCGTAAGCTTGCGCCAGGTGCGCAACCTGGCCGATCGCCGCGCTTGTGGCCACCGGCTCGGCAAGGGCCCGGACGGCGTGCGCAGGCAATTTGGGCACATGCCAGTAGCCTGTCAGGCACATCTCGGGGAACGCCAGTATTTTTACCTGCTCTTTGGCGGCCTGGTGAATGAAATTTTCCATGGTGGCGAGGTTATACGCTTTATCGCCGGCCTTGTGCTGGAACTGCACGGTGGCCACACGCAGATCTGTCTTCATTATCTTTCTCCTGAGCCAAGTTCAGCCAGGATTTCATCAGATTGATCGATTAAGATATAATCAAATAATTTCCATCATAGATAACAAAACGGAATGGATATCAAGTTACTGAAGGCGATGGCGGCGTTGGCCGATCAGGGGAGCTATCGGCTTGCCGCCGAGGTGCTGTGCATTAGCCAGCCGGCATTGACCAAGCAAATCCAACTGCTTGAGCTACAGTTTGGGTTCCCAGTGTTTATTCGCGGGCGCCATGGCGCGACGCTGACGACGGGGGGCCAGCGCCTCTATGCGAGGGCAAAAAGCCTGCTGGGCGAGTACGATGCGTTGCTTCTTCATGCCGGCTATATTGCGGCAGGCAGCGCGGGGGAATTGGCGCTGGGGTTTGGGCTGTCTTTTTTTGGGCTGGCGCCGCAAGTGATTATGGCGTTTCGTGAGCGCTTCCCTGGCGTAAGTATCCGGCTGGATGATATACCCTCTGACATGCAGTGCGCAGACATCCGCGCCGGCAGGCTCCATGCCGGTTTTGTCCGTTTGCCGGTGGTGGCACCGCTGGATGCGGTAGTGCTATTAACCGAGAAACTTCTCCTGGCCGTGCCGGCCATGCCTGCGCTGGCGATCCCCGATAACCAACCTGAATTGGCCATGGCGAAGCACCCTTTGCTCCAGTTGGCGCCACACCGCGGGCGCGGGCTTGCCACGCAGATTAACCGCTTTCTGGCATCGCGGGCTATCGCGCCGGCAGTGGGGCAATACGCCTCTGATATCCATACGCTGCTGGCATTGGTTGCCGCCGGTAATGGCTGTGCGCTGATCCCGCAAGGGGCGCTTTCTATCACGCCGCCGGGCATCAGGTTTGTGCACCTTAGCGGCCCCCACACATCCTGGCAGGCCGGCCTGGCCTGGAATAGCGAAATCCGCGATCCGTTAAGGGATAATTTTATTAAAACCGCGCGACAGATCGCCGGGGAACTGACGCCTGGCTGCCAGGCTCAGTGAGCTGGGGGCGGCCCCGGTTTTCCAAACCCGCAGTGCGCCAGATAGCGCAACGCCAGGCAATCACGTGACTTTTAATTCGTCATAGGAAACCATTACGTGCTCGGCAAATGCCGGCCGCTGCATCAGCCTTTCATAATAAGCGCGAATAGCGGGGAAGGCGGGCCGGGCAATATCGATATCAAAATAGCGGTAAAGAATATGCCCGAACTGTATGTCTGCCAGCGTTAGCTGCTCGCCGGCCAAAAATGCCTGTTGCGCCAACAGGGATTCGGCGATATCCATTTTGGCGTGCAGAGTCGCAAGGGCGGCCTGGATGGCGGCGGCATCGCGATCCCGGCTGGCGGTTCTGGCAACGCGCCAGAACACGGGCGCGGTAAAGTTAAGGGCGATGTTCAGTTTGGCCCACTCGGCCCATTTATCCACCCTGGCGCGTTCCTGCGGCTGTGCCGGCCAGAAGGCGCCGGTGGCATAACGGGTGGCGAGGTAACGCAGAATCGCCCCGGTTTCCCAAAGGGCTTCATCCTCTCCGTCTTTAAGCACTGGCACCGTGCCGTTAGGGTTCATGGCAAGAAAGGCTGGTGTGTCGTTGCCGCCGTATTTATGCCCGATGTCCAGGCGTTTATACGGCAAACCTAATTCACCGACGCACCACATTAACGCCTGCACGTTCGAAGAGGTTTTTCTTCCCCATATTGTTAACACGCATAACTCCTTTGGCAATGAATCAACAATGGCTCGCGACAGCCTGCCTGGGGCTGCACGCGGGTTCTGGCCAGTATTACCCTGCAAGGTTTGGACTGCCAGGTCAATCGCCTTTTTCCGTCAGCGTTGCCAACGGCCGATCCTGGAATGCGCGGCGGTAGGCGGAAGGGGTGACTTTTAATAGGTGCGCAAAGTGCTGGCGCATGACGGCGCCGGAGCCAAAACCACACTCTGCAGAGATCGCCTCAACCGGTGCCGTAGACGTTTCCAGGCGCCGTTGTGCCAGGGCGATGCGTTCCTGCAATAGCCATTCACCGAGCGTCATTCCGGTCAACCGTTTGAATCTGCGGGTGAAGGTTCGCCGGCTCAGGGCAAGACGATCGGCCACGGCGTCAATCGGGTGCGGCTGCTGAAGATTGGCCCGCAGCCAATCGAGCAGTTCGGCCATGCGCTTATCGGTCAGTTGCTTTGGCACCGGTTGTTCAATGAACTGGGCCTGTAGCCCCTCGCGGTGCGGCGGCACCACCAGGCGCCGCGCCACCTGATTGGCCACCTCATGGCCATAGTGCTGGCGCACGATATGCAGGCAACAATCGATACCGGCGGCCACGCCGGCTGATGTCATCACGTTACCGTCTTCCACATACAGCACGCTGGCATCAAGCGCGGTATCCGGGTAGCGGCGGGTGAAATCTTCGGCCCATGCCCAGTGGGTGGTGGCTTTGCGCCCGGCGAGCAGGCCGGCGGCCGCCAAAACATAGGCGCCCAGGCACAGCCCGACAATGCGTGCGCCGCGCGCATGCGCCTGGCGCAGCGCATCCAGCAAGGCCACCGGCGGGGGTTCGTTAACATCGCGCCAACTGGGGACCACCACCATATCCGCCCACGCCAGCGCGGCTAACCCTTCGGAAAAGCTCACCGTGAAACCCGCCGTGGTTTGCAACGGACCAGTTTCCGCTGCGCAGACATGCAGCCTGAACCAGGGGCGGTTGCCGTTCTGGCGTTCTTCGCCAAACACCAGGCAAGGCACAGAGAGATGAAACGGGCTGATATGGTCGAAGGCGACGACGGCAACGATGGGTGAAGTCATTTTCCGGCTCCGGGACGCGGCGGTAGTTTTGGCCCGATTATAACGAATATTGTCACTTGGGCCAATGGCGGCTCTCGCTGGCGTGGCGCACACTAGCCATTCTTTTGCTGATATACGGAGTTCATCATGGCCGCTTGCAAACGCGCGTTAATCGTCATTGACGTACAAAATGAATACTTCACGGGCGATCTGCCCATCGAATACCCCGATCGGCATGTTTCACTCGCCAATATCGGCAGAGCGCTGGATGCCGCCGAAGCAAATGGCATCCCGGTGGTGATTGTGCAGAACTTTGCGCCGGAAGATTCACCGCTGTTTGCTCGCGGATCGCACGGTGCGCAACTTCATCCACAGATAGCAAACCGCCCGCGTGCTTTGGCGATTGAGAAAACGATGCCCAGTGCGTTCTCGGGCACCGGATTGGGGGAGTGGGTGGCCGCCAATGGCATTGATACGCTCACGGTGGTTGGTTATATGACGCAAAACTGCGACGATTCCACCATCAAACACGCATTGCATGCCGGGTTGGCGGTTGAGTTTCTAAGCGATGCGACAGGGGCGGTGTCTTACGCAAATCGCGCGGGCAGCGCCAGCGCTGAGGAGATTCATCGGGTATTTTCCGTTGTGCTGCAGGCGCGCTTTGCTGCGGTGCTGACCACGGATGAATGGTTGGCCGTGCTGCAAAACGGCAGCCAGCCGGTGCGCGAAAATATCTATAGTTCGAATCAAAACGCGCGCCGTACGGCCTGATCAATTCCGTGTGTCATTAAAAAACGGATATTCGGGATGCCCGGGGAACGGGCTCCTTGAATATCCACTTTATGGCCCCGATAGCGGAAGCCTACGCGTTCCCAGCTAATTAGCATTGAGTATTCTTCGGCGAAGCGGCATGCTCTCTGCCCACCGCCGGGCCAGCTTCTCGCGCCTGTTTAATTGAAGCAATAGCGTTTTTACATTGCTGCATTACCTGATCAATGCCTTCGTTGACGTCGATGCGGATAACATCGCGTTCAGTCGCATCCGGTCGCTCCAGCACCTCAAATTGGTTTTTCAGTAGCTCCACCGGCATAAAATGCCCGGTACGATCGGCCATGCGATGAAGAATGACGTGGTAATCGCCGTCCAGCCACAGGAAAACGATATGAGGGCTGCCTTTTCTGAGAACGTCGCGATAGCTTCTTTTAAGCGAAGAACAAACGATAAAGCCCATTTCATTTTTTTTAAAAAGGCTGTAAGAGGCGTCATTAAGCCTTGCAAGCCATGGCAACCGGTCTTCGTCAGTTAACGGGATCCCTTGCGACATCTTGTCAATGTTGCGGGCAGGATGCAGATCGTCACCGTCTATGAATTTGGCACCGAATTCATCCGCTAACTTTTTCCCGATCAACGATTTACCACTTCCTGAAACGCCCATTAAAATATAGCTTTCACCCGCCATTTTATTACCCCTGTTAAAGACAAAAGCAAAAACATCCTACCCGGTATAACGGAATAAAATGACGCTTTAATCAGCTGGGAATATAAAAATATAACCTGAATCACGTTATGCGTAACATCCCGGTGTAACACCTGTTTAAAATCAATGGTGTTGTATTTAAAAATGACGAATTTTTTTGGTAAAAAATTAAATAAATAATGCTAAGTATGCGTGAGAGGAATTTAGAAACGTATTGGGATGTTTTACATTTTCTAATGTATTGCGCGCGTAGTAGGTTGCCGCTAACAGGTAACAGGCATAGCGCAACTATTTCAACGGCTATTTTTTTTAATTTTGAGAGCTCGGTAATGATATGCGTAACATCCCAATGTAACATCCCTTTTGTGTGATTTTAATCACAAATTTAACGCGGTTTTGTTCGTTTAATAAGCCGCACATCAATATAGGGAGCCAATATGAAAATTAACTCTATTGCCTGTGTGGTAACAGGCGAGCGGGCTGTTGCGCTTAAAAAGTATGAACTGGAATATGAGAATAACGGTACGCTGGTTAAAATCACCCGCGGCGGAATTTGTGGCTCGGACTTACATTATTATCAGCATGGTCGGGTGGGAAGTTATCCGGTGAAAATGCCAATGATTTTAGGGCACGAAGTGATTGGTGTTGTCGAGAAATCCAGCGCGCCTTCTCTGGCTCCGGGTATGGCGGTGGCGATTAATCCAAGTAAACCCTGCCTTAAATGCGAATATTGTCTGGAAGGTAATACTAATCAGTGCCTGAACATGCGTTTTTTTGGCAGCGCAATGTATTTTCCTCACGTTGATGGCGGCTTTACGCAATATAAAATCGTGGATAACGAACAGTGTATTCCTTTTAACCCCGCGGTGAGCGGCAATGTGATTGTTTTTGCTGAACCGCTGGCGGTAGCTATCCACGCGGTTAACCAGGCCGGCAGTGTTAAAGGCAAGCGGGTTTTCGTTTCCGGGGTCGGGCCAATCGGCTGCCTGGTTGTCGCGGCTGCTAAAGCGTTGGGGGCCGAAGAGATTGTGGCAACGGATATCAGTGAACGTTGTCTGCAGCTTGCCCGCGCCATGGGGGCCGATAGCACATTTACAGCCGATGCGCCGGCGCTGGCGGGTTATGAATCAGGCAAAGGCTTTTTTGATGTGGCGTTCGAGGCTTCGGGCCATCCGGCTTCTATCAAACGCTGCGTTCAGGTTACCCGTGCAAAAGGGCACGTCGTGCAGGTGGGGATGGGGGGCGCAACCGCAGAGATCCCATTGATGGCGCTGATTGCCAAAGAAATTAACCTCATTGGCACGTTTCGTTTTACGGAAGAATTTAACACGGCAGTGCAATGGCTGGAGGAGAAAAAGATCAACCCGCTGCCCTTGCTCACCGCGGAGTACCGGTTTGAAGATTTCCAGCAAGCGCTGAATTTCGCGGCGGACAAATCAGCCGCATCAAAAGT
Source organism: Gibbsiella greigii (assembly GCF_039540155.1). Classification (NCBI taxonomy): domain Bacteria; kingdom Pseudomonadati; phylum Pseudomonadota; class Gammaproteobacteria; order Enterobacterales; family Yersiniaceae; genus Gibbsiella; species Gibbsiella greigii. The sequence goes on from NZ_BAABEM010000004.1 coordinate 89,195, forward strand.
ACAGCTCGTTTTTGCATAATATGGGGATGGATTGTGGATACTTTATTTTCTCTCAAAGATAGAAAAGCGTTAATTACCGGTTCGGCGCAGGGGATCGGCTTTTTATTGGCCCAGGGGCTTGGGCGTTATGGTGCGGAAATCATTATTAATGACATAACCGCAGAGCGGGTCGATCAGGCGGTCACCCGCCTGGAACAGCAGGGCATAAAAGCCTATGGCGTGCCTTTTGATGTGACGGACAGTCAACAGGTGCAGCATGGCGTTGCCACAATTGAACAACGTATTGGCCCGATCGATATTTTGATTAATAACGCGGGGATTCAGCGCCGCCATCCGTTTACTGAATTTCCTGAAGCTGAATGGGATGATGTGATCAGGGTAAATCAGAAATCGGTATTTATCGTTTCCCAGGCGGTTGCCAGGCAGATGGTTAAACGGCAACAAGGTAAAATTATCAATATTTGCTCTATGCAAAGTGAGCTTGGGCGCGACACCATCACACCTTATGCCGCCTCTAAAGGGGCGGTAAAAATGCTTACGCGTGGGATGTGCGTAGAATTAGCAAGATACAATATTCAAATTAATGGCATCGCGCCCGGCTATTTTAAAACGGAAATGACCAAGGCGTTGGTTGAAAACCGTGAATTTACTGACTGGTTATGTAAGCGCACCCCGGCCGCCCGCTGGGGCAACCCTGAGGAATTGATTGGCGCCGCTGTCTTCTTGTCTTCGAAAGCCTCTGACTTTGTAAATGGCCATCTGCTTTTCGTGGATGGAGGCATGTTGGTTGCCGTTTGATTCTGTAGCTGGGATATAAACTTCATAAAGGGTATCTATGCGTAATAACCGGATAAGCCTCCAGGATATAGCAAGCCTTGCGGGCGTGAGTAAGATGACCGTTAGCCGCTATCTACGAGAGCCCAAACAGGTGGCATCGGAAACCCGGCTGAAAATTGCAGAAATACTGGATGAGATGAATTACATACCAAGTAGGGCACCCAATATTATGCTCAATGCGAAAAGTAATTCAATTGGCGTGCTGATACCCTCTTTCCAGAATCAGGTGTTTTCAGACATTCTTTCCGGCCTGGAGTTTATCACTAACCAGCATGGTTATCAGTTGTTAATTTCTGAATATAACTACTCCAGGGAGAATGAAGAAAAGCAGATTATCAACCTGCTGTCATATGACATTGAGGGCATTGTGCTGTGCGAAAAAGTACACACCTTGCGTGCGCAAAGCTATTTAAGATCGTTGAAAATACCCGTTATTGAAATCATGGATACGCTGGAATCACAGATCGATATTGAAATTGGCTTTGATAATAAATTAGCGGCTTACCATATGGTGAATGCTATGATCCAGCATGGGAAAAAGCATATTTATTATTTCGGATCGCGTAACGATCAGCGCGATAACCAACGCTATCTTGGTTATCGCGCGGCAATGCAAGAGTCCGGTTTACTGGCTCGCCGTATATCACCTAACAGCATTTCATCATTTTCGCTGGGCGCGATGATGCTCAAAGATGTGTTGGCTGGGGCGCAAAAAGTCGACGGGATATTTTGCACCAATGACGATATTGCCGTTGGCGTATTGCAGGAGTGTTTGCGGCGCGGCATTCGGGTGCCGGAGCAGATGTCTATTGCCGGCTTCCATGGTCTTGATATTGGAAAAACGGTGACGCCAGTATTAGCCAGTGTAATCACTCCGCGCTTTGAAATAGGTAAAAAGTCGGCAGAGGTGATCATCAAAAAAATGGATGCTGCGAATGCCACACGTAGTGTTGATCTGGGCTTCAAGATATTTACCGGGGAAACGATATAACCCATTAATTAACGCGTTAAAGCGAGATAATTATGAGCAAAGAAAAAGAACACATCCTGGTTGTTCAACCATTAATGGATGCGTTGGCAAACAGGTTGGCTAGCCGTTTTATCTGCCATAACCTTTATCAGTGTGAAAATAGCGATGAATATTTACGTCAGCATGGCGAAAAAATTCGCGGTGTTGCCACCCGTGGCGATGTTGGCTTATCCGCCGATGTGATGGCCAGGCTGCCTAATCTGGAAATTATTTCAGTTTTTGGCGTCGGAACCGATGGTATTGATTTAGTCAAAGCGGCGGAAAGGGGAATTAACGTTACCGTTACCCGCGATATTTTAACTGATGATGTGGCGGATTTGGCACTGGCTTTTATTTTGGCGCAGGCACGGCAATTATCCTATCAGGATATGTTCGCCCGAAGTGGTCAATGGTTAACCAGGCCACCTCGCCTTGCCAATAAAGTCAGTGGCAAAAAGATCGGGATTTTGGGGCTGGGGAAAATTGGCAAGGCGATCGCCAAACGCGCCAGTGCCTTTGATATGTGCGTGGGCTATTGCGACAGAACCGTAAAATCGTCCGTTGAATATAGTTATTTTCCTAACACGCAGGCGTTGGCGGCGTTTTCGGATTTTCTGGTGTTGGCTATGCCCGGTAATGAAAGTAACCGGAATTTGATTGATTCCGCCGTATTGCAGGCTTTGGGGCCCGATGGCACGTTGATTAACATTGCGCGCGGCTCGTTAGTTAATGAGCAACATCTTATTGAAGCGTTGCAATCAGGCACAATTAAGGCCGCGGCTTTGGATGTTTATCAACATGAGCCGGAAATTCCAGCGCCATTATTGCAGATGAATAATGTTTTACTCACGCCGCATATTGCTAGCGCAACGGTTGAAACTCGCCAGGCAATGGCAAATAACGTCTTTGATAACCTTGATCGTTACTTCACCGTAGGCAAGGCGATAACCGCGCTGGAATTACAGTAAGAAAAATAAATACGTGAAATATTACCCTTAAATAATGAGGTACGTTATGAATAATGAGTCCTCGACCCTGCACTGGAGCCGGCGTATTACGCGGCCGCAGTGGAAAGCATTCTGGGCTGCCTGGATCGGTTATATGCTTGATGGTTTTGATTTTGTCATTATCACCTTAGTGCTAACCGAAATCATGGCGGAGTTTAATATCCCGACGGTTGAAGCCGCCGGGCTGGTTTCCGCCGCTTTTATCTTAAGGTGGTTCGGCGGCCTGGCCTTGGGCGCGATGGGCGATCGGTTTGGCAGAAAGAGCGCCATGATTGCCAGTATCGTGATGTTTGCCGGCGGTACGGTCGCCTGTGGTTTAGCGCCCAATTACACCTGGATGTTCATCGCCAGGGTGATTGTTGGTGTTGGGATGGCCGGGGAATACGGCACAAGCTCCGCCTACGTGATCGAAAGCTGGCCCAAGGACATGCGTAATAAAGCCAGTGCGTTTCTTAACTCTGGTTTTTCCGCCGGCGCTATTCTTTCGGTACTGGCCTATAGCGTCATCGTGCCTTTATGGGGTTGGCGCGTATTATTTTATATCGGGATTATCCCAATCCTTTATGCGTTATGGCTGCGCCGTGCTATTCCCGAAGCCGAGGAGTGGGCGAAAAACCGTGCCAAGAGTACCAAACCCGTATTTACCATGGTTGATTTGTTATACCGCAACGGTAATACGGCTAAAAGCGGCATGAATATCGCCCTGTCTGTTATCGCTGCGGTGGCGCTGTATTTTTGTTTCGATCACAGCCGGCCTGCCGTGTTGGTCGCTATTTTGGGGGTGATCACCACACTGATTTTTATTTCCTTTCTGGTACAAAGCGGCGGCAAAAAATGGCCCACCAGCTTAATGCTGACGGTGATTATTTTATGCGTATTTCTGTATGGCTGGCCGATACATGCGCTGTTGCCGACCTATTTAAAAACCGAGCTGCATTACACGCCTGAAATCGTGGCGCTGGTGTTCTCTTTCAGCCGGTTCGGCATGGGGCTTGGCTGCTGTTTTGCCGGTATCGCCGGCGACTATTTCGGCACCAGAAAAACCTACGTCATCAGCCTGCTGATTGCCCAGATCATCATCATTCCGGTATTTGCCTTAACCGGCGGCAGCGTGTGGCTGCTGTGCGCCTTGATTTTCTTGCAGCAGCTGTTTAGCCAGGGCGTTGGCGGGCTGCTTGCCAAACTGATCAGCGGCTATTTCGATACCGACCAGCGTGCAGCCAATTTGGGGTTCATTTACAACATTGGCTCTATGGGCGGGGCGCTGGCGCCAGTCTTAGGCGCTTCCATTGCTCAGCACTTCAGCCTGGGAACGGCGCTGAGCGGTTTGTCATTCACACTGACATTTGTCGTTATCCTGCTGATTGGCTTGGATATGCCGTCACGATTGCAACGCTGGCTGCGGCCAGAAGCGCTGCGTTATTACGACGCGGTTGACGGAACCCCTCTCACGGGCGCTTTCACGAAGAAGACCACCCCAGAGCAGATCGCTTTGGCCGAAAAAGTTCACAATTAATCACTTAGAGGATATTGGAATGGCTATTGGTAATCGTGTGTTTTTAAAAAGACCGATGGATGCACTCCCTTTGCTTGAGGCATTCCGTCAGCTCCCCGCGGCGGTGGTCGCCGATTGCATGAGCCGCATGCCTGCCTTGTCATCGGAAATAAAGCTGATGAGCGCGCCGCAAAAAGCCGTTATGTGCGGGCTGGCCGTCACCGTTAAGGCGCGCTCCGGCGATAATCTGATGTTGCATAAGGCCATGGATATTGCCGGCCGTGATGATGTGATTATTCTTTCGAACGAAGGGGATCGCAGCCAGTCGCTGATGGGCGAAGTGATGACCACCTATGCCCGCTACCGTGGTATCGAAGGTATCGTGCTGGATGCGCCGATTCGGGATATCGAAGGGATTTCGAAAATGGATTTTCCGCTGTATGCGGTCGGGCATACGCCGGGCGGCCCCTTCAAGGATGGCCCGGGTGAAATTAATGTGCCGATCGCCTGCGGGAAAATTCATGTCTGCCCAGGGGATATTGTTATGGGCGATGCCGATGGGGTGATTATCATTCCGCGCCTGGATGCCGCGCGTATTCTGGAAGAGGCCCAACAGTACCTGGTTGTGGATAATCACAACTTTGAACTGGCAAAATCCGGCGCCCTGGAGCGCACCTGGATTGATAAATTATTTGCGGCAAAAAACGTCGATGTCATCGACGATGTTTATTTCTGATTATTCGGCTCGTTTTAATACCTGTTAAATATCATGCCGGGGGTTAATGGATATAGTGGTTAACCCCTGCGTGCTATTTAAAAAAGGAGCATGGCATGATTGTGGATTCATTGGCTTCGATTAAACACCATCCCGGGCTGGATGCGGCGTTTCTAACCGCCCTGGAGCAGGTAACGGCGCTGGATCTGTTTGATCTGGCGCCAGGTGATTATTCACTGGGAGCGGGAAAGATTCTGGTCAAGATGATGGACCGGCAATTAACGGCGCCAGCGGTTAAACCTTTTGAAATGCATCAGCGCGATATTGATATTCATATTCCGCTAAACGGCCCGGAAACGCTGGGGTATGTCTGCGGGGATGCACGAATGGAAAATATCACGCCCTATGATAAGGCCAAGGATATCTGTTTTGCGCAGGCGCAGCAGGGCGAGGCATGGTTGGTATTGCCCCCCGGTGGGTTGGTGATTTTCTTTCCAGGGGAATGGCATAAGCCCGCCTGTTATTTGGATTCAACTCATTTCCTGAGAAAGGCCGTGATCAAGATCGCCGCGCCAGATCGTTATTAGGCATTTCCTCCGCCGGTTTTAGCATAACCAACATCTTCCATTATCGGTGAATGGCGGCTCTTATTCAGGCAGTGATAAACACGCGCGGTGGTTTGCCCATCAAACAATGGGAACGAACGACTATATGCCAACTTTGGATGCGCGAAATTTTCGCCAGCCGCTCTGGCTGCCTTTCTTTCTATTGCGGCTCAATACGGTTTCTGCCGTTGCGTTTGGCCTCATATAGCGCAATATCCGCCTTATTGAGCAACAGGTTATAGTCCGGGAGCCCATTATGTTGCGCATACCCAATACTTACCGTGATGGGCAGCGTTTTCCCGGCGACGGCTTCAAAGGGCGTGCTGTTAATGATCCGGCGGATGCGCTCCAGCAGCGTATAGGTTTCCGACTGGCCGGCTTCAACCAGCACAATCAGGAACTCTTCCCCGCCGTAGCGGAACAGATAATCGCTGGAGCGAATATTATCACTGAGCAGGTTGGCAATATGCGTCAGTGCGCGATCGCCCACAGTATGCCCCCATTCATCGTTCACCATTTTAAAATGATCCACATCGATGATGGCGACGCTCAGCGGCAAATGGTTTTCCATCGCCAGGCTGACTTCGTGCTTGAGGACAATCGGCAGGTAGCGCTTGTTGAGCAAATTCGTCAGGGCATCTTTGCCGTCTTGCATATGCGATGCTTCGTTAAACAGCATCTCCATGTGCGTATTAATTTGCTGGCAGCTGCTATGGATAACGCGCAACAGCTCCTGCATTTTCTTTACCGGTATTTCTGCCGTGGTATCAATGCTGCCCACTTTTTCATCGATTTGTGTCATCAACTGGCGCATTTGCTGAACCTGTTGGTTTTCACCGAAGTGGCGCACACATTTATGGCGGAACCACAGGCCATAGCTGGATTCAGAAATGTTGACCAGCGGCTCCGTTTGCCGTGCGCCGCTCACCAGGCTGTAAATCACCGAGTTTTCCCAGTTGGAAAGGGCCGTCTGTTGCTTGCCTTGCTCCAGATGCGCGTTATTCATCAACACATGCAGGCGGTAAGATTCTTCATTGCGCGTTGCCAGGTAATGCGACATCGCATAGGCGTGACTCATCATTTCGATCGCGATATCAATCGCCATCGCGGCATAGTGCATCACCTGTAAACTGAGGGTAGGATCCAGGCTGCGGCTGGTAATGTAGTCAAAGATGCCGTACTTCAATTGCCGGGCGCCGCGCTGCACGAATTCAACGGGGATACCGATGCGGGCATGGACGCCGCCCACGTGATATTGCTGCTGCGCCAGCGCTTCGAGCTGGTTTTCGCCATGGGTCAGAACGGCCTTGACCCATTTGGAAAGAGAACGGCTCAGCCGTTCCTGCACCAGTTCATAGGATAAGTGCCGCGCAATAGCCGGATCTTTAAACAAACTTTCATAAAACTTGTTGGCCAGATCGTCAGATTGCTCTTCCGCAATCTGCTGCAAAATAACGATCGCCGCTTGCGGGAGCTCTGCGCGTAAAGGCTGCCACTCTTGAAGAATAACAGAGATATATTGTTCGATTTCTTTCTGCATCTTTAATTAAGCCAACAGGTTATCTGAAAGTTGTGGTGTAAATAATGGCACCTATCGTAGCATACCTGCTGTAATAGGCTTGGATTGCGGCCGAATTATTTTGGCCATATTTCATCGCCCGGCAAACCCCCGCATTCTTTTCCACCGCGCCGCCGCCACTGCGCCAGAACAACCCGCGTTACCGTACCCTTTTCGCCATCGGTTCCCTCCGTTTAACGGCTCTGCATATACCACCATCTTGTTTTAAATGATTTTTTTAGCAAAGCGATACCGGAATTGAGCTAAGCCAGCGCTGGCGCGGCACAGCGGTATAAATGCGTCTTTTGCAGTGGGTATATTCAAGAAATGCATTAGTCAAGCGCAGCAAAGGACTGTTTGATAGCCACATGTTTTCATTGATTAAACAGGTTGCTATGGCACAACTGCTGCTCTTGAAAAGGCGACGGCTGGCGCCGCCGATGTGGCATATAAATCTGTGGCCCTTACTGCTGCCGGCGGCGCTGTTTGCCCTGTGGCAGTTGGCGGCGCAGTACCAGTGGATGCCGGAACAAATCCTGCCGGCGCCGCGGGTGGTGCTGGCAACGGCGAACGCGCTTTGGCAGGGCGATCTGCTTGCCCAGTGGTGGGTGAGCCTGCAGCGCCTGGCGCTGGGGCTACTGCTCGGCGTGCTGGCCGGCACGCTGCTCGGCGGGCTGTTTGGGCTATCGCGCCGCAGCGCGCAATACCTGGAACCGCTGTTCTATACCCTGGCGCAAATCCCCACTCTGGGGTGGATCCCGCTGTTTATGGTGCTGTTCGGCATCGACGATGGGCTGAAAATGGCGGTGATCGTCAAGGCGGTTATCGTGCCCGTTACACTGAACACACAGCAGGCGCTGGCCGCGGTGCCGCTCGGTTTAAGCGAAGTGGCGCATGTGGTGCGCCTGAATGGATGGCAGCGTTTTCGCCTGCTGTTGGTGCCCGCCAGCCTGCCGGGGTGGTTTACCGGGGTGCATCTGGCGCTTTCCCAGGCGTGGATCTCGCTGATCGTGGTTGAATTGTTGGCCTCTTCCCAGGGGATTGGCTACCTGATGGTCTGGGGGCGCCAGCTTTTTCAACTCGATATCGTGTTTGTCGCGATCGCTGTTATCGGCATCAGTGGCCTGGTGATGGAATGGGGAACGCACCGGGTGTATCAGCGCCTGGTTTTTTGGCCGCAGCCCGCGCTTAGCCAGCAGTTGCACCGCCGGCAGGCACGGCTGGCCGGGATCGTGCTGCCGGTGCTGCTGGTGGCGATCTGGCAGCTTGCCAGCCGCCATGACTGGATCGATCCGCTGTTGCTCTCTTCGCCGCTGGCGGTGGTTGAGCGCCTGATCAGCGGCCTGCAAAACGGCGAACTGTTACAGCCGATGGGGCAAAGCCTGGGCCGTGCGCTGCTGGGGGGCGCGGCCGGGATCGTGCTGGGCTTTGCCGGCGGCCTGGCCTGTGCGTTAAGGCCCACCGTCGGCGCGATTTTTTCCCCCACGCTGAACGTGTTGCGCCAGATTGCGTTGTTTGCCTGGTTGCCGTTGCTCACCGCTTGGGTGGGCAACGACAACCCCGGCAAAGTGGTATTCGTGATGCTGGCGGCCTTCTTCCCGATGTTTTTTAGCACCCTGAAGGCTGTTGCGCAGCGCGATCCGCAACTGGATGAAGTGGCGAAGGTTCTGCGCCTCAAAGGCGCCGACTACCTGCGCTTGCTGATTTTGCCCGGCGCCGCCCCCGGTATTTTCGCTGGCCTGCGCCTGGCGTTGCTTTATGCCTGGCTGGGCAACATCGGCGCGGAGTATTTCATGTCATCGGGCGTGGGTATCGGCAGCCTGATGATCAATGCGCAACAGCTTCTTGATATGCCGACGATTTTCTGCGGCATGTTACTTATCGGCATCACCGGTGCGCTGCTTGATAAAACGGGCCGCGTGCTGGAAGCATCCGTCACGCGCTGGCGGCGGCAGGAGCAAATATGACGGCATCTTCTACGGTTGTGGCGTTTCGCCACGTTAAAAAACAGTGGCAACACCTGACGGCTATCGACAATTTTTCGTTGGATATTCAACGCGGTGAACTGGTGGCGCTGGTCGGCAGCAGCGGGTGCGGTAAATCGACGTTGCTGCGCCTGCTGGTCGGCCTGGATGGCGATTTTCAAGGGGAGATCCGCGTTAACGGCCAACCGGTGCGGGGCACCGGGCGCGACAGAGGGATCGTGTTCCAGGAACCGCGCCTGTTCCCTTGGCTGAATGTTGAGCAAAACGTGGCGCTAGGGCTGGCGGATGAACCGATAAGCCAGGCCGAGAAGCGCCAACGGATAAGCCATATTCTTTCACTGGTGCAACTGAGCGAATTCACGCGTTCCCTGCCGGCGCAGCTCTCCGGCGGGATGGCCCAGCGTGTGGCGATCGCCCGCGGGTTGGTCGCCCGCCCGGAGATCCTGATGCTGGATGAACCTTTTGGCGCGCTGGATGCGTTAACGCGCCAGCAAATGCAGCAGGAATTGCTACGCATTCATCAAAGCCAGGGCACCACCACCCTGATCGTTACCCACGACGTGGAGGAGGCGGTGGCGCTGGCAGACCGGGTCGTGGTGCTTTCGCCCAGGCCGGGGCGGATTTTGGATGTCGTCACCGTGGCACTGGCCCAGCCGCGCGATCGGGACAGCGCAGAATTTGGCACCTGCTGTGCCCGCATTCGCAGCCTGATAACGCAGCCACACCTCGATTCGCATTAACCCCCAACGCAGGCGGCATTACACGCGATTCCCTGGCGCTATGCGCATACAGAGAAGGCCGCCGCCTGCGGTTTGGGCAACGTTTTAAGCCTGCGGGCATCACTTAATGAAAACAGGAGAAAACAGCAATGGGGCATCCCTCTGTTTACCCAACCGGCACCACGATTTATAACCCGGAAAAAGCCTGGAGCGGTTACACCGTATTTCAGGCGGTGGAAAGCGGCGCCGTGTTGACCGACATGAACGGGCGCGAGCTGCGCCACTGGCCGAATTTGCACGGTTTCCCGAACAAGATCTTCCCCGGCGGCGTGATCCTGGGTCACCTGAGCGAGCGCGATCCCCGCTACGGCATGCAGGATATGGCGGATCTGGTGCAGGTTGACTGGGAAGGCAATATTACCTGGCGCTTCGATCGCTATGAAGAAATACATGATCCCGGCAATCCGGTACGCTGGATGGCGCGGGCGCACCATGATTACCAGCGTGCGGGTAACCCAGTGGGGTATTATGCGCCCGGCCTGGAGCCTCAGGTTGAGGGGGGCAATACCCTGATACTTGCGCACAAGAACCTGCACAACCCGGAAATCAGCGACAAGCTGCTGCTGGATGACACCATTATCGAAGTCGACTGGCAGGGCAATATTGTTTGGGAATGGCGCTGCAGCGATCACTTTGCCGAGCTTGGCTTTGACGCGGCCGCGCGCGAAGCGATCCGCAATAATCCCAATATGCGCGCCAGCGGCGGCGGAATGGGGGACTGGATGCACATCAACTCCATGTCCACGCTGGGGCCGAACAAATGGTTTGACGCCGGGGATGCCCGGTTCCACCCGGACAACATCATCTGGGACGCGCGTGAATCAAATATTATCGCCATTATTGATAAGCCGAGCGGTAAGATCGTCTGGCAGCTGGGCCCGGACTACAGCAAACCGGAATTGAAACACCTGGGGTGGATTATCGGCCAGCACCATGCGCACATGGTTCCCGCCGGTCTGCCGGGCGCCGGCAATATTTTGGTGTTTGATAACGGCGGCTGGGCCGGGTATGGCGCGCCTAACCCGGCATCGCCGGATGGGGTGAAGAACGCCTGGCGCGATTACTCGCGAGTGCTGGAAATCAACCCGGTGACGCTGGATATTGAATGGCGCTATTCCCCTTATGAAGCCGGTATCCCACATCCGACGGACTCTTACCGTTTCTACAGCCCGTATATCAGCAATATTCAACGGCTGCCGAACGGCAACACGTTGATCAATGAAGGATCGAACGGCCGTATTTTTGAAGTGACGCAGGATCATGAGATCGTCTGGGAATACATCTCCCCGTACTGGGGCAAGGCGCTCAATAACAACATGGTCTACCGCGCCTACCGCGTGCCGTATGCATGGATCCCGCAGTTGGCACTGCCGGAAGAGACCGCTATCGCCGCGCCAGACGTTTCGCAACTGCGCCAACCGGGCGCGGCGGGGCGCAGCGGTTTTGCCAGCGTGGTGCAGGTTGAGGGCGCCCTGCCTTACAACAAAAGCGCCGACGCGCTCTGCGTGGCCACCGACAACGATACGCTGCGCCGCAGCCCAAAAGTGTTCCGCGTTGATGCCGAAGGCTTTAGCCGGATTGAGCACCCAGACAGCGCGCAGCTTGAGCAGGGCAACGTATTGCTGTTTGTCGGCGCCGAACGTTGCATTCACTGCCGCAACCTGTGGCGCAAGCTCAATGAGCCGGCGCTTGCCGCCGGCCTGACGCAGCGGCCGCGTTACTATCTGGATGCCGATCGTTTCCCTGAACTGGCGGCACGCTTTGGCGTGCGCGGGCTACCGGCGCTGCTGCTGTTGAAAGACGGCGAGGTGATCGATAGGGCCAAAAACGGCTTAACCAGCGGCCAGTTGGCACAATGGTTGGCGCTATAACAACATAAACATAGCCGAGATAATCTCCGGGGCCGGTGCCGTATTAATTTATGGCACTGACCGTATTAATTATACCCTTCATACTTCAAGTTGCAGGTGTGTTGGCTTTCCTCGCTCACCCCAGTCACTTACCTGAGTAAGCTCCTGGGGACTCGCTGTGTTGCCGCCTTCCTGCAACTCGAATTATTTTGGGTAGAGAATTTATAAATTAATGGGGAGGGTCATTTAATAATCTTGCGATCATGGCGCATGCGTTAAATCGATGGTATGCGTGCAATAAATGCATATGTTCCTGTAACGCGGATAATCACTAATTTATCCCTTTTTCACAAAAGAAAATATAAAAAAGTTATTTATAGTCGCCTATAGCAGTTAGGTAGATTCAATTAATAAATAGACAAATGGAAAAATAAAATGAAACAACGATGGATAGCGGTGGCGCAGGCATTCAAATGGGGCATGCTATTTTGGCTGCTGGCCGCCGGGGTGGTCAGCCAGGCAAACGCGCAAAATGATAAGCCTACGGAAATCCGCATTGGCGTGCCCGATCAAAGTGCGGGCAATAAACCGTTTATCGCCGGCCCACTGGGGCTGGCGCATATCCAGCGGCAATTCGAGCAGGCATTTGAACCGCAGGGGATCAAGATAAAATGGTCCTTTTTCAAAGGGGCCGGGCCGGCGGTGAATGAGGCGTTAGCCAACCGCCAGTTGGATATCGCCTATCTGGGCGATTTGGCCGCGATTATCGGCCGCGCCGGTGGCCTGCAAACCCGTTTCTTGCTGGGGGTACGTGGCTCCCATTCTTACCTGGCCGCCACGCCGGAATCGGGCATCAAAACCCTGGCGGATATCAAAGGCAAACGGGTGGCCGTATATCGCGGCACGGCCGATCAGTTGGCGTTTGATCGTGCGCTGGCAAGCGTTGGGCTGAGCGAGCGCGATGTCAGAGTGATCAATCTGGATTGGGCCGCCGGGCGCGCGGCGTTGGCCGCTCGCCGCATCGATGCCGTATGGGGCGGCGTGTCGCTTTTAACGCTGCGCGAGCAGGGCATCGCCATTGTGGCCGACAGCGGGGAACTGGGCCGGGCGAACACCACCCAGGCCGGCGTGGTCGCCACCCAGGATTTCATTACGCATTACCCGCAGATAACGCAGCAGCTGGTGGATATCCTGGTGCAAAACGCCCACTGGATCAGCCAGCCGGACAATACGGCGGCGTATGTTGAAAAGCTCGAAGCGCAAAGCCGGATCCCGCAGGCGCTGTTTCTGGCCGAGCTGCAGCCGGCGGAATTGAATTTCCGCAGTTCGCCACGGTTGGATGCGTTCTTGCAGGCCAGTCTGCAAGACAGCGTAGACCGGGCCAAAGCGGCCGGTTTAATTCGCACGGCGTTTACCGTTGATAGCTGGTTTGACGGCCAGTTTGTGGAGCAGGCATTGAAAACGTTGCAACTGGAACCGGCCTGGCCGCGTTATGGCGCCGACGGGCAGGCCGCGCCCCAGTAATTTGCTGTTCGCCTGCCGGGTGCATATGCCGGGCAGGCACCGAGTTCTAACCTTATCCCCGTGGAATAATTTATTTTAGCGTATTCCGGTTAGTGAAATATAACGGGACAGTACGTCTGGGAAATAAAATAACTCCGCCGGAGAAGTATTTTGGCGGAAATATAAAAATCAAATATACCCTTCATACTTCAAGTTGCAGATAAATAAAATTGATGTATGCAGGAGCAAATTATATCTATACCCAAAATACTTCGAGTTGCCGCCTTCCTGCAACTTGAAGTATGAAGGGTATACACCGGAGAATAAATATTATGCCGTCTCTTTATTCCACCATAAGGTTAAAACCGATTTCTTTCGCTATTGCCGCAGCGCTAGCCGGTGGACCCGGTGTTGTGCTGGCCGAAACCAATGATACTGCGACCTATATTCAACAGCAGGGAACCGAGGAAAACGAACCCCAGGCCGAAGCCGAAAATCGCCAGGGCCAGTCGCCGGCGGCCGGTGAGGCGCGAGTGCTGAGCACGGTAACGGTCAGCGCACAGCGCGGCACCGTCGTCAGCAGCGGCACCTTGGGCACGCGCAGCGATCTGAAAACGCCGTTTGCCACCCACAGCATCAATAGCGAAAAGATCGAGGAACGGCAGGCGAAAACCATCGGCAAACTGTTTGCCGGCGAAGCCGGCGTCGAGGCCAAGGGCAGCACTTACGGGCTGGATGCCTATGCCCTGGCGGTGCGCGGTCTGCCGTTGGACTTCGTCAATGGCTACAAGATCGACGGCCACCCGTTCCAGATGTACGGGGTGGAGCTGCCGCTGGAAATGTTTGAGCAGGTGCAGTTGCTCAAGGGCGCGACCGGCTTCCTTTACGGCATCGGATCGCCCGGCGGCATCGTCAACTACATCTCGAAAAAACCGACCAATACCCCAACGTTGTCGATCGCGGCAGGCTATTCGCAGGACAGCATTTTCAGCCAGCACCTGGATGCCGGCGGCCGCTTTGGCGAAGACGATCGCTTCGGCTACCGCTTTAACGCGGTTAACGAAAAGGGCGAGGCGTATAACGGCACGAAAGTCGATCGCCAGGCGGTGTCCCTCTATATGGATATGCGGATCACGCCTTCGCTGGTGTGGCGTGCCAACGGCTTGTATCAAGAGCGCGATCTGGAAGGCGGCATTACCACGCTTAGCATTAGCCGTGCCGGGAACTATGCCTATTCCGGCAACGCCTTGCCGGCAGCGATCAACGGGCGTAAAGACCTGACCGCCTATGATTCCTCTTATTACAACTCAACGGTGTGGGTGGGCGCCACCGGGCTGGAGTGGTCAATCAACGATAGCTGGACGCTGGACGCCAGTTACTCGCACACTTTCAAACGTATTGATTCGCGCGACGAAACGCTCTACCTGCGCAACGCCCAGGGGGATTACAACGTAGCGCTGCGGCAATTCTATCGCCCGACGCTGAACTACGATTCCGTGCAGTTCCGCCTGGAGGGGGATTTTGAAACCGGCTGGCTGACGCACAACATCGTCACCGGGGTGGAATGGCAGCAGCAAACTCGCGATCTCAACATCGGCGATCCCTCGCTCAATCCGGCCACCAGCACCGGCGGGCAAAACCATCTTTATCCCGCTTCCGGCATTTTCCCGGCCGGCAACCTGTACGGCTCCTCGCTCGATCTGGCCTACGACGGCGATTCGCCACGCCGTTACTTCCGCATTTCCGACTGGACCACCAAATCGGCCTATTTCAGCGACACCCTGGGGCTGGGCGACAACTGGTCGCTGTTGCTGGGGCTGCGGAAGTTCGATTACGAAAACAACAACTACTACGTTTCCGGGGCGAAGCGCACCGCTTACCGTGAGAAGCCGCTGACGCCGACCGTGGCGCTGATGTTCAACCCACGGCCCGACACCACGATTTACGCCAGCTACGTTGAAGCGCTGGAAGACGGCGGCAACGTCGGGAGCACCTATGCCAATGCCTACCAGCAGTTGGCGCCGATCGAAAGCAAGCAGTATGAGCTGGGCATCAAGAGCGAACGCAAGGACTGGTCGCTGGCTTCCGCGCTGTTTCGTATCGAACGGGGCACCGGCTACGCCGCAGCGGATAACTACTACGTCGGCGACGGCACGGTGCGTTACGACGGGCTGGAATTCAACGGCAGCTACCGCCCGCTGCCGGGGCTAACCCTCAATGTGGGCAGCACCTGGCTGCGCGCCGAATATCGCGAGGCCGCGGCGGCGGTCGTCGGTAAAAAAGCGGCGGCGGTGCCGACCTATCAGGGGAGTTTCAGCGTGGAAAAAGAGTTCTTCTCGCTGCCCGGGCTGCGCGTTTACGGCGGCGTAACGCACACTGGCAAACAGTACATTGATACCGCCAACACCCTGCAGACCCCGTCCTATGAGCTTTACAACCTTGGCGCCAGCTACCGCGTTCCGCTGGGCAAAGGGCAGATTACCTACCGTGCCGAGCTGAACAACCTGTTGGATAAAGATTACTGGATCGCCGCGAGCAATGCCCTGGTGGTCGGCGCGCCGCGCACGCTCAACCTCAACGTTCGTTACGATTTCTAAGGGAGCCAAGATGAAAAAAGTGTTTAACGTCGCTGCTGCTCTGCTGGTTAGCGCCAAGGTATTGGCGGCGCCGACCGTGTTCCCCACCGGCGTCACCCTGTACGATCCGGCCAAAGCCTGGGGCCATTACACCGTATTCAGCGGCGCGGACGACAAAAGCTATCTGATCGACATGAACGGTAATGTGGTGCGTAGCTGGCCATACCGCGGCTTCCCGACGGAAGTGATCGATCCCGCCGTCAACCAGGGGCGCAAGGGGCACGTGTTTGTGCAACTGGAAGAGCGCAAAGACAGCGATCGGCGCACCTTCGGCAATGGCGTGAATAACCATGCCGTGGCCGAGCTGGACTGGAACGGCAAGGTGGTGTGGCGCTGGGCCGGCGAGCCGGCGGTGGGTAACGCTCACCAGCACCATGAGATAACGCGGCTGGCTAATGGCAACACGCTGCTGTTGGCGAACCGCCTGCACAAGGTGGCCGGTTTCAAGCTGGATGCGTTGATCGACGATGCGATTTATGAAGTTGATCCTAACGGCAACGTGGTCTGGCGTTGGCTAGCCTCCGATCACCTGAACGAGTTCGGCTTTACCCCGGAACAGCTGGAACTGGTGCATAACACCGTTCTCGCGGATTACCTGCACCTGAACAACGCCCGCCCGCTTGGCGAAAACCGCTGGTATGATGCCGGCGATGCGCGTTTCCATCCGGACAACATCATCATTGACTCCCGGCAGGCCAACTTTATCGCCATCATTGATAAACAAACCGGCAAGGTGGTGTGGCGCCTGGGGCCGAACTACCCCTCGGCTGAGCGCAGCAACCCGTTTGCCGCCGAGGCGAAGCTGCCGCGCCCGGTGGATCAGTTAAGCGGTCAGCACGACGTCAAAATAATCCCGAAAGGGCTGCCGGGGGCGGGCAATATTCTGGTGTTCGATAACCAGGGCGGTTCTGGCTACCCGCCGGTGGCTTACCGCATCGCCACCGGCATATCGCGGGTAGTCGAGATAGACCCATCAACCAAACAGATCGTCTGGGAATATCGCCCCGGCTCGGCGTTCTTCAGCGCGTTCACTAGCCTGGCGCGGCGCCTGCCTAACGGCAACACGCTGATCACCGAAGGGCAAAGTGGGCGCGTGTTCCAGGTGACGGCGGAAGGCCAGACGGTGTGGGAATACGTCAGCCCATTCTACGGCAAAGGGCGTAATGGTTTGTACCGCGCGACGCCGGTACCTTACGACTGGGCGCCGGCCGGCACGCCGCACAGTGAACAGGCGGTGACGCCGCCGGCCAATGCGCAATTCCGCGTCGTCAACGAGGAGCAACACCGTGGCTGAAGCGTTCGCGTATCGGCGCTACGCCCTACAGGCAGAGCATGACGCGCCGCCGGCCTGGCCGCCGCAGACGCTGCGGCGCTTGCCCGGCCCTTATCGGCTCCGGGCCTACGAGTGGCTGTTGCTGGGCGTGTTGACGGTGGCCTTGCATGCGGCGGTCATCGTAGCGCTGGCGGCACGCCAGCAGGCGGTCTTGCCGCCGGTGCCGATGCCGGTGGCGGTTTCCATCGAGTTTGCCCAGCCGCCGGCGCCGCCGGTTGAGCAACCGGCAGAACCGCCTGCGCCTGCCGAAGCGCCACCGCCGGTGATTGATGAGGTTGCGCCGCCACCGCCGCCAAAGCCAAAACCCGTGGTCAGGAAAAAGCCGCCGGTGCAAAGCAAACCGGCGCCGAGCGTGCCACGGCCGGCGGAGCACCCGCTTAGCACGCTGCCGGCGGCAAAACCCGCCCCCGCGCCGGCGCCGCTGGTACCGCCTTCGGCCAACGCGGCCTATTTACGTAACCCGGCGCCGGACTACCCAGCGGCCGCGCTCAAACGTGGCTGGCAGGGCACGGTGCTGTTGCAGGTTCAGGTGCGCGCCGATGGCACGCCGCAAAGCGTCCGGCTGCAGAAATCCAGCGGCTATGGGGTGCTGGACGAGGCGGCCAAAGCGGCGGTACAGCGTTGGACATTCGAGCCGGCGCAACGCGGCGGCAAGCCGGAAGCCGGCTGGGTTACGGTTCCGATTAATTTCAATTTAACTTCATGAGGCGACAGGCTATGACTTTGGGACACATTGAATTGGCATCGGCGGAAGGCGCCGTCATTTTGCTACTGCTGTTTTTCTCTGTGCTGACCTGGCTGATCGGCCTGGCCAAGCTGGTGCAGTTTTCGCGGCAAAAGCAGCGCAACCGGCGTTTCCAGCGGGCATTTTGGCAGCAGGAGAGCATCAGTGGCGCCCTGGCGGCAACGGGGAACGCGCCGGGCGCCTCTGCCAACCTAGCGCGGGCTAGCCTGGATGCCGCGCAGGCGGTAGCGGGGCGCGCCGCTGGCGCGGTCAATTTGCCAGACCGCATTGAGCGCGCGTTGCGCCAGCAGATCCAGCGCGAACGCCGTTCGCTGGAAGCCGGGCTGGCGGTGTTGGCCAGTATCGGCAGTACCTCGCCGTTTATCGGCCTGTTCGGCACGGTATGGGGGATTATGGCGGCGCTGCAGGAGATCGGCCAGACCGGCTCCGCCAGCCTGGATACCGTCGCCGGGCCGATCGGCAACGCCCTGATCGCCACCGGCGTCGGCATCGCCGTCGCGGTTCCCGCTGTACTGGTCTACAACTATTTCATTCGCCGCATGAAGCTGCATGTGGCCTATCTGGATGATTTCGCCCACGATATTTTCAGCGTGGCCCAGGCACAGGAATTCCACCTGTTTACCGCCACTGGGGCAGAACAGGTGCCCGCGCCTTATACTGCCCCCCTTAAAATGCAGCCGGTGGTGTGATTATGGCTTTTGTCTCGCAGGATAACGATGAAGTGATGAGTGAAATGAACATCACGCCGCTGGTGGATGTGATGTTGGTGCTGCTGGTGGTATTCATCGTCACCGCCCCGATGCTGACCAACGCCATCCCGATTAAACTGCCGAAAACCGAGGCCGTGGCGCCGCCGGAACAGCGGGACCCGTTGGTGGTCAGTATCGACGCGCAGGCGCAGCTGTTTGTGAATAAAACGGCGGTGCCGCGCGAGATGTTGATCCCGCGCTTGCAGCAGGCCAAGGCGGAAAACGCCGATCTGATCGTGCAACTGCAGGCGGATGAGGACGCTAACTACGGCGCGGTGGCCGGGATCCTGGCCGAAATGGAAAAAGCCGGCATCACCCGCCTGGCGCTGTTGACGCAAAAATAGCGCGGTGCGGTTTTTATTCGCTAGCCGCCAGCCAGTTCACCGGATCGTGGCGATCGGTGTCGACGATGGTATCGATCATCAGCTGTGCCAGCGGCGGCAGGGGCTTGTTCATCATGGAAATAATGCCGAAGTGGGTGCACATCTTTTCCCATTCCGGCGGCGCTTCCGCCAGGTTAATCCGCACCAGCCCGTGGCTTTCCTGCAGCAGCTCAAAGGTATCGGCGCTGGCGAAGCTGATGGCGTTGCTGTGGCGCAGGACGCCGAACAGCGAGTAGACATAGTCGCACTGGATGTGCGGCGTGAAGTCCGACTGCTGGCTCAGCGCCGCCAGCACCTTGCGGATGCCGGTCGGCAGATAGGGCGCGGCAAAAGGGTAGCTCAGTAACTGTGCCGGCGTGACGCCGCCTTGTTCCGCCAGCGGGTGCGAACGGTGGCAGACAAAAAAGCAGCGCTGGCTGCGCAGCGGCTGCACTCTCAGCTCCGGGTTGGTTTCAGCCTGCCAGATATCTGCGATAAAAAAGGAAAATTCATCGGCGATCAGCCGCTGGTGCAGCGATTGCCAGTTATCGACGCTGTAGGTGATCCGCACGCCTGGACGCAGGCGGTTGAAGTGGGCGATCGCCTGCGGGATCAGCAGCGAAGAGGGCGCCGGGCCGCAGCCGAAAAACAGGCTCCCGCTCTGTTCATCGCTCATGTCGCGCATCTCTTTGAGCAGATCGTCGGACAGTTCCTGCATGCGCCGCGCCATCGGCAGCAGCTTTTCTCCCTGCCAGGTGAGGGCAAACTGTTTGCTCTGGCGCTCTATCAGTTGGCAACCCACGGATTGTTCCAGCGCCTGAATGCTGCGGCTGAAGGCTGATTGCGACAGGTAAACCGCTTCGGCCGCCTGCACAAAACTTTTGTGTTCAGCCAGCGCGAGAAAGTTACGCAGTTGCCGTAGATCCAAATTCATCGCTATGTCGCCCCAAGGTATGGTATTTACGCCATTTTGTAGGGAGATGGCAGGTAAAAGACAATGACATAACGTTATAAGATATGCCGCCGCTCATCCCCCACCTTTGCGGCGTAACTTACGGCAGATTAATTCATTGCAGCCCTAAACGGAAAAACAGCATTAACGAACACGGTAAATAATTATCCTTCCATTTTCCCTGTATCATTTATGGCAATCAGAATGTGCTGTTAAGATGCAATGGCGGTATCGGCATGTTTTTATCTGTGGAGTAGGTTTGTCTTTAGCCTGCTCTCATTATTCATAATGCCGTTGGTAGCAGAATATACTTTATGCCGGCTATTAGTATGTGCCGTTGCGCTGGTGAAAAGCAGTAATAGCCCGATATCGCGTGGATCAGTCTGTTTTTACTCTGCGGCTATATTTTTTCGCCTACATTATCCGAGAAAGTGAACGTACGCATTTGTATTATCTGGGTACTTAGATTCGCTCGCTATAAGAATCTGATTTATAATGGATGCGATCCGCGAGCATAGGGTGATTTTTTGCATGATTTATACGATCGACGGGACCATAACTTATAACTCAGATGATTGCACATTGAGCCATCTGCCCACGCAGGAGACGCTAAGCCTGAGTATTTCATCTGGCCGGCTGTTCGAGCAATTGCTCAACTCCAACGGTGAAATTCTGGCAAGGGACGTACTGTTGACGGAGGTGTGGGATAAATATGGGCTACGCGGTTCGAATAACAATCTTAATCAATATCTCAGCATTGTGCGGCGCGCACTGGCAGCATTTGGCTGTGAAAATTTGATCATCACCGTGCCTAAAATGGGGATCCGCCTTAACGCGGATATTCCCATCACGCGGGAAGCGTTTGCCCGAGAAGATGTATCGCAATCTTCGCTGACTGAAACTTCCTCGCCGGTTAAAAGCCGCGCCAAGGCGCACGTCGCCCTTTATGGTTGCCTGCTGCTGGCAGGGTTGCTGATTTGTCTGATTGCAGGCCGAAGCTGGTACTATCTGGTAATAAAAGCGGGTAAACAGGAAATTGCACCGGTTTCCATCTCCCTGGCGGGCGGCTGTCGTGTCGTGTTTTTAGAGGGGGGGGACAGCCCGGCTGAGCCGGAACTGAAGAACCAAATCCAACAAATGATGCGCGAAAATCACCAAACCTGTGATAACAGCCTGCGTCTCTATTTCGATAAAAATACCGCATTCTCTCCGCAAAATTATGGCAGAACGCTCATCTCTTTCTGCAAGCTGGATAACAGCGGAAATGTTATCTCGTGCGATAACGTCTATTATCTCGACTGGAGAATGAGTTGAAAAGAACCACCACGATAGCGTTGGCCGCCATGATCCTGCTCGCTCTGATTTCCCTGGGGGCAGTGACGTTTATGCGCCACGTCGACGATTTTCCATTTCGTTGCTCCACCTTTACGCGTTATGACCTAAGCCGTAAAGAGGGGGTGAGTATTGAGTTTGCGCTGAAGCATGATCTGCGTTTCCAGGATAAATCCTCAGGCTATTTATTGCTCAATGGGCAGGTGGCCTACGGCGATAAGGTTACCACCCTTAATCGTCGAATTAGCCTCAATCAGGGCGATAAAATTGATTATGATACTTATCGCTATCATATTGATAATATTATTAAATCATCGACCGACAATACCCCTGATGCGGCTTTTAATCACCTATTGGCAGAGTTGATGCTTGATCCCTCTTCTTTACAGCTGAATGTGGTGCAGCTCGATAAAAAAACCTATCTGATTGGCGGTCCCCTCTCTCATTTGTTCACCTGCCAGCGCTACTGAATCGATAATTTTCGCTCATCATGCCGAATATCCGTACGGCGTTCGGCATGATTACACCCACCTTCAATCGCTGTATCGGCACATGTAATACGGTTAAATCAATCCGCGAAGATATTCTGGAACAAAAACCTATAAATTTATAATTTATAGGTTTTTGTTCTGTCTTTGGTGCCATTAATTGGGTAATATTTTATTTTGACGATGGCGCCTCCAAGGCTGCATGGGTAAAAAGGGGAAAATGGCTTCCTTTCCGCTCGCAACTTCTAGTTCAACGGCCACTACGATATTGTGCAAACAAATCAGACTGCCGTGCCGATAAGCGGGTTGTTGGATTATACGTCACCGCTTATGAATGGGGATAAATCTATAAATGGTTTTTAAATGGAATTTTTATCCAAAAATTATATTTTATTAGCATATTTATCTACTTAGTGGTTCCGATGCACATAATGGAGCCGTACCCTTCGGTTTATCGTAGTGACTCATCTTTTTAGTGTGTAATTCTTACTTTATTTAATTTAATAGAATAATAATCTAATTATGTCGTTTTTATATCTTTAAATTGCTGGTGCAGACGGTTTGCGCGTAAATTTAATCCGAAGAAAAGGTAGTGCGTCTGGACGGATATTAGTCAGCATTGAGTATAAACAGGATGTAAAGCGATGCCGGCAGCTCGGGGTTAAGTGGATATTATTCGAGATAAGGGGAATCAATGCAGTCAAGTAATTTTCTTGAGTCAAATTAAAAATAAGGCTTTAGGTTGATTTTTATCAATTCATTGCTCTTTATGGTTAAACTTTGAACTTGCGTGAGGGCGCGATAAAATAGGTTGTGTCATCTAGGATTAATCCGTTCCTTGGTAAGTTTATTTGTAAAGAAAAATCTTAACTTATACATTTAACTGGAGGTGTGGTAATGAAAATATATATATATCAAATGGATGGTTGTTGTTTTTTATTGGCTTAATGTCAAGCTGTTCATTTGTTTTTTTAAGAAATGTCCACTTAATAAATCATTAACATTCATGCTCAATCTGGGTAAAAATAGCCACATAAAATTTTTGCAAAACTGGATTGCCGGTAAAAAGTAGGTACGTGATGAGCACAAATTTTATTGTTCGGCAAGCCCGGAATAAACAGTGCCGGGATAAATAGGTTGGTTGTAATGGGGGAGATTAGAGTTATTATTCTCGGCGGTGATGCATTTATGACCGCAGGTGTGAAGCGTATTATTTCATGCCTCGCCATGCCTAAGAATATGTTTGAGGTCAGAAATGGTGGGGTTATTGACTGCTTGACAGCTAATCGTACTGATTATCAGAGGACTATCGTTATTGGACCAAGACACTTGTTAAATGTTATTAGCTTGTTTCCGAACGACATTAGCGTTATCGCGGCATGTAACCGGATAAGCGTCGATGAGTTTGTGCAGCTATTGAGTGGTCGGCCAATAAGTAGAGCTCAAATGCGGTCATCTTATATCCCCAGGTTGACCAAAGTCGAAAGACGCTATTGCTTGCTGTTGGCTCAGGGCGTCTCAGTAGAACAGATGGCAATTCTTTTTCACTGTGGGCGAAAGAACATCAGCAACATTAAAGCAAAAGTGATGACGAAGTGGAGGTGTCAGAATACTTTAGAATTTTATAAGTTATTACTCACTCTTTTAGAAATAATATGAATGACCAAGGAAATCATGTAAATGGAAAATCGTACTTTTAATAAAACTACTATCGGATTAGTTGCTTTTTTATTTTGTAATCTTGCTTCCGCGACCACCACTTCTGGCGTGGGTGGCGGCACTATTACCTTCTCCGGAGCAGTCACCGATGTAACCTGTAATGTTACCACCAACAACGGCAGTGATTTCACCGTGGACATGTCCCCGGTCACTGCCACTGACGTTGGTTCTACAGTTGGCATAGTGACGGCGAACCCACAACAATTCAGCCTGACGGTTGACGGTTGTACGGGGTTCAACAGCACCAGTACCACAGCCCAAGCGCTGAAGATCACATTCTCCGGTTCAAATGTTTCGGATGACGGCATTTATCTGAAGAATTTATCCGGTACCGCCACGGGCGTAGGCATTGGTATTACCTCCGACGGTAGCTCGCTGGTGGCGTTGAACAGTGCACTGAATACCGGTCTGGCGACTACGTCGTCCGATTCGTCAAAATATGACACCGCGGCGAACGGCACTCTGAGCTACTACGCCAACTATTACAATTATGGCGGAAGTTCTGTCACCACCGGTTCTGTGATCACCACGGCAACCTATACCTTTGAATACGAGTAATCGTTAACGCTATTTGGATGAAATAACAGGACAAGGATGTCCTCCCAGGAAAAACATGATCAGTAAGATAACTTTGCTGTGCTCTTTATTGCTGACGAGCACATTTTATGCCCATGCCAGCGTAGTGGTGAATAACACCCGGGTCATTTTTGATGGTGGGAAGAAAAGCACCAATGTGCAGTTAATGAATAAATCGTCAGAAGCGCATCTGGTGCAATCATGGATTGATGACGGCAATCCGGAGGCCAGACCTGAGAATTTGAAATTAGCGTTGGCGGTCGTACCGGCGGTGGTCCGTATTGATGCGGATAACGGCCAGGTACTGAATATCGTTAAAAATGATCTGGCAGCGAGTCTGCCAATCGATCGTGAAAGTGTGTTTTGGCTGAATATTATTGATGTTCCCCCCGTTCCGCAGAACAAAAGCGGTAACTATTTACAATTTGCGGTGCGGAGCCGCTTAAAAGTGTTCTATCGCCCAGCAGGATTAGCGATAAGCCCAAACAGCATCAATCAGCATATCCGTGTTCAGGGCGCTTGCATTAAAAATGAGACGCCCTATTTCGTTACCGTGATAGGCATTGAGGATAAGAAAAGCAAAGGAGGCAATCTCCTTGATAAGACGTTGTTATTAAGGCCATTCTCTTGTCATGAGTATGATAAACGCTATCTGCTGAGCGAGCGGAAATCCTACACTTTTAAAATTATTGATGATTTTGGCACGCAAAGAGACATCGATATCAGCAACTGAGATTATGAAAATTTGCAATCGATTGACCATCATCCTGTTGCTATCTGGCGCTACATTTTCATGCTCCGTTTTAGCCGCTGCTGAATTTGACCAAAGCTTCATGGTTGGCACCAGCGCCAAAGCGCTCTCACAGGCACAAAAGAGCACCATCAGTCCTGGCATTTATTCCGCTGATGTTTTTGTCAATAAAGAGTGGAAAGGGAAATATGATGTAAAAATCGATGCTGATGGCGCGGTTTATGTCAATGCAGGCTATCTGAATAATCTTGATATTAAAACGCTGTTGCTGGCGGAACAGCGCAACGCGGCGGAGTGGGTTTTGCTGGTGCAATATCTCGAGCAGCGCGCCGTTGTGTTCCACCACGATAGTCTGCGCCTCGAGATTACCGTACCGCAGGCGGATATCATCGCGCATGATAAAAATTGGTTGCCCCCCGAACTCTGGGATAAGGGGATCAGTGGCCTGTATACCAACTACAATATGCTCTATTCACAGAGTCGCTACCGTAATAGCGGTGACGACCAATCTTATTTATATCTGTCGCTCAATAGCGGCCTGAATCTGGCTGACTGGCATTTCCGTGATAACTCTTACTACTATCGTCGCCAAAATGCCGAAGCGAAGTGGGTGAACCGTAGCCGTTATCTGGAGAAATCGCTACCGGCGATCAACGCGATCGCAACATTGGGTGACAATTCCAGCAATGCCGACTGGTTCGATAGCTTCGATTTTCGCGGTCTGGGCGTGAAAAAAGATCTGACGATGCTGCCGGACAGTTATCGCACCTATATGCCGGTAATTAAAGGTACTGCTGACAGCAACGCAGTCATTAAGGTACTGCAGGCCGGCAAAATTATTTACCAGCAGAGTGTGCCTGCCGGGCCGTTTATCGTCGCCGATCTGATGCCAACCGGCTCACGCTCCGATCTCAACCTGGTGATTGAGAATGCGAATGGCACCACCAGTTCGTCTTTTATCCCTTATTCAGCGGCTTCGAGCATGTTGCGTAGCGGTTCTTCCGACTGGTTGTTTAACGCCGGTCAGTTACGCACCGACTCACTGTTGGATAAAAGCTATTTCTCACAGGCGGAGTATTCGTTGGGGGTGAATAACTACCTGACGCTGGCGGCCGGTTCGATTTTGAGCAGCAGATACAAATCGGGTTTGATCGGTGCATCGGTGTTGGTGCCCTATGCCGGAACCCTTTCAGCCAGCGTTGAACAGGCCGCCCTGCAAGCTGCGCAGAACAAAGCCAGCGGCAGCAAAAGTAGAATTGCCTGGAACCGCTATTTTAGTGCCAATACCAATGTTACTGTCAGCCTGACACATAAAAAACCGGATTATCTGACGCTGAATGAATCCGACTCCATCAGCCAATACATCAGCAACAAGATCGGTTATCAGGCGCAGGAAAAAAACAGTCTGAGCATTTCGGTGGATCAGCGTTTGCCTGAAGGTTACGG
This sequence comes from Gibbsiella greigii, assembly GCF_039540155.1. NCBI lineage: Bacteria > Pseudomonadati > Pseudomonadota > Gammaproteobacteria > Enterobacterales > Yersiniaceae > Gibbsiella > Gibbsiella greigii. Next base: position 115,627 of record NZ_BAABEM010000004.1, read on the forward strand.
CACGCTGTCGGCCAGCATTTATACCGTTGACTACTGGAATACCCAAGATAAATCGAAGCAATATTCATTGGGGTGGAGTAATAGCTATAATAATATTTCCTGGACATTGAATGCCGGAAGACGTCTGTATAGTCAGGGCTATACTGTCGGCCTGGACGATGCTCAGGATATAGACGTAAAATATTATGACGAATCGTACGCTAGCCTGTCTTTAAGTATTCCGATCTCCATTTTTGAGCGTGCAAGCAGTATTAGTTCCTCTCTGACGACGGAGGGAAAAGAATACAGTTCATCATCTTTGAGCTGGAACCACCAATATGCAGACAACCTGCGCTATAATCTGTCGGTGAAAAATAGCCAGCAAGAAAAAACCACGGCAGGCGGTTATGTTTCCTATGATTCGCCGTTCGCCAATCTTACCGGTAATGTCACTAAAGGCAGTAACTACAGCCAGTATGGCGTTGGGGCCACCGGCAGCATTTTGGCTTCACAGTATGGCGTGTTGACATCGCCAAGAACGGGCAGCAACTTCGTTATCATTGATGCGCCAGGTGTTTCCGGTGCGAAAGTGAACGGCAGTGAAAGTTTTACCACCAACAGTTCTGGTAAAACGCTTATTCCTTATGCTAAAGCCTGGCGGAAAAACAGCTACTATCTACGTTCCGAAGCCGGCAATGATGTGCTAGGTAATATCAAACAAATTGCCCCATGGAAGGGCAGTATTTCCTATGTTAAATATATTACTGATACACGACAGACGTTTTCTTTACGTGCCGTTGATAGCAGAGGGGAACCATTGTCTTTTGGTTCATCTATTTTTGACAAGAAAGGGCGTGAGCTCGGATATGTAGCACAAGGGAGCCTGATTTATATAAAGGCGAACACGTTGCCTGATTATATTTTAATTAAAGCAGAAGATGATTCTTGTGTTGTAAGGAACGCGACTATTACAGGCAAAAACATATGCAAATAATCATGTTTAAAAAGTATTTACTCAATGTGCTCTTGGCATTCTTTGGGCTTTTTTCTGGGGGGCAGGTACATGCTGCCTGGTGTGATCCATATGGCATTTTGATCGGTGACCGTTCAATGGCGGTCACCAGTAACGGTTCCACTGATATTAGCGATATGCTTTCGTTAAGTACTAGCTATTCTTACACCCAAAGCTCAAATTTTTCAAATTATACGTTACAGTGCTGGTCCGGTTCGACAACGTTGTATTATCGTAATGGTATAGATGGCGGTTACACGGTTAAATTCACTAATGGAGATCTGGATACCTATATCAAATTTACCGCATCGCTATCAAAAAGCAGCCAAACGTTTACGGGCTTTGTAAACACGGCTATTGCGGCAAGTACTTTTGATGCCGATATGACGCTTAACGCCGAGGTCGTGAACGGTACTACCTATGATGCCACGACCACGGGTTCCAGCATAGAGCTACCGGTCTTGTACTTGGTGACCTCAAGCGGCAATTCCACCTATGCAACCGCAAGCGCTTTGCGCAATGTTGTCTCTACTTCTGCTCAGGCAGCCTCAGCCTCATTCAGTTATGTCAAAGCATTTGCGTCGATGACGGTGAATTTCTTGCCGACCACTACGACCTGCGTCATTGAGAACCTTGCGTTTTCCTTGCCCAACACTACTGTTTTTGCGTTGAAATCCGGTGATTATTCGGACAGCCAGTTCACGATCCCGGTGAGCTGTAGCGGCAGCGTGAATAGCTTCGCCACGAAGACGTTTAATTTACGCGCCTACAGTAACGATCTGGTCGATACCGGCAATTACATAATCAGAAATCCCTCCTCAACTTCATCCGGCATTGGTTTTCAGTTATTTAACAGTGCTGCGGATCCCATCAAAATGAGCTCAACGTTTGATTCCAGCGCCACCTCGTTGGCCTCAATGACCAAAAGCAGTAGTTTGGTCTCGTCACTCACCGGCATAGATATCGGCGCACGCTACAAGATTTACGACAGCAGTAATCTCTCGGCTGGCTCGGTGGTTGGCACTATGGTGATTTATATGGAATATGAGTAGATATCGATGCTGGCCGCTCTGCTAATTAGCCGTTCTTCATATTCCGCTGCCGGAAGATGTTCGGCCAAATGACCAGAGTATCAGCGCAGCAAGGGCTGGGATCAGTATCCCGAGCGCCAAAGGCAAAGCGCTTGAGCTGATCGCTGAAGCCACCACGGCTGAACAGATGAAGGCGACGCCGAATTGCATGGCGCCGACCAAGGCCGAGCCCACACCTGATTGCCCCCGTGCCGCCTCCATGGCAATGGAGGTGGCGTTCGCGCTTAGCAAACCTACCATGGCGATTGAGAACCAGAGTGGGGCGATCAGCACCCAAAGCCGATGTGTTTGCGAAACCAGCAGCAGTACGAAGCTAATAGCCACAAACAGCGGCAGCACGATGCTGATAACCGTTTGTACCTGCAACTTTACCAACAACCGATTGTTGACGAACGAGGCGACGACCAACCCGAGCGCGACAAAACCGAAGGCCAGACCATATTCAATCTTACCGAGGCCGAGCACGCCCTGGAAAACGCTGGATGAGGCCGTGATAAAGGAGAACATGGCCGCCTGGACCAATGAACTGACCAAGGCCGGGATGACGAACGGGCGGGAAGCCAACAACTGCCAGTAATCGCTGAATACGCCTGTCAGCGGCGTCTTGAGCCGTTTTGAGGCAGGTAAGGTTTCTGGCAGCAGCAAGGATGCCAGCGCCAGTGCGAGAGCACCGATCGCCAACATAGTGATAAAGACCATTTTCCAGCCGAACTGCGTTACGATAACACCGCCCAGCAGTGGCGATACGACGGGCCCGAGCGTCATCAACATGACCAGTAGCGTCATGGTCCGTGCCGCTGCGGTACCCTCATAGAGATCTGAGACCACCGCGCGCCCCACCACCATGCCGCCACAGGCGCCAAGCGCCTGGATGAACCGCAGGCCGACGAATATCGAGGTTGAGCGGGTCATAAGCAATAGCACAGTTGCAACGCAGAACAGCGCGGCTCCGACCAGCAGCGGCCCCTTGCGGCCGAAGCGGTCGATTAAGGGGCCGAACACCAGTTGGCCGGCGCATAGGCCAAGGAAGAATACCGACAGCGACAGCTCTAGCGCGCCATCCGGGGCATTGAGATAAGCCTGGATGTCGCCGAAGGCCGACAGATACATGTCGGTAGCCAGCGGCGGAAAGATCGAAAGAACAGAGAGCACCATGATGATCGTCAGCGTGTTTGATCCGGCGGGGGTAACTCCTGTGCTCATTCGCACTCTCCTTTGTTTCGCCACGTCACTATGGATGAATGGTTAGCCTTCATATCTGCGCTTTTGTGTACCTTCGTCTGGGCATCAAGGGCGTGGTTGAGGTTCCCGTCCCCGCAAAGGCGCATAACAATTTGTTCAATCGCAGCATGAATAAATATTGTTGATTATGGCAAAAAAAACGGGGTTTGAAACCGGTTTCTGCTTTGGTTTTGATGGGTATCAAACATGATGAAAAATCATACGATGGCTTACTGAGCGTATGCTCACTGAGCTGGGCGAGCGAGCGTGCTGCCTAATAATAACCAGAAAGAGAATAAGCCGTTAGGTTAAATGCCATCGCCATCTTTAAATTGGCTTTGTAATAAACTAGCCTGCCGAATATTACTGTCCGGCGGCGTGTCTCGGGTTAGCCAGACGTTACCGCCGATGCTTGAACGGGCGCCGATGGTAATGCGCCCCAGCAGCGTTGCCCCGGCATAGATCACAACATCGTCTTCAACAATCGGGTGGCGCGGATAGCGTTTTTGCAGATTGCCGTCGGCATCGGTGATAAAGCGCTTGGCGCCCAGCGTGACGGCCTGGTAAATGCGCACGTGCTTGCCAATGATCGCCGTTTCGCCAATCACCACACCGGTGCCGTGATCGATGAAGAAGCCTTCGTCAATCTGCGCGCCGGGGTGAATGTCGATACCGGTCTGGCTATGCGCCTTTTCCGTCATCAACCGCGCCAGCAGCGGCAGTTCCAGCCGGTATAATTCGTGGGCCAGGCGGTAATGGATAACGGCGTGAATGCCGGGGTAGCACAGCAGCACTTCGTCCATGCTGCGGGCGGAAGGGTCACCTTGATAGGCGGCCAGAATATCGCTGTCCAACAGTTTGCGTATCGTTGGCAGCCGTGCGGCGAACTGCTTGATGCGGTTGATGGCCTCTTGCGCTTCGGGCGTTTCATCGCCAGGATGGGGTTGTTCGCCGGTGCTATAGCGCAATTCCAGTGTGGCTTCTTCCGCCAGGCGCTCCAGCGCGTTGCCCAGCAGGTATCCCACATAATAATCTTCGTTCTCTTTTTTGATATCGGTGGCGCCTAAGCGCATGGGATACAAGACTTTGGATAGCGTATCGGCGATATCACCGACGTTCTCTTTCGACGGGAGCAAACGTTTATTTTGATAATTACCCTGCTGGTATTTATCACGCCACTGCTGACGAACATTTTTTAATTCGTTGACGATGCTGTCCAAATGCCAGTTGGTATTCTTCGGCGGGATATAAAACAATTCACCCAATTTCTTCGGCATCGTGGCTTACCTCTTAAAACAGCATTGCAATATAGCCCTTTCATACTTCAGGTTGCAGGTGTGTGGTAGGTGAAACAACTTTAAGTACAACGGGTATATAAGTTTGGATGAATTCATTAGGTTATAACTATGATAGTGTGCTCCCGCGTTGCCCGAATCAAATACTTTTAAAAGCTTTAGATAGTCACTCTGTGAATATACCCGCCGTCGCTCCAGAGGTGTCAGGCGTGGATTTTAATCAGCTCCGTGAGCGCTCCGGCTTTCAGATGGGCTAATTGATCGTCGCGCCGATCGCGCGGCCTGGCGACGGCCACGTTGACCTCCTGGATGATATGGCCGGGGGTACCGCCCAGGATCAGCACGCGATCGCTCAGGTAAAAGGCTTCATCCAGATCGTGCGTGACCAGCAACAGAGCAATGTGGTACTGGCGGGCCAGTTTTTCCACCAGTTCTTGCAGATGCATGCGGGTGAAGGCATCGACGGCGCTAAAAGGCTCATCCATCAGCAGTACCTGCGGCTTGCTGTAAAGGCCGCGGGCAATCGCCACCCGCTGGGCCTGGCCGCCGGAAAGCTGTTTGGGCAGGGCATGCTCATGCCCGGCCAGGCCGACGTCGGCAATCAGCTGGTTTACCCAGTGGCTATCGGCGTTGTTGCCGTCTTCAAACCCGACGTTTTGCGCCACCGTCAGCCACGGCATCAGGCGCGGCTCCTGGAACACCACGCCGATGGTGTTTTTGGCGTTTCCTGCCGTGCTATGGGCAATGTTCAGGCTGTCGTGAAAGGCGCGATCCAACCCGGCGGCAATCCGTAGCAGGGTGCTTTTGCCGCAGCCGCTGGGGCCGATCAGGCTGATCACTTCCCCTGCCCGCAGTTCAATGCTGACGTTGCTCAATACGGTGCGCTGGTTGTAGGTTTTTTTGATGTTTTCAAGGCGCAACAAGGTACTCATGATCACTCCTCACCGGCGTAGCCGTCGCGCCAGGACAGGGCCTTGGTTTCTAATGATTTGAGCAGGCTGTCGGTTATCTTGCCCATCAGGGCCAGGGTAATAATAGCGACCAGCACCAGATCAGGCCGGGAGGTTTCCCGCCCGTCGGTGAGCAGGTAGCCGATGCCCTGGGTGGCCGCCAACAGTTCCGCCGCCACCACGCACAGCCAGGCCATAGACAGCCCCGCCCGCAGGCCGGTGAAGAGGTACGGCTGGGCGGCAGGGATAATGATCCGGCGCACTAGCCTGATTTTGGAAAAACCGTACAGGGTGCCCACTTCAACCAGCTTGCGATCCACATTGCGCACGCCGGCGACCAGGTTCAGATAGACCGGAAAGAACGAACCGATGGCGATCAGGGTGATCTTGGCGCCTTCGTCTATCCCGAGCCAGATCAGCAACAGCGGCACCCACGCCAGGCTCGGCACCGCCCGCAGCGCCTGGAACATTGGGTCCAGATAGGCTTCCAGCACTTTGCTTAACCCGACCAGCGCACCGAGTAACAGCGCCAGGCTGGCGCCCAGCGTAAAGCCGATGAGCACACGCAGGGAACTGGCCAGAATATGCTGCCAAAGCGGGCCTTGGGCCAGTTCGGCAAAGCTCAACCAGATTTCGCTTGGCGGCGGCATCACATAGGCCGGCACCCAGCCAATGCGCACAATGCCTTCCACCGCCAACAGCAAAGCAATCGGCAGTAAGAACCCGCGCAGATGGCGATAATAGCCTCTGGGCCGCTGCAGGGGGGCGCCCAGTTTTACGGCGGCGCCAGTCACTGTTCTTTCATTGGGGGTGATATCGCAGGTCATGCTATTTTTCCTCAACGATCGGCTTGGCCAGGGCGCTGTCGATCAGGGTATTTAGCGCCGTATCGGTGTCTGCGCCGGTGCGTATCACCCGATCGGCCTGCAGCAGCGGGATCACTGCCTTGATGGCATCCAGGTGCTTTTGCCCCGGCAAGGGCTGGGTAAAGTCATATCGGCCCAGTTGCAGCGCAATCACGTCTTCCGGTAGTTGGGTTTCAGCGGCAATCAGTTTTACAGCTGCATCCGGGTTGGCGATGATCCAGCGGCGCGCCTTGTCATAGGCCTGAATAACGGCCGAAACCGCATCGGGGTGTGCTTTCAGGAAGGCTTCCTGGGTATTCAGGAAAGCGGCAACGCCAAAGGCCGGGTTTTCATACAGCGTTTTCGCCCCGGCAAGCTGGGCCGCCGCCAGGTGGGGATCCAGCCCGGCCCAGGCGTCAACGCGCCCTTGTTCCAACGCCGTGCGCCCATCAGGGTGTTGCAGGTGAACAATGCTCACGTCACTGGGCTTCAGGTGGTTGGCGTCCAGCGCGCGCAGCAGGAAAAAGTAAGGGTCGGTGCCTTTGGTGGCGGCAATTTTCTTTCCTTTCAGATCCGTAACCGTTTTCAGCGGTGAATCCTTCTGCACCAGCAAAATGCTGGGCACGTACCAGAGGTAACTGTAAATCGCTTTCACCGGTTGCCCATTGGCGCGGCTGACAAACGCGGAGATGCTGGAAGTTAGCGCAAAGTCGGTCGAGCCGCTGTTGAGGAACTCTAGGGAATTGTTGGAGCCGCGGGAAAGTACCCAGCGCACCTGGGTGCCCTTGGGGTTGAAGGTATCTTCAAGCCAGTGGTTCTTCTTCACCACCAGGCTTTCCGGCGAATAATAGGCAAAGTCCAGCCGGATTTCTTTCAGATTTTCCGCCAGCGTCTGCAGCGGCGCCAGCACAAAAAGCAGCGCAGCCAGTGAGATAGGGTATAGCCGGTGCATGAATCGCATATTTTTCCCCGAGGTTGATTAAAGCAAAGTCAGTATTTTTCGTCGGTCTTAGAGGTTTTCCGCCGCCCGCCTGCGTAGCCGGTTTTTGTTATTGGTGTGGTGCAGCCAGGATCGTCGTCGAATTGTTAAAATTAATGCGCGTTAGTTAAACAACACAAATAACTATTAATTATTTGTTTATATTTTAACTGGAATAGGCAATGGCCGCTGACCGGCGCAGTGTGAATGGGGGGCATAAACGGATTGGCGCTGTGAGTGAGCGCATCCGTGTTAGCGGCTGCGCCGTGAATGTTATAAAGCAGTTAATAGATGAGAGGTATTGAAGGGTTATCTGACGCATTTCCCGCTTATATTCACCATTTTTATCTGTGGAGTGCGCTTTTGGCCGGAAAAATTCCTAGCTGACGGGGAGGCAGGCGTAAATATACAAAATGAACCGTTTCAATTAAAACTATCAATGAATTTATTATTGATATTCAATGGATAGGGTGTGGGGTAAATATATTTGACATGAACGGTTGAACCGGTTCAATATTGCCGGGTTCAGCAGTTTTATCAACAGAAAAACAGGATTGCAAGGATGAAAGGGCGTTTATGGTTGTGCGGTATCGCTGTGATAGGAAGTGTTATTTTTTCTAATGTCACTGTGCCGATGGTATCGGCAGCCCCCCGCACATTGGCGCCGGTTACCTTCGTTCAGGAATGGCCGGTGGCGGACGGATTCTGGATCCCTTGGATCCTGGGGAAAGACAAAGGTTTCTACGCGGATGAAGGCATCGATCTGAACATCGTCACGCCACCGACGGTTGCCGATACCATGAAGTATCTGGGCACCGGCCGGGCGGACGTCGCCTTTACCACCGTGATGGACATCGTTTTCGCCAAAGAGCAGGGCGCGCCGGTCGTCTCCATCGCTCGCTACGGCAAAAACAATAACTGGGGCATCATCACGCCGCAGGGGAAAAAGTACACCGTGGCGGCGCTGAAAGGTAAAACCATCGGCGCTTACAACGATGCCTGGACGCAGGCGCAACTGGCGATGATGTTGCAGCACGCCGGGCTGAGCCTGAACGATGTCAAGATCGTGATCGCGTCTGATGATACCGTGCCGCTGCTGCTGCAAAAACGGGTGGACGCCATTACCGGCCTGACCAACGCCGAAGGCACCGGTATGGTTACCGCGGGCAATATGCAAACGGAGTTCATCCCGGCCATTGATAATGGCGTGCCGAACGCACCGGTGCTGATGCTGGCCGGCAACCAAAAGTGGCTTGAGCAAAACCCGCAGTTGGCCAAGGCGTTTATGCGCGCCACGTTAAAAAGCATCGCTTACGCTGTCGATCATCCAGATGAGGCCGTTAACGCCTTCACTAAAACCTACAGCAAAGCGTATGACGAAGCGTTTATCCGGCAACAGTGGCACGACACCACGCCGCTGCTGTCACCGGTCAATAGCGCTGCGCTGGCGCAAAATATTAATAGCTGGAATGCATTGTTAACTGCCGTACAGGCACAAAAAATCGTGAAAGAAACGCTGCCGGCAGAGCAGTACTTCACGAATAAGTATTTACCAGAATAATTAATTAGATTTATTACGTTTAAAACACCAAATACACCAACACCAGGGAACCCTTTATGGCCGCTTCGTTTTCGATGAAACCCGCCTGGGCCTATCGGCCGGGGCCGGATGTCGCGCCCAGCGCGCCGCCGGGCTTGTGCCGAGCACAGGCGTTGGCGCGGGCGGCGGCACAGTTCGGCGTCAGCGTGGCTAAAGTGGGGATCAGCGAAGCGGAAATAGAACAACAGGTGCATGAGTATCTGCACCGGCACGGCGCAACCGGGGTCTGGACTATCACCACCGTCGGCGCCGGGGAAAACGCCAGGGTTTGTTTCCCCACGCAAGGCCCCGGCAAACAGATCGCCGCCGAGCAGGATATTGTGATTATCGATGTCCACCCGATTACGCAAGAGGGTTTTTGGGGGGACTGCACGCGCACGGCCATCGTCGGCGATGCGCCGCAGGCACAGGCCGCGTTGCACGATTTGCAAGCGATTCATCATGCCATGCTTAGCCGTTGCCGGCCGGGCATGCCGGCCAATGAACTGTTTGCCATGACCGCAGAACGCCTGGCCGCCGAAGGCTTTATCTTACTGGATTTACTGGGCAACATCGGCCACTCCCTTAGCGCCGGGGCCGCCTATACCCACGGTTTTATCGATGCCGACAACGCCAGCCCAATGTGGGGCGCCTGGGCCATCGAGCCGTTTGCGCTGCGTGATGAGATGGCGGTTAAAGTGGAAGACGTCGTGTGGTTTGGCCGGGATTGCTGCACCGTTCTGTAGGCCCGAAGACTTCACCACACGGTGCATGATGAGGAAAGCTATGCCTGCGCCTAAGCTGTCAATTCGGCAGGTGACCAAACGTTTCGGCACGATGACGGCGCTGGCGCCCACAGATTTGGACGTCGGCACCGGTGAGTTTATTTGTATTGTCGGCCCTTCCGGCTGCGGAAAAAGCACCTTGTTTAACCTGATCTCCGGCGTGCTGGCGCCGGATGACGGGCAGATCTTGATTGATAATCAGAACATCACCGGGCAGGCGGGGCACGTGGGCTATATGCTGCAAAAAGATCTGCTGCTGCCCTGGATGACGGTGCTCGAGAACATTGTACTCGGCGCGACGCTGAAAGGCGGCGCCAGCCGCGCGCAGCGGGCCGAAGGCGCTCGGTTGGCGCAACGCTACGGCCTGGGCGAGTTCATCAACCACTACCCGGCCGCCCTGTCCGGCGGTATGCGCCAGCGCGTCGCTCTGATGCGCACCCTCGCCATGCAGTACGACGTGATCCTGTTGGATGAACCCTTTGGCGCGCTTGATTCGCAAACACGGCTGTCGATGCAGCAATGGTTGCTGCAGGTTTGGCAGGAACAGCGTCGCACGGTGATTTTCGTCACTCACGATATCGACGAAGCCATTTACCTGGCCGATCGCGTGGTGGTGATGTCGCCGCGGCCGGGCAAAATACACAGCGTGTTGCCGGTCGGTATTGCACGGCCAAGAACCATGGCCAGCCTGACCAGCAGTAGATTCAGCGCGTTGAAAAAAGAGATTCTGCAACTTATCTTCGCCGGGCAGGGGGCCAGCGCCGATGCGTAGTCCAAAAAAACTGCTGCTGGCTGTTCTGGGGCCCTGCGTCGCACTGGTTTTGGTGCTGCTGGTTTGGGGCGCGCTAGTGCGTTTTTATGCTATCCCAGCGTATGTGCTGCCCTCGCCGGCCATGACCTGGCAGCATATTTGGGCTGATTGGGCTGTGCTCTGGCAGGGTTTCGTCGGTACCTTCACCACGTTTATGCTCGGCTTTTGCCTTGGCGCCGGCGCCGGTTTCCTGTTCGCCGTTTTGATGGACAGCAGCCGGGCGGTGCGCAGCGTGCTGTACCCGATCCTGATCGCCAGCCAGGCGGTGCCGGTGATCGCCATTGCCGCCGCGCTCACCATTTGGCTGGGCTTTGGCCTGGCGCCCAAATTGGTGATCGTGGCGCTGGTGGTCTTCTTTCCCGTGGTGGTTAACGTGCTGGACGGCCTGAGTTCGGTCGATCGCGATATGCTGAATCTGGTGAAATCCATGGGCGGTTCGCGCCTGGCGGTGTTCCGCTACGTTAAGCTGCCGGCAACCTACACGCCGCTGTTTTCGGCGCTGAAGCTGTCCGCTACCTTCAGCGTTACCGGCGCGGTGATCGGCGAGTGGACGGCGTCTACCAGCGGCGGGTTGGGGGCGTATCTTCTGCAGGCTAACTCGCGGCTGAATACGGCGGGTACGTTCGCCGCTATTGCCTTTTTGGCGCTGCTTGGCGTGTTCAGCTTTATGCTGGTGATGCTGCTGGAATACCTCATTACGCCATGGCGCACTTCGTCACGGGCCCGCTTCTGGGCGCGATATCGCGATTAACCTCCCCGCGCCGGCGAACCACACCAACCCCAGGTCAGTCCTGCCCCACGCCGTGCGCTGTGTATAATGTCGCCTTTCAACTGACCGCACACAGGATTTTTCATGACAAAGGAAGTGACCCCGCAACCCAAGGCAAAGTGCACCATACGTGACGTGGCGCGTTTGGCTGGGGTTTCCGTCGGTACCGTCAGCGCCGTAATCAATAACAGCCAACGGCCGGTTGCGCCGGCCACCCGCGAGCGCGTGCTGCGTTGCATCGCCGAACTCAACTTCGAACCGAACAGCGCCGCCCGCGGGTTGAAGTATCAGCGTATCTCCTCCATTGGTTTTATCGTGCCCGATCTGAGCAACGCCTTTTTTACCGATATCGCCGAAGGGATACAGAGCGTGCTGGATAATATCGATTGCCTGTTGGTGATGTGCATCACCTGGTCGGATAAGCAGCGGGAAGCGTATTACGCCAAGGTGCTGCGTACCCAAAGGCTGAACGGTGTGATCTATTTATCCGGCACCGGGTTGCCCAGCCCTTCGCTGCTGGAGTTGGCGGATAAAAACGTCGTGGTGTTCGTCGATGAATGCCTGCCCGGCGTTGATATCCCGTTTGTCAGCTCGCAGAACCTGATCGGCGCGCGCGAGTTGGCGCGCTATGTGTTGGCGCAGGGGCACCGGCGGTTGTTTATGGTCAGCGGCCCACAGGGGCTGTGGACCAGCGAGCAACGGCAGGCCGGGTTCCGCGAGGCGTTTTTCGAGGCGAATATCGCGCCGGATTCGGTGCCGTTTATCCGTGGCGATTATACCGAAGCCGCCGGTCGGTATGCGGCGCAAACCCTGCTGGCGATGCCGGTGGAACAGCGCCCCACCGTGGTGATGTGCGCTAACGATCTGATGGCGATTGGTTTTATCCGCTATTGCGAGCAGCAGTATGTGCGCGTTCCAGAGGATATTAGCGTCACGGGGTTCGATGATATTGCCCAGGCCAGCCATATGCATCCGCCGTTGACGACGGTGCGCCAACCTGGGCGGGAGATGGGCCGCGCGGCGGCGACGTTGTTGTTGCGGCGTATTGGGGTGAATATTGAGGCGACGGATTCGTATGATTTTGCCACGGAGTTGCGTATTCGCGATTCGGTTAGCAATTTGAATGGATTGGACTAAGTTTTTCGCTGGTGGTAGCGGGGTGGGGCGGCAACGTTTTTTGCCCTAACCGAGAGGGTTTCGGTCGCTATAACTCGGTCGTTTTTTGTGGCACTGTAGCCCGCGCCCGAGTTAGGGGCCGGGGCGCGGCCCCTAACGACCCCGCGCCTACGCCATATCAGGCGGCCGCTGCGCGGCTACCCTCACTGTGTCACTGCGCATTAACGGCCGGCTACGACAGGCGTCCCTGCCTGTCTCGCCTGAAACCGTCGTCCTGGCGGTTTCGCCTATGCTACGTTCCGCCGTTCGGCGCCTTCAATGGCTTCCACACCCGTGCTCCACTCACCAATGGCATTGTCTTCCATCAAATAATGAATGAGGGGCACCGTCTAATAAACATCCCGCACGTAGCGCTTTTCCTGCGCCAGCCGAGTAACCCACTCCGCGGCGGCTTCCGCCTTCATGCCGCCGTGTTCCTGCACCACCTGGCGCAGCGCGGCGTCCACGTCTTTGGCCATACGCCCGGCATCGCCGCAGACATAAAAATACGCCCCCTGTTGCAGCCATGCCCACAGCTCGGCGCCGTGCTCCAGCATCCGATGTTGAACATAGATTTTTTCCTGCTGATCGCGTGAGAACGCCGTCTCCAGCCGGTGCAGATAACCGTTTTGCTGCAGTGCGGTAAACTCCTCCTGGTAGTAGAAATCCGTTTTGGCGCGCTGTTCGCCAAAAAACAGCCAGTTTTTGCCGGTTGCGCCGGTGGCCTGGCGCTCCTGCAGGAAGGCGCGGAATGGGGCGACACCGGTACCGGGGCCGACCATGATCATCGGCGCATCCAGGGCGGCGGGCGGTTTAAAATGCGCAGACTTCTGCACGAAGATGGGGATCTCGGCCTGCGCCGCACGGTCGGCCAGGAAAGTGGAGCATACCCCGCCGCGGCGTTTATCCCCCTGGCCGTAACGGACGGTCGAAACGGTTAAATGCACCTGATCCGGCGTCGCTTTGGGGCTGGAGGCAATCGAATACAGCCGCGGTTGCAGCCGTTTCAGCACCGTCAGCCACTCGGTGGCGCTGGCCTGTATCGGGCAGGCCTGGAGCAGATCGACGATCTGCCGCCCCCACAGCCACTGCTTCAGCGCCTCTTTTTGCTCGTCGTGCAGCAGCGCGGCCAGCCAATCGCTGCCGGCGCGTTCATTAACGAACTGCAGGATATCGGGGGTGATGCGCACGATATCCAGATGATTTTCCAGCGCTTGCGCCAGCGGCATCTCGCCGCGATCCGCCACGTTGACCAGCGCGTCGGGGGCAAGGCGCATGGTAGTCAGCAGTTCGTCGACCAGCGCCGGGCAGTTGCGTGGCAAAACGCCCAGTGCGTCGCCCGCTTCGTAGCGCAGGCCGCTACCGGCTAAATCGAAGGCGTATTGACGGGTTTCTTTTTCTGCGCCGGGCGCGTTCAGCAGGCGGTTTGTCATCAACCGGCTATGCAGCGGGGCGTTGCGGTTGAACCCGGCGACCGGTGCCGCCGTATCCGACGCTGGGGCGCAATCTACAACAGTGGCTGTGGCGAGCGCCATTTCGTCGTGGGTGACGTTCGCTAACACCGGCAACAGGCTAGCCAGCCAGGCGTTGGCTGTAGCCTGATAGTCTGGTTCGCAATCGGTGCGGGCCAGCAGGCGTTGTGCCCCCAGTGCGGCCAACCGCTCATCCAGTTTGCGGCCAAAGCCGCAGAACTGATCGTAACTTGAGTCGCCAAATGCCAGTACGGCGAAAGCCGTGTTTTCCAGCCGTGGGGCGTTGTCGGCCTGTAAGGCAGCCCAAAGCGCGCTGCCGTTGTCCGGTGGATCGCCATCGCCAAAGGTACTGGTGATCAGCAGCAGTTGCGAAGCGGCGGCCAGATCGCCCGGCTGTACGTCGCCCATGTCGGCTAAGGTCACCTGGTGGCCCGCCGCTTTGAGTTTCGCTGCGCATTGCCCGGCAAATTCTTCCGCATTGCCGGTTTGCGAAGCCCAAAGCAGGGTGACGGCCGGTGTGCTGTCGGGGGCGCTGTCCACGGGGGACGGCAAGGCTGCTGTGCCGGCGTTGCTGCCTTCAGCCAGCCAGGTGCGGGCGAACAGGCCGGCCAACATGCCGTCGATCAATAACCGCCTGGTGGGTTCAAACGGTGCGGTCGCCGGCAACACCGGCACGCCGCCGGCCTGGCGTGCGGCATCGGTGCGCAGCGCGGCCAGGTAACCCTGGAGATAGATTTTTTCATGCGCCTCAAGCGAGACGGCAGGCGCGGTATCAAGGCCGAGAAGCGTGGCCAGCGCGTCGATGTGTTTCATATCGAGGACTCTGGTTTGATTCTCCGATGTGCCCGCGCTGGCACTTGCCTGGTGGTTGGCCGCAAGAACGCCATTGTTCTCGCTGTCCGGATAGGGGGTTGATGGTTTTTCTGCAACGCGCGTGAGGGAGACGGCGCAGAATTTGAATTCAGGCTGGAGCGACAGGGGATCGATGGCATCGCTGGTTACCGCATTGATCGCCAGCTCCTTACCAAAGACATCGTTCCAGTGAAAGGGGGCAAAACAGTTGCCGGGGCGTACCCGGTCGGTGACGACGGCGGGCAGCACCGCCCGCCCGCGGCGCGAAGTAATCGCCACCGGATCTTTATTGTGAATGCCGAGCGCCGTGGCGTCTTCAGGGTGAATCTCAACGAACGGGCCGGGGTTGAGCTTGTTCAGCGTGGGGATTTTCCCGGTTTTGGTCAGCGTGTGCCACTGGTGCTGCAGGCGGCCGGTGTTCAGTACGAAGGTAAAATCCGCATCCGGCATTTCCGCCGGCGGCATGTGGGGGCGCGGCAGAAAAACGCCTTTGCCGCTGGCGGTGGCGAACACGATGTTTGGGCGTTCGCCCGTTTCACTCACCTTCAGCGTTTGGCTGACGCCGGTATTCAGATAGCGTATCGGGTGCCGGTCCTGCTCGTCATTCGGCGGGCAGGGCCATTGCAACGGGGTTTCGCGCAGTCTGGCGTAGCTGGCGCCGCGAATGTCATAGCCGGTTTTCGGGTTCCGGGTGCGTTTGATTTCCTCGAAAACCGCGGATGAATCGGCATAGCTAAACGCGGTGCGGTAACCCATTTCACAGGCGATCTCGGCGATGATTTGCCAGTCCGGCATGGCGTCGCCGGGCGGTTCGATGGCTTTTTGCATCAGCGTCAGGTTGCGTTCGGAGTTGATCATCACACCTTCGGCTTCGGCCCACAGCGCGCCAGGCAGCAAGATATCGGCGTAGCGGTTGGTTTCGGTATCAAGAAACGCGTCTTGGGTGATGACCAACTCCGCAGCCTGCAGGCCGGCGATGACGTTTTTCCGGTTGGGCACGGTGGCGACGGGGTTGGTGCAGATGATCCAGCAGGCCTTGATTTTGCCCTGTTGCATATCCTGGAACAGGGTGATGGTGCCGCCGCCGTTGTCGGTGCGCAGCGTTCCGCTGGGGATGCCCCACAGTTCTTCGATAAAAGAGCGATCCTGCTCGGCCAATACTGAACGCTGGCCGGGCAAGCCCGGCCCCATATAGCCCATTTCCCGCCCGCCCATGGCGTTGGGCTGCCCGGTGAGCGAAAAGGGGCCGCTGCCGGGGCGGCATATGGCACCGGTGGCAAGGTGCAGGTTACAGATGGCGTTGGTATTCCAGGTGCCGTGGGTGCTTTGGTTCAACCCCATGGTCCAGCAGCTCATCCATTCCGGCGCCGTACCGATCCACGCCGCGGCTTGGCGGATATTGGCTTCCGCCAGGCCAGTGATCGCAGCCACTTTATCCGGTGAGTAGTCTTCCAGGAAAGCGGGCATCGCTTCCCAACCTTCGGTATAGCGGGCGATAAAATCATCATCGGTATGGCCGTTCTTCACCAGCAGGTGCAGCAGGCCGTTGAGCAGGGCCAGATCGGTGCCGGGATTGATCTGCAAAAAGAGGTGGGCTTTGTCTGCCGTCGCGTTGCGGCGTGGATCCACTACGATCAGTTTTGCACCGGCCTTCACCCTGTCCATCATCCGCAGGAACAGGATAGGGTGGCAGTCGGCCATGTTGGCGCCAATCACGAAGAACACATCGGCCCGATCGAAATCCTGGTAGGAACCCGGCGGCCCGTCTGCGCCTAACGAAAGTTTATAGCCGCTGCCGGCGCTGGCCATGCACAGGCGCGAATTGGATTCAATGTTGTTGGTGCCGATAAAGCCTTTGATCAGCTTATTAGCCAGATACTGGGCTTCCAACGACATTTGGCCAGAGACATACATTGCCACCGCGTCCGGGCCGTGGGTATCAATAATGGCGCGCAGACGGCGGGCGGTTTCCGTGATGGCGTGGCGCATCGCCACTTTCACCGGCTCATGCTGGTGCTCGTTGCGCAGATAGGCGTGTTCAAGCCGCCCGCTGCCCGCAATGGCCTGGATGCAGGTGCTGCCTTTGGTGCACAGCCGGCCAAAATTAGTGGGATGCTGCTTATTGCCCGTGACCTTGATGGCCCGGTTGTCTGCGACGTCGATAATAATGCCGCAGCCTACCCCACAGTAAGGGCAGACGCTCTTGATCGTGTTTGGCGGCATGGTCTGCGATACACCCCATGGCAATGAAATCGGTCATGCCACAGTGCAGCAATATCCGTGCCAGCCTGCTATGCGGGTGTACCAAGGGGTTTTGTGGCAAAGCTCGGCAGAATGCACCGTGGCGGCGCATTCTGCCGTTTGAGCGCTTCATGATGATTCCTGCCGGTTTGTTTTCGGCTTACGTTAAAATAATCAAAAAAGGGATTAACTCAGTATTCGTTGTTTGGCGATATGTATATAATATTTCCCAAGTGGAATTTTATTTTCCTTGATGAGCGAATATTTTCCACTTGTGCTGAAATATAAAGCCGCATCACTGGGGATGTGGTTTTTCATATCAAAGGTATCTCTGACGTTGTTGAGTTACAGGCGGTTAGCCTGCGCAGTAAAACGTATGTTCCAGGAGATAATGGTTTTTATTTAGGGATAAAAATGAATAACACAAGTTATAACCTCACCTTGTTACTGGCAGCAGCATTGCTGTGTGCCTGCACCACGCAAACCAGCAGCCCGGAGCGGCATGCAAAACATGCCATCTATCAGATAGATAGCGATCATTTTGATCCCAACTCCAGGACGCTAATTACGGATACGATCCGCATGAGCGTGCCGTTTTTTGATCAGTTTTACCAGGAGGGTAAAAAAGACCGCGCCAACGGATTAACGCCGCAGCAGGCAAAGGCGAAAGAAAATTATTTCCGCAGCCCTGAGTTTGCCAAAACGTGGGAAAGAAAACAGCGCTTTATCAATACCGAATACAGCTCCAGCGATTCACAAAAGCAAAAGAATGTCCTGATGAATGAAGCCATCGCGGCCTACTACGATGGTTACGAAGGGCGCGCCTGACAGTACTGCTCACCTTGCCCCAGCGGGAAGCTGGGGGATACGGGGTTGCACTGTTTTGCATCGGATGTTTATTCACGGTGCACCTGTTGGTGCGCCGTGAGGCAAGTCAGTGATTCGCTTCCACTGGTGCAGCGGTTGATGGCCTATCTTTCAATGCATTGAGGAATAATTTAACCACCGAATTTAGTGCTGTACCGCGTTTTACCACAAGATTAATGGGGGTCTTAACGCTAATGGCATCTGGTAGCAAAGCTTTAATTTCCCCATCGGCAGCGAAACCATTAATATAGTGATCGGGTAAGAAACCGATATAATTCCCTGTCAGGATTAGCATGGTCACGGCTTCGACCTGAACGGCAATCGCATTGGATGAGGAAAAATGTAAAGCAGGATTCTTATGGCTGTGGTTGGTATAAAAATGATTGACCAGGCTAGCGTTTTCGATGCGTTCAAAGGTTAATTCATCCGGCGTCAGCGAGAACAGTTCATGCTGATTTGAACAACACAGGTACGCGATTTCATCATAAAGGAAAAAGTAATCTAAATCTGGTTTTTCCTGGTAGACAGGAATAATGCCACAGGTAAATCGGCCATCGATCACGCCGCGTTCGATCTCCTCCAGTTGCGTAGCATGTAGGCGCACACTAACCTTGGGCGCCTGGCCGTGTATGGTGCGCAGGGCGCTAACGACGGGCGATCGCCGGTCGGTAATGGTGTTATCAATAATGCCGATATTTAATTCGCCGAACAACTCATGCCGTGCATTGTTTAATTTGTCGCGGAATTGATTAATCGATGAGAACAAATCAAGGCATGCGCTGTAGGTTATTTTACCGTGATCGGTTAGGTAAAATCCCTCGCGCCCACGCGTGCAAAGTTTCATGCCGAAACGCACTTCTAAATCAGAAATTTGCTTACTGATAGCCGCTAGGCCGATATTTAGCTCACCGCAGGCTGCGGTAAATCCTCCGGCCTCGAATACCGTTTTGAATACCTTAAGAAGCTTTAAATCTGCGACGCCTATGGTCTGCTGATTAATATCACCTCGGCATGATGATGTGTTTCCGGATTTGGAAAGTTGACTTTCCATAATAAATATTTACCCCCGCATATACGTTCTCCATTATTAATTTAACCGCATCATCTTTTTTGTCCCGTTATTGCGTGATCGCTTGGGTGCCTTATTTGCTGCCGCTAAATATTAACCCGGTTGTCACCAGTGAAAGGTTGCAACATCCATGCCATAAGAGAAGGAATATGTTATGTCACATCCGGTAGATCGCCTTTGGGGGGCGCGTTTTAAACACGGCCCATCTGCAGCGCTAAGCGCATTGTCCCGCAGCCCCGAGGCCTATTTTTCTCTCGCCGCCTATGATCTGGAAGGTTGCCGTGCCCATGCGTATGAGCTGCAGCGCGCAGGGTTATTGGACGAACATGAGACGGGGCTGATGGTATCGGCCATCGGTCAACTGGCACAGGATTATCAGCAGGGCACGCTGCAACCCAGCCCGGACGATGAAGATGTGCATACTTTTGTTGAACGTGTGTTGACCGAACGGCTGGGGGAATTGGGTGGCAAATTGCGCGCTGGCCGCTCGCGCAACGATCAGACCGCCAACGATTTGCGGCTTTACCTGCGTGACAACGCACGCAAAATCGTTGCTGCACTGCTGGCATTGCAAACGGCGTTAGTGGCGCAGGCGGAACGGCACACTGAAAGCATTGCGCCTGGCTTTACGCATTTACAGCAGGCTCAACCTATCGTATTCGGCCACCAGTTGATGGCTCACGCCCAGTCTTTTGCCCGGGATGTGGAGCGTATTCAGGATTGGGATAAACGCTGTGCCTTTTCCCCATTGGGTGCGGCTGCTATGGCGGGATCGGCTATCGCTATGCATCCTGAATTGGCGGCGAAAGATCTGGGGTATGACGGCGTTTGTGAAAACTCAATCGATGCCGTCGCCAGCCGCGATCACGTGGCGGAGTTTCTGTTTGCCGGCGGGATGCTGGCCGTCAATCTTTCTCGCTTGTGTGAAGAAGTGTGCCTGTGGGCATCCCGCCAGTTTCGCTGGGTGGCGCTTGATGACGGCTACGCCACCGGCAGCTCGATTATGCCGCAAAAGAAAAACCCGGATATTGCCGAATTAACGCGTGGTAAAAGCGGTCGATTGATCGGCAACGTGACGGCCATGTTGAGCACCATGAAAGGGTTGCCGCTCTCTTACAACCGCGATCTGATTGAGGATAAACGTAATGCCATGGATACCGTCGAGCAGCTGTTGCTGGTTCTGCCTGCCATGGCCGGCATGATTGACACCATGAGCGTCAACGTTGCCCGGTTGCGCGAGCAAGCGCCGCAAGGATTTACCCTGGCGACGGAAGTTGCGGACTGGCTGTCACGCCGCGGCGTACCGTTCAAAGAAGCTCATGAAATCACTGGCCGGTTGGTGCAAATTTGCGAGCAGCACCAACTGGCGCTGCATCAGCTTAGCGATCGGCAATTGTCCGAGGTTGATCCCCGCCTGACGGGCGATGTGCGTGAATGTTTGACGCTTGAAGCGGCGATTAACGCCCGCAGCGCCTGGGGCGGTACCGCACCTGCGCGGGTCAGAGAACAAATCGTTCGTTTGCGGGGCAAGCTGGCGGCGCAGGCAGCCTGGGTAGCGGAATATACCGGCCTGACGATAACTACCGCATGTTCATAACGGGGGAAGCAACGTATGACCCATCTTCGTCATCCGGGCGGTGAGCAGCCCATCAACAGCGATTTAAGTGAGTACCATCATGTGCCCCGGCGTTATTACGGGCGGATTACCGCGTCAGCGATCATTCTGGTGCTGTTGGCGTTGTTGGTTAACGCCTTTGCCCACGGGAAAATCGAGTGGAGCTATGTCGGACAATTCCTGACCGCGAAGGCCATTCTGTTTGGCCTGGTGAATACCATCGTGATGTCGATTTTAGCGATGCTGTTGGGCGTTATCTTCGGCGTGATCATTGCGGTGATGCGTATGTCGCAAAACCCAGTGCTAAGTGCCGTGGCGGTGGGATATACCTGGATATTTCGCGGCACTCCGCTGATTTTGCAGCTATTGCTTTGGTTTAACCTGGCGCTGATTTTCCCGGTGTTGGGCATACCCGGCGTATTCAGTATCAACACCGTCGATCTGATGACGCCATTTACCGCGGCGCTACTGGGGCTGAGCATCAATCAGGGGGCTTATACCTCGGAGGTGGTGCGCGCCGGCCTGCTGTCGGTGGATCTGGGGCAGTACGAAGCGGCGAAAGCCATCGGTATGACCCGCCTGCATGCCCTGCGGCGCATTATTTTACCGCAGTCGATGAAGGTCATTATTCCCCCTATCGGTAACGAATTTATCAGCATGGTCAAGACCACCAGCCTGGCCAGCATGATCCAATATTCCGAACTGCTCTATAACGCCCAAACCATTTATTTCGCGAATGCGCGAGTGATGGAACTGCTGTTTGTCGCCGGCATTTGGTATCTGGCGGTAGTCACTCTGTTGTCGCTTGGGCAAGGGCAATTGGAGCGTCATTTCGGGCGTGGCACTCAGCGCCGCAGTCATTAACCGGAGGAGCTGTGGATGAAAAGCATTATCAAAGCGGTCAACGTGAATAAGTATTTTGACGATTTCCAGGCGCTGAAAAACATCAACCTGGACGTGAAATACGGTGAAGTGATGTGCGTCATTGGCCCGTCCGGTTCAGGCAAAAGTACCTTTTTGCGTTGTGTTAACCAGCTGGAACGCATCGATAGCGGTGGTATCTGGGTGGACGACGAACTGATCGGTTTTCGCATCGAAGGGAAAAAACTCTACCCCCTCAACGATCGGCAAATCTCACGCCAGCGGCTCAAGACCGGCATGGTATTCCAGCGCTTCAACCTGTTTCCCGATAAAACCGCACTGGAAAACATTATTGAAGGGCCAACCCAGGTGCTTTTGCGCCCTCTGAAAGAAGCAAAAGAAGAAGCGATGGCCCTGCTTGAGCGGGTGGGGTTGGCCCATAAGGCTGATGCTTACCCCCTTGAACTGTCCGGCGGGCAGCAGCAGCGGGTTGCCATCGCCCGGGCGCTGGCGATGAAGCCTAAGCTGATGTTGTTTGACGAGCCGACTTCCGCTCTCGATCCCGAGATGGTGGGTGAAGTTCTGGCGGTGATGCGCAGCCTGGCCGCAGAAGGCATGACGATGATTGTGGTGACGCATGAGCTGGGCTTTGCCCGCGAAGTGGCCAATCGCGTGGTATTTATGGACGAGGGCAGCATCATTGAAAGCGGTAATCCCGAAGACGTTCTACTCCAGCCACAGAATCCGCGGACGAAGAATTTTATTTCTGCCGTCCTGATTTAATCACCTTAACGATGAGAAAACGACGATGAAAAAAACGCTGTTGTCCGTATTCACCGCTGGCATTGTGCTCAGCACATTGGCTGGTGTCCAGACGGTTTGCGCCGCGGAGTTAACGCAGAAAGATGAAATCAAAGTTGCCATGATGCCTAATTACCCGCCGCTGGAATTTAAAGATCCGGCGACCGGCCAGCTTACCGGCATGGATTACGATCTTGGCATGGAGATTGGTAAACGCCTGAACCGTAAAATCAGCTGGCATGAAATCGGCTTTGAACAGATGGTCAACGCGGTGGCCACCAAACGTATTGATATGATCCTCTCCGGCATGACCGACACCAAAGCCCGGCAGTCAGTCGTCACGTTTGTCGATTACTACCACAGCGGCCCGCAGTTCTATACCACCGTTGCCCATAAAGAAATTAACCAAATGCTGGATTTATGTGGCAAGAAAGTCGGTACCAGCCGGCGCACCACCTTTCCGGCTGAAATTGCCACCTGGAGTAAGGCCCATTGTGAAGCGGCAGGCAAGCCGGCCATCGTGGTGGTAGGTGCTGAAGGGACGGCCGATGCGCGCACGCAACTGCGCCAGGGCCGTATTGACGGCGTGGTGCAGGGCAGTGAAACCCTGCCTTACATCATGAACCTGGAGAAAGATACCTATAAACCACTGGGTAAGGCATTCGCCTATCAGGTGACGGGCATCGGTATCGGCAAAGACGACACGGCGTTAATTGACGGCGTGAAAGGCGCACTGACCGCGATGATTGCCGATGGCACCTATCTCCAGATCCTGACCAAATGGGGCATGCAGGACGGTGCGGTGAGTGACGTCACCATCAACAGCGGTAAATAACCGCAAACCGAGGTTGCCGCATAAGCTGCCCGGCTGTGCGGCCCACACAACGGGAAACTCATCATGTCTGCAATATCAACCCTCTGGCCAGAGGGGAAAATGGGCTGCATGGCGTTGGCGTTTGATCTTGATGGCCCTACCGGCGACGCGATGCTCAATGGCAGCATCTGGCAAAAAGCGGACTATTTCACTTTCGGCGGCTACGGCCCGTTCCGGGCATTGGGGCGTATTCTGGATTTGCTGCGCGCCTATCAGTTGCCCGCCACCTTTTTTGTGCCGGCCTGGATAGTGGAAAACTGGCCGCAGGAATGCCGGGCGATTGTCGAACAAGGGCATGAAGTGGCCTATCACGGCTACCGGCATGAATCTTTTTACGCATTGAGCGCCAGCGAGCAGCGCTGGGTGATGGAAAAGTCACGGGATATTTTTTGGCAGGTGCTGGGCATTCATGCCGAAGGTTTTCGCACCCCTTCAGGCGATTGGCACCCGGATACGCCAGCCATGTTATTGGAGGCCGGGGTAACTTATTCCAGTAGTATGCGCGGCGACGATCGGCCTTATCTGATCGGCGTCGCCGGAAAGGAACGGCAACTGGTGGAAATCCCCGGCCGTTGGGAGATGGATGATTA
Source organism: Gibbsiella greigii (assembly GCF_039540155.1). Classification (NCBI taxonomy): domain Bacteria; kingdom Pseudomonadati; phylum Pseudomonadota; class Gammaproteobacteria; order Enterobacterales; family Yersiniaceae; genus Gibbsiella; species Gibbsiella greigii. Next base: position 139,340 of record NZ_BAABEM010000004.1, read on the forward strand.
TGCCTCGTTGGCCTATACCCGCGAGCCCAACTTTCCCTCCGGGCTGGATCGTACGGCCAGCTATGCATTAACGCTGGATAACTGGTGCCGTGAGTTTGACGGCGCCATGAATGAAGGGTTGAGCCTGACGACCCTGTTTCATCCAAAAATATCCGGCAAACCGGGCCGCATTATGTTGCTCGACCAATTTTTTAATCACCTGTGCACGCGGAACGACGTGTGGTTTGCCCATTGCAGAGACGTGGCGCGCTGGTGGCTGCAGGAGCATGGCGATGCATATTGAACATCCCCTATCGGAAAGCCACTGGCCGCAGGGCAAGCGCTGTGCGGTGGTGGTCACCATTGATTTCAATGATATCCACGGCATTCTTAGCCAGGTTCCGGCGGTGGCCGGGCGTGAAAAAACCTTGTCGGTATGGCGCTACGGTACGCTGCGCGGCATCGATCGTCTGTTGGCCTTGCTGGCGGAGAAAAACATCACGGCCAGTTGGTGCCTGCCGGGCATTGTCGCCCATGAGCATCCTGAACGCGTTCGCCAGATCCACCAGGCTGGGCATGAACTGGCCGGCTGTGGCTACCAATTTGAGCGTTTTGATGAACTGACGCTGAATGAGCAAATTCACAGTGTCGTGCGCGGCGGGGAAACGATCGGTGAGATAACCGGCTTAATGCCCCAAGGTTTCCGCCTGCCCGCCGGCAACTGGGCCCCAGGCCTGCCGGATGCCTTGCTTGCCAATGGCGTGCGTTGGACCTCTGGCTGGCGCGGTGACGATCTCCCGTATTTTCACACGGTTACCACCGCCGATAGGCCCGATCGGCTGGTGGAACTGCCGTTGCACTACGAGCTTGAAGACGAGCCCTATTTCGCTTTTAACCTTAGCCCTGCCGTACCACCGGCCCAGTCGCGCATCGCCTCTTATAGCCAGACACTGGGCAATATGAAAATGGATTTTGACGGCTTCTATCGCTTTGGCTTGTGCTATGTGTTGCGTCTGCATCCTGAAATTATCGGTACCGCTGGGCGTATCGGCGTGCTGGCGGCGTTGCTGGATTACATCGCCTTGCGGCCTGACGTGTGGATCACCACTGCCGGGGAAGTGGCTGACTGGTGGCGGCAAAGCCAGCCGGATAACAGCCCTTCACACCCGGCGGAAGTCTGGCGGCGACATACCGGCCCAGGGGGCGACGCCATGCACGCCGCCAACCGTAAGGAGGCGCCACATGCCTGATGTTTCCCTGTGCAGTGAACACTCCCCCCTTGCCAATCCGCAGCAAACGCTGGTGGATTTTATTTTCGGTGTGCAATACGGCGATTTACCTCCAGCGCTGGTCGCACGCTGCAAACGGCATATTCTCGATACGCTCGGCGCGGCGCTGGCCGGGATAACCAGCGACGTTGCGCAGGATATGGCCCGGCTTATCGCCAGCGAAGGCGCGGCGCCCACCGCGTTGGTTTGGGGAACCGGGAACGCCACCTCGCCGCGTAATGCGGCCCTGCTTAACGGTGTCGCTGCCCATGCGCTGGAGCTGGACGATACCGGCGGTTGCGATCATTCGGGGGCGGTCGTGATCCCGGCGCTGTTGGCCGTATTACCCTTGTGTGAACAACCGGTTAGCGGCAGGCAGTTTATTCTGGCGACGGTGATTGGCTACGATATCGCGCGGCGTGTACTGGAGGCCTGTGGCGGCTATGCGGCGCATAACGGTGCGGGCTGGCATTCTACCGCCACCTGCGGGGTGTTCGGCGCTGCTGCTGCTGCTGCCCGGTTGCTGGGGCTGGATAAGCAGCAGATCAGCTCGGCTCTGGGGATTGCCGGCAGTTTTAGCGGCGGCCTATGGGGGTTCATCCATGACGGTGCGCAGAGCAAAAAATTGCATGCCGGGCGCGCCGCTGAAGGCGGTGTCCTGGCCGTGCTCTGCGCCAGACAGGGGATCTCCGGGCCAAGTGCATTGTTTAATGATGGCTGGGGCTGCTTTTTTTCCACGCTGGCGGCGAAGAGTGCCGTACCTGCTGCATTGACCGATGGGTTGGGCCAGGTATGGAAACTGTTGCGTTGTTCGATTAAGCCCTATGCCTCCTGCCGTGGCACACATGCGGCGATCGATGCCGCAGGGCTGCTGTTTGAGCAATTGCAGGTCGATCTCGACCAGATTGAAAAAATAGAAGTTCGTCTTTGCCCGTTCCTCAATGATATGTGCGGTAATACGCATATCCAGACGCTGGCGGCGGCGCAAATGAGCCTGCCATATGCGGTAGCGGCGCGTTTGCTGCTGGGGCATGCCGGGCTGGATGCCTTTGAGGAGGCGAACCGGCGGGATCCTGCGCTGCTGGCCGTCATGAACCGGATAACACTGCGGGTAGATCCTGCACTGTCCAGCGACGGTGAGCCGGTGGTCACCTTGCAGACCCGCCATGGTGCCCGTGTGTCGCGGTGCGTGGAGGTGGCGTGGGGTAACCCGGCTAATCCGATTGGCGATCGTGAACTTTGCGACAAGTTCTTGTCGCTGGCATCCAGGCCGTTACCGCTGCAACAGGCCCAGGCGTTATGGGCGTGTGGTATGGACATGGAAAATAACGCGGATATCAGCGCATGGGTCAGCTTGCTGAACCGTGCTCGTGACTGAAGAGGATGACATGCAAACACAAGCTATTATTTTCCCGGCCCACATTCTGCGCGGGGCGGGCACATTGTTAAGTTTGGGCGAAATCTGCGGCAATATTGGGCAGCGCGCGTTGTTGATCGGCGACAAGGCGCTGGATGCTGCAGTGAGCGCGCTTTCCTAACAATGGCGCGCCAGAAACGCGCTAACGGTTTGCATACAGGCTTGCCGCTCTTCGACGTGCGGCATATGGCTGGAAGCCTCGAAGATCACCCATTGGTTATCTGGAATCAGATCGGCGTAGGGTTGCACCACCTCTGGCGCCGCTTCATCAAAGCGGCCGGAAATCAACAACACCGGCACGGCGATCGCCGGCAGGCGATCGATAATGCTCCAGTCTTTCATTGATCCGATCACATGGAATTCCGTCGGGCCGTTCATCGCATGATACACGGTGGGATCGGCATCCATCGCAGCAAAGGTACGTGTGACTTCAGGCGGCCACGGATCGAGCCGGCAAACATGGCGCTGATAAAAAACCTGGCTGGCGGCGCGGTAGGCTTCGCTGGTCAAGGTGCCGGCGGCTTCGTGGGTGAGCAGGCACTGTTGCACCTCCGGCGGCAATGCGGCCCGCAGGCGCGCCGCCGCCTGCAGCCACAGCGCCATTGATGCCGGGGAGTTGGCGATCACCGCCGCCTTCAGGCCCGCGGGCCGCGTCACCGCATGCTCGGCCGTCAGCATGCCGCCCCAGGATTGCCCGAGCAGCGCGTAGTTATCGGCAATGCCCAAATGGTGCAGCAGGTTGTTCAATTCCTCAAGAAACAGCGCCACCTGCCAAAAGCTGGCGGGTTTGCCCGGCAAGTGGGTCGAGCGGCCGTTGCCTAACTGATCGTAGTGGATGACGGCGCGGCCGCTGGCGGCGATATCCCGGAAAGCATCGACATAGTCATGGGTGCAGCCGGGGCCGCCGTGGGCCACTACCAGCGGCGCCAGGCCGCTGTGCAAATCGCCGCAGATACGATACCAGGTCTGGTAATCCCGGAATGGAGCATAGCCTTCGCGGATGCTGGACATAACGTTTTCCCTGTGCGTGGAGATGGCGACAAGGTAAAACAGCGCAGCCCGATCGAACAGCTAGCAAAATAGATAGATTTTCAGCTATCGAGCAGCCGATAGTGCATGGCGCGCACCACCGCCTGAACTCGGTTACTGGCGCCCAGCTTATGGGCAGCAGTATTCAGATGCAGGCAGACGGTGGCCACCGAACGGTGCAGCTTGCGGGCGATCTCCTTGGCCGTCAGGCCTTCTGCCGCCCAGGAGAGGCATTCGCGCTCACGTTTGCTCAGGCGCACGTATTGGCAGGTGAGCAGCTCTTTATCAAACAGCGGGAACACCGATTCCTGGAACGCATGGGCGATAAAGCTCAACTCGGCCAGCGTTTCATTCAGCGCCTGTTCCTGCTGGGCGCCGCTGGTAATGCCGGTGATGGTGACAAAACCGCCGTGCGGCAGATGCAGCGGCACCGTGGCGCCGCAGGGCATCTGGTTGTCGCGCATATAGTCCTGCACCGGCTGGTGCTGTTTCTCCAGCACAATCTGGAGCGCGGTTTGCTCCGGGTGTTGATAAGACCAGACAAACGGCGCGCAGGTTTTCAGCGCATAAACCTGCACCGGATCGGCCTGGTAATACCCCTGTTCACACCACAGCGCACGCATATCGTCCGGCACATTGTGCATTTGCAGCAATGCCGGCGTGATCAGATCGCCCTCCAGAGAGCGCGGCACCGGCGTAAAGTCATAAATCATCGCGTCAAACCCCAACCGCAACGTCTGTTGATACAGCCCGGCAAAGGCCTGGGCCAGCGTATCGCCGTGGGCGGTGGGGGATGGGGTAATTTTGATGCTCATCATAACCCTCCAAAAAACGCATCGTCTGCCACGTTTTGGGAACGGATCGTGCAAACGTGTTCCCCTGACCCATGCAATTCAGGTGCCACGTGGCAACGGCATGGGGCCTGAAAACTAGCATTTTTACTAACTACCCGCTGCGGCGTTACGCGGGTAGCGTAAGAATAGGTCCAGTGCCGCCGTGTGCGGCCGTTATCCGCAGGGGGAATGATGTGGCATGAGATCCAGCCTGATAAACCACAGGCTATCGCCGATGATGGCTATTGTGCGGCGTTGCACCATCAGGAAGCACGGCGCCGGCGTGCGGTAAGGGGGTGAGCATGCACCGTTATCGTTTTCTGCTGTTCCGGCCGTTGCAACTGCTGCCGGTGCTGTTTGGCATTAGTGTGCTGACCTTTGTGATGGTGCGCAGCATCCCCGGCGATCCGGCGCGCATTCTGCTCGGCGTGCGCAGCACCCCGGCCGCGCTGGCGCGCGTGCGCGCGCAGTTCGGCCTCGATCAGCCGCTGTGGCTGCAGTATTTTTATTTCCTGCGTAATTTGCTCAACGGTGAGTTGGGGCGATCGATCGTTTACCGGGTGGATACCCTGAAGCTGATCGTTTCCCGCATGGAACCCACCCTGTGGCTGATCGGCGGCAGCGTGCTGCTGGCGTTGCTGTTGACGGTGCCGTTGGCGGCCACCGCGGCACGACGGCAGGGGCGGCTGGCCGATCAATTGATCCGCCTGTTCTCCACCGGCGGGTTGGGGTTCCCGGCCTTTTGGCTTGGGATCATGATGATCCTGCTGTTCAGCGTCACCCTCGGCTGGTTCCCGGTTTCCGGCTATGGCGCAGATTGGCTTGAGCAATTGCATCACATGGTGTTGCCGTGCATGACGGTTGCGTTGGCGCTGTCTGCGGTGCTCACGCGCAACCTGCGGGCCAGCTTGATCATGGAAATGCGCAGCGATTACGTTACCGCCGCCCAGGCGCGCGGCCAGCCGGGCGCACGGATTTTCTGGCGGCACGTGATGCCCAACTCATTGATCCCCACCATCAACCTGCTGGCCGATCTGATCACCGTGGCGCTGGATCCGAGGGTCAAGCTATGAGCCTGATCCGCGTATTGCCGCGCGTTGCGGGGCGTTGGCTGCCGCGCCAGCATACGTTGAGCTGCGGCCTGGCGATTATCCTGCTGTGGGGGCTATTGGCGTGTTTGGCCCCGTGGATCGCCCCGTTCGATCCTACGGCGTTGGATCCGGCCGCCAGCCTGCTGCCGCCCAGCGTTGCCCACCCGTTCGGCACCGACAACTTTGGCCGGGATATTTTTTCGCGCGTGCTGTGGGGCGCGCGGGTGGATCTGCAGATCTGCCTGATCGGGGTGATCTTCCCCTTTATCCTCGGCACCACGTTGGGCGCGTTTTCCGGCTACGCCGGTGGGCTGATCGATACGGTGCTGATGCGGGTTATCGATATTGTTTTGGCCTTCCCGTTTTTGGTGCTGATGCTGGCGATTATCGCCATTTTCGGCCCCGGCCTGCTCAGCTTTTACATTGCCATGGCGATGGTGGGGTGGGTGTCGTATGCGCGCCTGGTGCGCTCGCAGGTCCTGACGCTGAAACACCAGGATTTCATCCTGGCGGCGCGCAGCCTGGGTTACAGCCACCCACGCATTCTGTTCGTGCATCTGTTGCCTAACGCGCTCACCAGCACGCTGGTGTTTTCCATGTCCGACTGCGTGCTGGTGCTGCTCAACGGTGCGGCCATCAGCTATCTCGGCCTGGGCGTGCAACCGCCCACCGCAGAGTGGGGCGTGATGGTGGCGGAAGGGCAAAGTTTTATCACCACGGCCTGGTGGATCACTACTTTCCCCGGGCTGGCCATTGTGACGCTGGCGATGGGTTTTAGCCTGCTGGCCGATGGCCTGGGCGATAAGTTGGGGGAACGCCGATGACGTTGTTACAGGTTTCACACCTGCGGGTGACCAACCGGCAGGGGAGCGCGCTGGTGGACGACGTTTCTTTCCAGGTTGCCGCCGGTGAGATGCTGGGGCTGGTTGGCGAGAGCGGATCGGGCAAGACGGTGACGTGCCGTGCCCTGATGCGCCTGCTGCCCGATGCGCTGACCATCAGCGGCGGAGAGGTGCGTTTGCACGGGCAGGATCTGTTGGCGTTGCATGAACGCCAAATGGCGACGATCCGCGGGCGCGAGATCGGCATGATCTTCCAAAACCCCTCCAGCCACCTGAACCCGATCATGACCATCGGTGAACACATTGCGGAAAGCCGCCGCCTGCATATGGGCGCCAGCCGGCGCGAGGCGCGGGCGGATGCCGTGGAACTGCTGCGCCAGGTGGGCATTCCCGATCCGTCGCAGCGGGTGAACAACTATCCCCACGAGTTTTCAGGCGGCATGCGCCAGCGCGCGATGATCGCGGTGGCGTTGGCGCCGGCGCCTAACGTGCTGATCGCCGATGAACCCACCACGGCGCTGGACGTCACGGTGCAACTGCAGATTTTGCGTTTGTTGGCCGAACTGCGCGATAGCCTGGGTGTGGCGATCGTCATGATTACGCACGATCTTGGCGTGGTGGCGCAAACCTGCGATCGCATCGCTGTGATGTACGGCGGGCGCCTGTGCGAAATCGGCGGCAAGCGCCAGGTGCTGGCGGGGGCGCTGCATCCTTACACTCAGGGGCTGATTGACTGCCAGCCGTCCAGCGAAGGGGGCCACGGCCGGCTGCTGACCATCGACGGCCAGCCGCCGGTGGTCGAGCATTTCCCCACCGGGTGCCGGTTTCATCCGCGCTGTCGCCATGCAACGCCGGGCTGTGGGGAACGGCAACCGCCGATGCGCGCAGCACTGAGCGGCGGCGGCCATCTGGCGGCCTGCCACCACCCGTTGGGGCGATTGTCTATACCGGAGGAAGCATGTTGAATGCGAACTGGCCATTGTTGGAGATAGACGCGCTGTCGGTGAGTTTCCCGATCGCTGGCGGCCTTGGCGTGAAAACGCGCCGGCTGCATGCGGTGAGCGAAGTGAGCCTGCAACTGCGGGCCGGTGAAACGCTGGGCCTGGTGGGGGAATCCGGCAGCGGAAAAAGCACGCTGGGGCGCGCCATTTTGCAGTTGGAGCCGGCCAGCGCCGGCCGCGTATATTTCGACGGCCACGTGATCAGCGGCGGTTTGCGCAGTGATATCGCGCGCCTGCGCCAGCAAACGGCAATGATTTTTCAGGATCCCTTCGCCTCGCTCAATCCCCGGCAAACCATTGCCGAAAGCCTGGCCGAGGTGCTGCGCGTGCACCGCAAAGCGCTGAAAAGCGAGATACCCGCGCGGGTTGATCAACTGTTGATCGAGGTGGGGCTGCGGCCGGAGCATGGCAACCGGCGGCCCCACGCCCTGAGCGGCGGCCAGTGCCAGCGGGCGGGGATCGCCCGGGCGCTGGCGATCGAACCGCGGCTGATCGTGGCCGACGAGTGCGTGGCGGCGCTGGATGTGTCTATTCAGGGGCAGATCATCAATCTGCTGATGACGCTGCGCGAGAAAATGGGCCTGGCGATTTTGTTCATCGCTCACGATTTGGCGATTGTCCGCCGGCTGTGCGATCGCGTGGCGGTGATGTACCTGGGCCGCATCGTTGAGCAGGGGCCGGTGGAGGCGGTGTTTCGCCAACCGCGCCATCCGTACACCGCTGCGCTGATTGCTGCCATTCCCGAGATCGATCCCGATCGCCCCCTGCCGGCCCGGCCGCTGAGCGGGGAACCGCCAAGCCCGATCGCCCGCCCGGCGGGATGCGCCTTCCACCCCCGTTGCCCCTTCGCCCTGGCGGCGTGCCGCAGCGGGGGCGCCCCTGAAACCCGGCATATTGCCGATCATGCCTACGCCTGCGTGCTTAATCGCAACGGTGGCGAAAGTGCGAATTCGTTTGACTGAGGAGTGGTGAAATGAAGCGAAAGCCGTATCAAACCGTAGCCGCCGGCCTGTTGTTAGCGCTGTACCTGGCAAGTGAGGCGGCGCAGGCCGCCGGTATCCTGGGCATTGGCCGCCGGGATGACAGTACCACCTTTGATCCGATCAAATCTGCGCAAAACGCCGATAACTGGGTGTTTTCCAACGTGTTTGATCCGTTGGTGCGGGTGGATAAGATGGGCACCAAACTGGAGCCGGGGCTGGCGGAGAGCTGGAGCATCTCGGACGACGGCAAGGTATACACCTTCAAGATCCGCGATGCCAAATTCTCTGACGGTAGCCCGGTCACCGCCAGCGATGCGGCCTTTAGCCTGCTGCGCATTCGCGATAACGAGGAGTCGCTATGGCGGGATTCCTACAGCATTATCGCCACGGCGCAGGCGAAGGATCCGCACACGTTGGTGATCACCCTGAAGTCGCCATCGGCGCCGTTCCTGTCGCAGCTGGCGCTGCCCAATTCGTCCGTGATTTCGGAAAAGGCGATGAAGGCCGAGGGGGAGGAAGCGTTTGCGGAAAAACCGCTCGGCTCCGGCGCGTTCAGCGTGAAGGAGTGGGTGCGCGGCGAAAGGGTCAGCCTGGTGAAAAACCCGTACTTCTGGCAGGCCGATCGGGTGAGCCTGGATGGCGTCGAGTGGCTGACGCTGCCGGACGACAATACCCGTATGCTGAAAGTGCAGGCCGGCGAGCTGGATGCGGCGCTGAACGTGCCGTTCTCGCGCATTGCTTCGCTGCAGAAGGATGCCAATCTGACGGTGGAACTGAACCCCTCAACCCGGGAAGATCACCTGCTGATCAACCATTCCCATGGCGCGCTGGGTAAAGTGGAAGTGCGCCAGGCGCTGGATTTTGCCATTGATAAAGACGCCATCGTGAAAACCGTCACCTTCGGCTATGGCCAAGTCGCCAACTCCTATATCCCGGCCGGGGCGCTGTATCATTATGCCGATAATCTGCGCCGCCCTTATGATCCTGAAAAGGCGCGCCAGATGTTGGCCGCTGCAGGCGCCAGCGATCTGACGCTGAAATACCTTGTTAACGCCGGCGACGAGGTGGACGAGCAGATCGCGGTTCTGCTTCAGCAGCAGTTGGCGAAGGCGGGCGTGAAGGTGAACCTGCAAAAGGTGGATCCAAGCCAGAGTTGGGACATGCTGATCGCTGGCGATTATGATATTTCCGTGATGTACTGGACCAATGACATTCTCGATCCGGATCAGAAAACCACCTTTACGCTGGGGCACGACGCCAACATGAACTACATGACGCGTTATCATAACGATCAAGTTAAAGCCCTGGTCAGCGCCGCGCGGGTGGAAATGGATGCGAAAAAGCGTGAGCAGATGTATATCGATCTGCAAAAAATGGCCAAGGCCGATGTGAACTGGATCGATCTCTACTACAGCCCTTATCGCAACGTCAGCCGTAAGAATATCAAAGGTTTTTATCAAAACCCGCTTGGGCGTTTCTTCCTGGAAGATACCGTCAAAGAATAACCCACAACCTGTGGCCCCCGGCACTGGGGGCCGTTCAGGCACCGGCCGAGCCACCGCGCAATTTTGCCAGCCACTGGGCCAGCGCCTGCTGGCGCCCGCACCACAGCGTTTCCGCTTTTTCAACGCTCACTGGTTCAAACTGCAGCCTGTCGCCGGGCTTCAACTGCCCCAGCCGGGCCAAATCAGCGCGGATGACGGTGGCGATTTTCGGGTAGCCACCGGTGGTTTGGCGATCGCTCATCGCCACGATCGGCAGGCCGTTGCCGGGGATCTGAATGCTGCCGCGGGCGATGGCGTCAGAGACGATATTGAACCCTTTACTGTGCGCGATCGGCCGGCCCTGCAAACGGTAGCCCATGCGATCGCTCTGATTGGACAGGGTGTAGCGTTGCTCAATGAAGTCTGCTTTGGCCGCTGCATCGAAGTGCGTATCCTGCGGCCCCCAGATAATACGGATCGGCCGCTTTTCCATCTGCGGCATGATGCGCTCTGCCACGCCCTGATACGGGGGCGACGTGGGGGCGTCAACCAGCGGTAGATGGTCATTTTTTTGCAACGGGCGCCCGGCAAACCCGCCCAGGCCGGCCCGCATCAGGGTTGAAACGCTGCCCAGCACCGGCGCCACGGCAAAGCCGCCGGCGACCGCCAGATAGCCACGGGCGCCGCTGATGACGCGCCCCAGCGCCAGCACGCTGCCCGGCTGCATTTCATGGCACCGATAAGGCGCGCACGGGCGGCCGTTGAGCGTGGCCGCCAGGTTGCCGGTCACCGCGAAATGGCATGGGCGATCGCCGGCCAGGCGCAGCGTGGGACCGAGCAGGGTGATTTCCAGTGCGCCGGTGTTGGCCGGGTTGCCGACCAGCGCGTTGGCAACGGCAAAGCTGAGTTCGTCCATCGCACCGGAAGGCGGCACGCCCTGGTCTTCAAAGCCGAAGCGGCCTTCATCTTGCAAAGTGGTAAAAAGCCCGGGGGAAAGCACCTCAAAATGCATCATGCCTGCCAGCTCCATTCGGGCAGATAGTGGCGCGCTGCCGCGAGTTGTTCGAATTGGCGCTCACTGATGGTAAAAAAGCGGACGTTGTCGCCGGCCTGCAGCAGAAAGGGGGATTCGCGCGTGGGATCAAAGCTACGCACCGGCGTGCGCCCCAGCAGGTGCCAGCCGCTGGGGGCGGCGACGGAACCGACCGCCGTTTGCATGCCGCCGATGCTGATGCTGCCGGCGGGCACCTTCAGGCGTGGCTCCACCCGCCGCGGGGTGTGCAAACGCGCATCCAGCCCGCCAAGATAGGCAAAGCCGGGCATAAAGCCGATCATATAAACGCGGTAGCGGGTTGCGCTGTGGATGGCGATGGTTTCTTGCTCGCTTAGCCCGTGCGTGGCGGCAAGTTCCGGCAAATCGATGCCGTACTGCCCGCCGTAGCACACCGGAATATGCCAGCATTTGCTGGGCGCATCGGCCTCCGCCGTCTCGGCCAGCAACTGCTCAAGTTGCTGGATTAATGCCTGCTGTCGCACCTGGGTAGAGTCGTAATTCACCGTCAGTGAACGGTAGGTGGGGATCAGCGAGGTGATCCCGGCCGGCGCCGCCGCCTTCAGGCGCGCCGCTAACGCGGTGACGCGCCGGTTGATCTGTTCGTCGATCACCTCGCCAAAATCGATGTAAATCGCGTGATCGGCAACCGGGAGTAATTGCCACGCGGGGGCTGCTGCGGGCTGGTCCACGTCATTTTTCCCACATGTCTGAAAGTGATGGTCGTATGAAATACGTTTGGCATACCAATGAGATGCTGTCAATATACAAGATAGAGATTTATTTTCGCGCCGCGCTGTGCAACTGTGATGGGCAATCAAAATAACCAAGGGGAATGCGCCATGTTGATCGATCTCAACTGCGATATGGGGGAAAGTTTCGGGGCCTGGACGATGGGGCAGGATGAAGAGATGTTGCGCATCGTAACCTCGGCCAACATCGCCTGCGGTTTCCACGCCGGGGATCCGGACGTGATGGCGGCAACGCTGGCCGCGGCGCAGCAGCAGGGGGTCAAGGTGGGGGCGCATCCCAGCTTTTTTGATCTGCAGGGCTTTGGCCGCCGCCAGATCCTGGGCGACAGCCCGGCGCAGATCGAACGGCAGATCATCTATCAGATCGGTGCATTGAAAGCGTTGGCGGAAAGCCAGGGGATGCGTTTGCAGCATGTGAAAACCCACGGCGCGCTCGGCAATATGGCGGCGGAAGACGATGCGCTGGCGATGGCAGTGGCCAGGGCGATTTATGCGGTGGACAAGTCCTTGATTATGGTGACCATGCCGGGCTTGTGCACGGAAAAAGCGGCGCTGGAAGTGGGCTTGCCGCTGGTGCGCGAGATTTACGTCGATCGCGCTTATGCTGAAAACGGCAACCTGGTGTCGCGCAAGCTGCCGGGCGCGGTGTTGCACGATGCCAAACAGGCCAGCGAGCGGATCCTGCGGATGCTGGAGGATCAGGCGCTGATCACCTTGCAGGGAACGCGCATACCGGTGACGATTGATACCATTTGCGTGCACGGCGACACGCCGGGCGCGGTTGAGATGGCGGCGCAGGTGCGCACGCTGTTGGAAAGCAAAGGCGTGGCCTTCGCCCCGATGAGTGAAATCATTGCTGCCCGTGGCTGATGGCCGCTGAACGCCTGGCGCCGCCGTTCTTACCGGCGCCGGGTTGGCCATACCGCCGGGTTAACCAGAGAATCCGGTTTTTCATCCCGCAACACGCGTAAAATGCCTTCAACTGCCGCGCCTGCCATATTGATTAACGCCTGCTCCGTCGATGCCGCAATGTGCGGCGAAACCACCAGATTGCGGGCGGTCAGCAAGGCGGCGCCGGCAGGCAACGGTTCCTGCTCGAAAACGTCCAGCCCGGCCCCCGCCAGCGCACCGTTATTGAGTGCGCGGATGAGCGCCGCTTCATCGATCAGCGCGCCGCGGCTGGTGTTGATCAGGTAGGCCGAAGGTTTCATTTGCGCTAACTGCCGCGCACCGATCAGGTGCCGGGTTGCCGGCAGGGAAGGGACATGCAGCGAAACGATGTCGCTTTGGCGCAGCAATGCGGCCAGATCGGCGGCCTTACGGTACCCTGCGGCCCGGATAACCGCATCCGGCTGGCTGCTGTAAACCACGACCTGCATCCCCAGAGCGTTGGCTAACGCCGCCGTGCAGCGGCCGATGGCGCCCAGCCCGACAATCCCCAGCACCGCATGCTGCAGCTCCCGCAGCCCGCTTTGATATTTGAAGGCCTGATAGGCGCCCTGCCGGACCGCGTTGTCTGCCGCTACCTGCTGTTTTGCCAGGGCGAACATCAGCCCGATGGCATGTTCGGCGACCGAGCGCGTATTCATGCCTGGCGTATTGATCACCACGATGCCTTTCTCTGTTGCCGCCTGCAGATCAATGCCGTCGGTCCCTACGCCGTGGACGGCAATCACTCTAAGATGCGGCAGTTGCGCCATCATGGTGCGTGAAAATTCGCCGCTGCGGAAGATTACCGCGACCACACCCGCCTGCGCCGCCGTATCCAAATCTTCGCTTTGTTCCAAAGGTGACAGATTGGCATTTTTTAACCTGTTGATTCCGAACTGGTGTATCGGCTTGGGTATCCAGCAACTATTTTTCATTGGGCGCGCTCCGTGTTTGGAATACTTTTGGCATTTTCTTTGCTTTTTATACAAGTGCCAATAAAAAACAAAGATGAATTTTTACGCATACAGCAATAGGGGGTTCAGATGATGGCCCAACCTTGTTTCACTGGGCAGGATATGATTCTCGCGGCCACAGAAGGCATTGCGGTCGCGCTGGGCAAAGGGCAGGCGCTGGCGATCGAGAATATTCGCGGCAATCAGGTGGTGGATGCCTGGGCAATTAGCCAACGCGATCCTTTCGAGTACGCCTCTATGGAACATACGCGTTCGGTGAACAGCAATCTGTTTCTGCAGCTAGGGATGACGGTGGTCAGCAACTATCGCGCGGCCATGTTTACGCTGGTTCACGACGCCTCGCCCGGCCGGCATGACACGCTGCTGTGCCCCTGCAATGCCGAGATTTATCGGGAACTGGGCTGCACGCAATACCACCGTAGCTGCACCGATAATTTCCACGCCGCCTTGAATCATCTGGGCATCACGCTGCCGTTTACCCCGGCGTCATTGAACCTATTTATGAATGTGCCGTTTCAGCCGGACGGTGCGCTCGATCGCGCCCCGCCGCGCGCCAAAGCGGGGGATACCTTGGTGTTAAAGGCCGAGCAGGATATCTGGCTGGTGCTTTCCGCCTGCCCACAGGATATCACGCCGATTAACGGTGCTAGCCGCCGGCCTGCCGATATCGGTTTGCACTTAATTGAGAGTTTTCAATGTGAAGGAGGGGCCGTATGACGCACAGTGAGCCGTCTTTATTACGGATCAAAGAGCTGAATAAGCGCTATGGCGAACTGCATGTGTTGAAAAATGTGGCGTTGAACGTCAACCGCGGCGAGGTGGTTTCGATTATCGGCGCCAGCGGCTCCGGGAAAAGTACGTTTTTGCGCTGTCTGAACGTGCTGGAAATGCCGCAGAGCGGCTTTATGGAATTTGGTGAATTCTCGTTTGATTTCCGTGACGGCGCCAGAGCCCAGCCGACCACCGAACAGTTGCAACAACTGCGTACGCAAATTGGCATGGTGTTCCAGAGCTACCATTTATGGCCGCATATGACGGTGCTGGAAAATGTGATTGAAGCGCCATTGCGGGTGAAAAAAATGTCGCGCAAGTCGGCGGTAGAGGTGGCCGACGCCTTATTGAACCGCGTCGGAATGTATGAAAAGCGCGATCAGTACCCCGGCCGGCTCTCCGGCGGGCAACAGCAGCGGGTGGCGATAGCCCGGGCACTGGCGATGAAGCCGCGCATGATGCTGTTCGATGAGGCCACCTCGGCGCTCGATCCGGAGCTGGTGGGCGAAGTGCTCGCCCTGATCGCTGCCCTGGCGGAAGAGGGCATGACCATGCTGCTGGTGACCCATGAAATCGCCTTTGCCCGGGATGTTTCTTCACGCGTACTGTTTTTTGATCAGGGCGTGGTGGCCGAGGACGGCCCGCCGCAACGGGTACTGGCCGATCCGGAAAGCCCCCGGTTACGGCAATTTCTCAGCCGCATTCTGCATCAGGATATTTCCCCCGCCGCGAAAAGGAATGTGCCATGAATCAATTATTGAGTGATTTCCAGGCCTATGGCGCCGGTTTTTTCTATGCTGCTCTGACGGTGTTGACCATCACGGTGCTGACGATTCTGCTCAGTTGGGCGTTTGGGCTGGCGGCGGCGCTGGGCAAGCTTTCGCCGGTGGCGCTATTTAGCCGGGCCAGCCGGTTTTACATTTGGTTTGTGCGCGGCACGCCAGCGTTGATCCAGGTGTTTATTGTCTATTTCGGTTTGCCGCAGTTGGGGATCCGGTTTTCGCCGTTCGCCGCCGGCGTGATTGCGTTGGCGCTAAACAGCGGCGCTTATATCGCTGAAATTATCCGTTCAGGGTTAAACGCCATTCCGCGCAGCCAGATGGAGTCAGCCTATGCGCTGGGGCTGTCTAAACGTGAAGTGATGCGCCGCATCATCTTGCCGCAAGTGTTCCGCATCATCTTGCCACCGATGACCAACGAGGCAATTTCCGCGTTGAAAAACACCTCGTTGCTTTCCACCATTACGGTGATCGACATCACTCTGTATGCCCAGACCATTATCTCCGCCACTTTCCGTCCGTTTGAATTCTATATTGCCGCCTCGGTGATTTATTTGCTGTTGACGTCGATGCTGACGGAGTTTGCCGCCTGGCTTGAACGCCGCCAGGAACGTTACAGCTAACCAAGGAGTTTGCCATGAGTTCTCAGCCTGCCGATTCGCTGGCCAGCCCACGCTTTTGCGGCCTGCCGACCTTTATGCGTTTGCCGCTGGCCAACGATCCCGGCGATCTTGATGCGGCGATCGTCGGCATACCGTCGGATTCCGGCGCGCCTTTTCGCAGCGGCGCGCGCTTTGCGCCCAATGCCGTGCGCGCCATGTCGGTGATGCTGCGCCCGATCAATCCCTATCGCGGCAATGTCAATATCTTTGAAAAACTGCGCATTGCCGATGTGGGGGATTCGGTGGTGGTGCCCGGTTATGAAATCGAATCGTTGCGGTTGATAGAAGAAACCATTCACCGCATTGCTGCCGCGGGAGCCGTGCCGTGCGCCATCGGCGGCGACCATTCCGTAACCCTGGCGGAGCTGCGGGCGATTGCCAGAGTACACGGCCCGCTGGCGCTGGTGCAGTTCGATTCACACAGCGACACCTGGGATAAATACTTTGCCGATCTGCAATACAGCGCTGGCACACCGTTCCGCCGGGCGGTGGAAGAAAACATTGTCGATCCGCGCTATTCGATACAGGTGGGCCTGCGTGGCTCCTTGTTTAAAACCAGCGATATCACCCAGTCGCTGGATTTGGGCTATGAGGTGGTCACCACCGATGAGATGTTCGACATTGGGTTGCCGGCGCTGGCAGAGCGCATTAGCGCCAGAACGGCGGGGCGGCCGACGTTTATTACCTTCGATATGGACTTTGTCGACCCGGCTTCGGCTCCCGCAGTGCAAACCCCGGAATCCGGCGGGCCGAGCACGCGGGAAGCGCTGTTGCTGCTACGCGCGTTAAACAAGATCAACATTGTGGGCTGCGACGTGACGGAAATCAGCCCGCCGTATGACGGGCCGGGGCAAATCACCGCGCTGCTCGGGGCGACCGTCATGCTGGAATTGTTATCACTATTGGCAACCACAATGCCTTGATTTTCCTATTGCTATTCAACATATCGGGAGTCATGCCACATGAAACTAAAATTTGTTTTTAGTCTTGCCGTACTGGTGTCAGCGTTGATGTCCTTTTTTGCCGCGGCGGCGGGCGATGGGCAACTTGAGTTGCTCAAGCAAGGGGAATTACGCGTTGCCACCGAAGGGACCAACCCGCCGTACAGCATGCGGATGGCAAATGGTCAATTGGACGGCCTGGAAATCAGCATAATGAAAGAGATCGCCCGGCGCCTTGATCTGAAATACATGCCGATTGTGACGAAATGGGACTCTATTTTAATCGGCCTGCAGGCCGATCAGTTTGATATCAGTAGCGCCGCGATGGATATTACTCCGGAGCGGCAAAAAGCGATTATCTTTGCCGACGGTTGGATCGAATCCGGCGGCCGGATTATTATTCCGCAAGATTCAGCTATTCAATCCGCACAGGATCTGAAAGGTAAACGCATCGGCGCGCAGGTTTCTTCCACCTATGCACAGTTAGCGGTGGGGCACGGCGCGATATTGAAAAGCTACGTTGACGTTACGGCTGCCGTGCAGGATATGGCGAACGGGAATATCGATGGGGTGATTAATGACTCGATTGGTAATGCCTACCTGATTAAAGACATGAAGCTGCCTTTCAAACAGACGCCGGACTATGTGAACCAGATCCAGAAAGGCTTTGCGGTGAAAAAGGGCAAGCCGAATTTGGTTGCTGCCGTCAATAAAGCCCTGGCCGACATGAAGGCCGATGGCACTTACGCCAGGCTGGTAACCCCGCTGGTGGGTTATGATCCTGCGCCGAAAGACCCAGTGCGCAGCTTGCCGCAGTAATGTGGCGCCCGTTTAGCGGGGCCTGCTGCTGTATCTTTAGGATGAAAATGCTAGGCTGTGTTCGGCAATCCCTGCCGGGCGCCGCCGTGGCCGCTAGCTGCCGGGGTTGCAGACGGGTTAGCCTGCTTAACGGTTTATCCAGTGTGAAAATACGATGGTTTCTATGAGCACAAGCTACTGTATGAATGATGATAACGAACGCAATTTAAGCAGGAAGGCTTACGATATCATTTTGCAAATGATCATCAACCGCGAACTGCCGGTGAATACCGTATTGCAGGAACGGCGCCTGGCGGAAATGATGGATATTTCCCGCACGCCGGTAAGGAATGCGCTCAACAGGCTGGAAAACGAAGGCTTCATTGTGCGTAACGGCGGCAGAACGCCGGTAGTTAAAGAGTTCTCTATCCAGGAACTGATCGAAACGCTGCATGTGCGTCGCACCCTGGAAGGTGAAGCGGCCCGACTTGCAGCCGGCCGTATTCCCGGCGATGAGCTGGATGCCATCGCCAGGCAGATTAAACGCCTGCTCAGCCAGGACCGGCCGGATCCCAAAGAGGATTGGGCGGTGGATACCCGCCTGCATGACGCGATCGCCCATTACAGCGGCAACCGCTTATTGAAAGGCTATATTCAGACCCTGCGCTTAAAAACCAGCATGTTCAATTTGCGCCAGGTGCCGGAACGCTTTGTTATCGGCCATAACGAACATCTGGCGATCATTGAAGCGCTGCGCAACGGGCAGGCCGAACAGGCGCGGGATCTGCTTATCACGCACATTGATAACGTGCGGGAAAGCATCATCAAACGCCTGAGCCAATTCTGAAGCCCCTCCGCCGGGCCGCGCAGGGCCGGCTAATTCAGCCAGCGGCGGCGGGCAAGGCCGGCGGCCCCGCAGGCGCCGTTAAAGTCTGAAGAAGAAGCGGGGATAAAGCGCACCGCGTCATGGGGCAGCGGGCGGCGCAGATGTGTACGCACGCCGGCAATCAGCTCGCATAGCGGGAATCCCGGCATGTCCATCACCCCGCCGCCGAGGATCACGCTGTGCGGATCAAACAGGTTGATGCTGGTGGCGATGGCGCGCGCCGCGTGCGCCAGCAATGCAACAATAAAGGCATCGTTGCGGCTGTGTAAAAACAGTTCGCCCAGCGTATAGGCGCGCGGCGTTTGTTCATACCAGTGGCGCAGCGCCACGCCGGAACAGACCGTTTCCAGGCAGCCGAGATTGCCGCAGCCGCAGCGCATGCGGCTGTCGCCCTGCGGAATATGGCCAAGCTCGCCCGCCACGCCGTGGGCGCCGGTCCAAGGCGCGCCGTTGAGCCAGATGGCGAACCCCATGCCGGTGCCGAGGTAGGCGGCCAGCACCACCTCGTTCTCCAACGCGTTTTCATGCACATCATAAGAGAGTTGCAGATTGACATCGCGCGCAAACTGCACCGGGCACGCGAGTTGGTGTTCCAGGCATTCGGCCAGGCCGGCGAACTCGCTGGCCGTCAACGGCAGGTTGGGGGTTGATATAATGGTGCGCCGATCGCTGCCTACCAGCGCCGGGAACCCGATCATCACGCCCAGGCCGCGTGCACGGTGCCGCTCAAACAGCTGGCGCAGTTGCCCGCTAAGCCCGGCGGCCAGACCGGGCGCAATGACCTCCGCGGTGGGTAATTTCTTGCAGACGATCTCCACCCCCTCGGCGTTTTGCAGGCAGAAGCGGGTATGGGTGGCGCCCATATCCACCCCGGCCACCACGGGAAGCGGTTCAGACATGGCGGGCCTCCGCGCTTTTGGCTTGCACAATCTGCTGTGCCATGATGTTCCAGGCTTCGGCAACATCCGGCGAATGGCTGAACAGGCCGGAGGAGCCGACGATCAGCACATCCGCACCCGCCTCAATCAGGCGCTGATAGGTGCCTTGGTTACAGGAGCCATCGATCTCGATTTCATAAGACAGCCCTTCGCGCGTGCGCCATTCTTTCAGTTCGGCGATCTTTTCCAGCATTTCCGGGATGAAGGGCTGCCCGGCAAAGCCGGGATCAACCGTCATCACGGTGATCTTGTCGGCCTTGTGAATGTAATACTTCATCGTATCGACCGCGGTTTCCGGGTTGAGGATCAGGCCGACTTTCATGCCGTGCCGGCGGATCTCATCGAACAGGCGAAACGCCTGGCCGTTGATGGTTTCCGGGTGCAGGGTAATGAAATCGGCGCCGGCGGCCGCTAGCGAGGCGATGTAGTCCTGCGGCCGGGTCACCATCAGGTGACAGTCAAGCGGTTTACTCGCCAGGCGGCGCACCTGGCTGACGAAAAACGGTGAGAGTGTCAGGTTCGGTACGAAGTGGCCGTCCATAATGTCGATATGAAAATAGTCCGCATGGCGATCGATAAACTCGATCTGCTCTTTGAACTTCAATAGATCCATACACATCAGAGAGGGGGATATTTTCATCATTGGCTCCTTACTTACTGATCAGCCGATCCAGTGCGACAGCGGCGATAATCAGCCCGCCCATCACCACCAGTTGGTAGTAGGTTTGTACTTGCAGAATATTCAGGCCGTTATTGATGGTGCCGATGATCAGGCCGCCGATCACCACCGAGAAAATGCGCCCCTTGCCGCCGAAGAAGCTGGTGCCGCCGATAATGGCGCTGGCGATGGCGTAGGTTTCAAACCCCATGCCGGCTAACGGCTCGGCGGCGCCGAGGCGAGCGGTGGACACCACGCCCGCCAGCCCGGCGCAAATGCCGGAGATGATGAACACCACCAACATATGGAACTTCACATCAATGCCGGAATAGAAGGCGGAGTTTTTGTTGCCGCCCAGAGCATAGATGTTGCGCCCCAGCCGGGTGCGGGTGGTGAGGAACCACAGCACAATGGCGATCAGCAGCGAGAAGATGACCGGTACCGGTATGCCGATAACGCTGGCGGCGAAGAAATTGACGAAGTCGAAAGAGAAGCCGTACACCGAGTTTGCGTCGGAAATCACCAGCGTAATGCCGCGGAAGATGGCATTGGTGCCCAGCGTAATGATAAACGGGTGCAGCCCCGTCCAGTTCACCAGGCAGCCGTTGATGGCGCCGAGCGCGCCGCCGACCACCACGCCGCCAATCAGCGCGGCGGAAACGGGATCAAAGCCGGCCAGCATCAGTTTGGCGGTGACCATGCCCGACAGTGCCAGGATCGCGCCGACCGAAAGATCGATCCCCGCCACCAGAATGGCGAAGAATTCCCCCATGCCGATCAGCACGGTTACCGAACTTTGCACGAAAATCTGCCTGATGTTGTTGGCGGTGAGGAAATACTCCGCCGACAGCGTGCCGAAGATCGCCACGATAATCGCGAGGATGAAAAACGTGCCGTATTTATCCCAGAACAGGGCAAAGTTAAACGGCGTCTTCTCTGGCGGCTCGCCTTTTACTCTTGAGGTAATGCCCATGCCATAATCTCCTCTTCGCTGATATCGTCGCGATTGTTCAAAATTTTCGTCAGGCGCCCTGCGCAAAACACCGCAATACGGTCACAGACGGTAATAATTTCCGGCAGCTCGGAAGACACCATCAGGATCACTTTCCCTTCGTCCGCCAGCCGGCGCATCACTTTGTAAATTTCAGCCTTGGCCCCCACATCGATGCCGCGGGTCGGCTCATCGAAAATAATCACTTCCGGGTGGCAGCAGAGCCATTTGGAAATCAGCACCTTTTGCTGGTTGCCGCCCGACAGCTCAGTGATGTTTTGATTCACCGACTGGCACTTAAGCGCGAGCAGGGCGCGTTGCTGTTCGGCGATTTCATGCTCTTGCTGCGGCTTGAATAACCCGATGGCGCCTTTGTAGCCGCCGTCTTTCAGGCTGCGGCTGATGGCGATGTTTTCAGCAATGGAAAAGTTGGCGAAAAAGCCGTTCTCGCGCCGGCTTTCGGTGATGTATGCCATGCCTTTTTTCAACGCGTCGAGCGGCGAACGGGGCGTGATCGGCTTGCCATGCAGCAGGATCTCCCCCTGGCTGCGTTTTTCGGCGCCGAACAGGCAGTTCATCAGTTCAGTGCGGCCGGAGCCCACCAGCCCGGCGAAACCGAGGATTTCGCCCCGGCTGACCATAAAAGAGATATCGCGGACTTTCTTTTTGTCGCGGCTGGTGACGTGTTTCACTTCGAACACCGTATCCGGCTCCACGTTGCCGGCATTCTCTTTCAGCGCCATAAAGCGGTTTTGCAGCTCGCGGCCCACCATCATGCGCACGATGTCGTCGTTGCTGACGTCGCTCACCATGCCGCTGCTGACGCTGCTGCCGTCTTTCATCACCGTGTAGCGATCGCAGATTTGGCGGATCTCATTGAGCTTGTGCGAGATATACACGATCGCACAGCCCTCTTTGCGCAACTGCTGCATGATCAGGAACAGGTAATCCACTTCTTTGCTGGTTAGCGAAGAGGTTGGCTCATCCATGATGATCACTTTGGCGTTGAGCATCAGTGTCCTGGCGATTTCCAACATTTGTTTATGGCTGATGGATAAATTCGCCACTTTTTCATCAAGGTCCACTTTTAGGCCGACGCGTAATAACATCATGGCGGCGCGCAGGCGCATTTCTTTCCAGTCAATAATCGTGATGCCGCAGACTTTTTTGGTCAGGTGCCGGCCAATATAAAGATTTTCCAGCACCGTTAATTCGTCTATGACGCTTAACTCCTGGTAAATAATGCCCACGCCTAATTGCGAGGCGAGTTTATGATCCAGTTTGTTATAGTCGGTGTGATCAATGGTGATTGTCCCTTTAGTGGGTTCATAGATACCCGACAATATTTTCATCAGGGTTGATTTACCGGCGCCGTTTTCACCTAATAACGCATGTATTTCATGAGTGTAAATGGCTAAATCAACCGATTTTAATGCGTGAACCGGGCCAAAAGATTTGCCGATCCCCGCCATGCTGATATAAGGCGTGACCATTTAATTACCTCTATTCCGCCATGCTCCTGGTATCCGCGATATTTGCGCTTGCGGTGTGGCGCGTTTATGCTGCAACTCGAATTATTTTGGGTATATATTTCGCCATGGCCCCCGGTTTGCGCCACCGGGGGCCGGGTGGCTATTGGGTAATCAGTACCGAATCGACCAGTTTGAATTCCGGCTGTTTATCCAGCGGGATCACCTGGCCAGTCTTGGCTTTTTCCACCAGCAGACGCAGGCCGGTTGCACCGATATCCGCCGGGTTCTGGGCGACGGTGGCGGTCATTTGCCCGCCAGCCACCATTTTGCGCGCTTCAGGAATACCATCGGTGCCCACGACCAGGACCTTGCCGGTTTTTCCGGCGTTGATCACCGCCTGGGCTACGCCCATCGCCATGGTATCGTTGGCGCAGTAGAAGGCTTTCAGATTCGGGTTACGCTGCAATACGTTGGTGGCAACATCCAGCGCTTTGATGCGATCCCAGTCGGCGGGCTGGCTGGCAACCAGTTTGATCGCGCCGGCTTTTTGGAAGGCTGCGGTCGCGCCCTGGCGGCGCGCCTCGCCGGAGGCGTTGCCGGCTTTGCCTTCGATAATCGCCACCTCGCCGCCTTCGGCGCCCAGCCGCTGAATGATGTAGTCGGCCGCTTTGCCACCCACGGCGACGTTGTCGGTGGTGACGAACGCTTCCACGTTGCCGCCCGCTTTTTTCAGGTTATCCATGTCGATTTTTTCATCGAGATTGACCAGGAAAATCCCTTTTTTCCAGGCGCGGGTGACCGGCATCACCAGGTTTACCGAAGAGAGCGGCGCAAAGGCGATGCCTTTGTAATTTTTATTACTAAGATCTTCGAAGAGCTGCAGCTGCGACTGGAAATCCCCCTCCGAAGGCGAAGCGAAAATATCAACGCTAACGCCACTGGCTTTCGCCTGATCCTCAATGCCTTTTTTCATATCGACCCAAAACGGGTTGGATAGCGTTTTTAAGACCACGGCATAATCGGCGGCGGCGAAAGCACTGGTGGATAACATCACACCGACAGCAGCGCTACTGAATAACTTCAGAAGTTTGTTCATTGTATTATTCTCACTGTAGGGTAACTATTATATATACCGGATTATTTCAGACCGCAGGGGCCTGAATTAATCTGGTATCGTTTTCAACTGTGGCCTGAAAATTTCTGGTTATTTATCCCGGCGGAAAAAGTTAACGATAGCGCCGGTTTTTTCCATATTTAACGTTGCCTGTTCAATATTCTGTTGTGCGACGGAAACAAAAAAAGCGTCTAATAAGGTCAGTTGTAAAATACGTGCCGAGGCGTTGCGCCCTAATAATGGCGTTTCCGGCGCCGGCGAACAGATAATAAAGTCTGCCAGTTTGGCGATCGGCGAGTTATAGCTGTGGGTGATACAAATAATCTTCGCCCCGTTGCTCTTCGCCAATTCTACCGCTTCTTGCAGATCGCTGGTGCGCCCGGAGTGAGAGACCACCAGCACTACATCCCCTTCTTGCAGCAACGCGGCGGACATCATCATGATGTGCGCGTCCTGGTAGGCGTGGCAACGCACGCCGATGCGCAGCAGCTTATGCTCGATATCGGCGCAGATCGCGTTTGAGCCGCCGACGCCGTACAGATCGCGCTGTTTGGCGTGGTAAAAATAACGCGCCGCACGGTGGATCTCATCCACATTGACGATCGACTGGCCTTCCATAATGGTGCGTAGAGTGATGTTGAACACCTTGTTCACCACATCTTGCGGCGCTTCATCGAAAGACAGTTCAGCCGGCAGCACCTGTTCGGACTGTGAAAAGTAGTCGATCAGCGAACTGCGCAGGTTGCGAAAACCGCTAAACCCCAGCAGCTTCGACACTTTGACAATCATCGCCTCCGACACCATCAGCGCTTCGGCAACGTCTTTTATCGACGGCGCCCCGCTTAAATTACCCGGTGCCAAAAACCATTCCACGATTCGGCTTTCGTTTTCCGTCATGCCTTCCTGCTTCATGCGCAGGTAAGGGGCGATGCCGATCCCGTTCGGGATGCCCTGATCAAATTCTGATTGGCTCATTTGCTTCTCGCGTCCATAAACTGAAGACGCCACTATATCACCACAGGCTGTTGATAAAATATGCAACAAACTTCACAAAATTATAAAACTTATAAAGTTAATCTTTATGTGAAGTTTGCTCAGGTGCGGAAGATAGGAGTGGTTTTGTCTTTTTGTTTTATATTCAGTTTATTACATTAATTTATGCCCGGGAATGGTTTGCGTTACGTGATTCCGTTAATCTTAATAAAGCACATTTTTATGAAATAAAGCGCAGCGATAAGGGTGATAACCGCCGAGTTTAGCGGGTTTTTATCGGCTTATTTGGCTTTATTTCACAAATTAAACAACTTTTGTAAAGTTAGAGCGATAACCCAATCAACGAGAGGTTGTAATGAAGAACATAGCCCTTGGCTGCGATCATGTCGGTTTTGAACTGAAGGCGGCCATTGTCGCGCACCTGCAACAGCGTGGCGTGACGGTGGTAGATAAAGGCACCTGGTCCAGTGAACGCACGGATTACCCGTGCTACGCCGGTGCGGTGGCGGAAGCGGTGTTGGCGGGGGAAGTGGAGGGCGGCATTCTGATTTGCGGCACCGGCGTGGGCATTTCCATCACGGCCAATAAATACCCCGGCATCCGGGCCGTGGTGTGCAGCGAACCTTATTCCGCCCAACTGTCGCGGCAGCACAATAACACCAATATTCTGGCGTTCGGCGCACGGGTGGTGGGGCAAGAGCTGGCGAAAATGATCGTGGATGCCTGGTTTGATGCCCAGTTTGAAGGTGGGCGCCATCAGGCGCGGATTGATGCAATTAGCGAGATTGAAACGCGCGTTGGTCATGTGCCCGGCGCAGCCTGCGGTTAACCTGATTCGAATCCGCACTTTGTAACCCTCGGTGTAAAGGGAATTGCCTTATCACTCCGAGTTTCTTTGCGGCAATAGTGGCAGGCAATTGTCAGGGCCGAAGGCCCGGCCCCGACACCCCGGCCTGCGCTTAACATGGCCTGCCCGCTGCGCGGGTGCCCTCGCGGCGTCCCCGTCGCCGGGCGGGTCGGCTACGACAAACATCCCTGTTTGTCTCGCCTCAATCGGCCGTCCGTGGCCGATTGCCCCTGGCAACGGTGCCTTGCTCAGCAGGCCAAGATGCGCGCGGAAGGTCAACACCCCAATCTATTGCCACCGGGCAACCTAACCTCCGGTTTTGACATAACTTAATGAGTTAATAAGTTAATCTCAAAGACGATGTATTAGGTGAGTGGAGCACGGGGGTTGAAGCCATTGAAGGCGCCGAACGGCGGAACGGCGCATAGGCGAAACCGCCAGGACGGCGGTTTCAGGCGAGACAGGCAGGGACGCCTGTCGTAGCCGGCCGTGATGCGCAGTGACACAGTGAGGGTAGCCGCGCAGCGGCCGCCTGATATGGCGCAGGCGCGGGCTACGGTGCGACAAAAAACGACCGAGTTATAGCGACCGAAACCCTCCCCGACCTCAACAAAGAACATTGATGAAACCACACTCTGTAACCCACCGTGCAAGTGGAATTGCCTTAATCACCCCGAGTTTCTTTGCAGAAATTATCAGCGTCGAAGGCGTAACTCCCCAGCCTATTGGGGCGCCCGGCGAACAATTTGCCCCGCCTTATCATGTTGCACCTGCCTGTCGGCCCAGGCCAATTGCCCATTCACCCAAACATACTCAATCCCCGTTGCTCGGGTGCAAGGCTCCGCGAAAGTGGCGCTGTCTTGCACCGTCTCGGTGTTGAACAGCACCAGATCGGCAAAGTGGCCGGGCGCAATCCGGCCGCGCAGCGGGATGCCTAGCTCGGCGGCGGGTAAACCGCTCATCTTGTGGATGGCGGTGTGCAGCGGGAACAGGCCGAGTTCGCGACTATAGTGCCCCAATACCCGCGGGAAAGTGCCCCACAGCCGTGGATGTGGGTGCTCGTCGTGCGGCATGCCGTCAGAGCCGATCATCGTCGGCGGGAAGGCCAGAATGCGCTGCACATCCTGCTCGCCCATCATGAAGTAAATGGCGCCGGCCGGCATCAGCCGTTCCGCCGCCGCTTCATCACTCACGCCCCATTGGGCGGCGATATCGGCCAGCAACTGCCCGGCCAGATGTGGATGCGGGGTTGACCAGCTCACCAGCACCCGGGAAGCCCGCGCCACAAACGCCGGGTTTAGCGTGGTGGAGGACGCGTTATAAGGGTAGCAATCCAATGACAGCGGCTGCCGGGCGCGGGCGGCCTGAATGCTGGCCAGGGTTTCCAGCGAGCGGCCGTGGTTTTTTACCCCGGCGAGCTTGTGGTGTGAAATCAATACCCGCACGCCCAGGCGGCGGCCGATGGCGTAGCTCTCTTCCAACGAATCCAGCACCGCTTCCGCCTCATTGCGCATATGGGTGGCGTAAATGCCGCCATAGCGCGCCAACGGTTCGCCCACCGCCACGATCTCCTCCTGCGTGGCTGCCCGCGCGGCGGGGTAAAAGGTGCCGGTCGAGAAGCCGAAAGCGCCGTCGGCCAAGGCTTCCTCCAGCCGCACGCGCATGACGGCGCATTCCGCCGCGCTGGCCTCGCGCGTCAGGTCGCCGTGCATCACGCTGGCGCGCAGGGTGGTGTGCCCCACCATGCAGGCGGCGTTCACCATGATGCCCTGGGTCGCCATGGCCGCCAGGTAGTCGGCAAAGCGCGGGAAACGCAGCCAGGCCGGCGTGGCGATCAAATCCAGCGGCGCCGGTATCTGCGCCATGGACGCCGGCGCCAGGCTTAGGCCGCAGTTGCCGGTGATGACGGTGGTCACCCCCTGCGACAGCTTGGCGGTCATCATGCCGGGCTGCAGCAGGGCGCGATCGTCATGGGTATGCACATCAATAAAGCCCGGCGCCAGCGCCAGACCGCGCGCGTCGATCGTCTGGGTGCCGTGCAGGGTGCCCGGCGCGCCCACCGCCTGAATATGGCGGCCAGCGATCGCCACATCCGCTTTTTGCGGCGGGTTGCCGCTGCCGTCGTACAGCATGCCGCCGCGAATTACACAACTATTGCCCATGGGGAACCGGTCCTAGAGTGAAGGGATCATGCCGCCATCCACCCGCAAAATACTGCCGGTGATAAAGGAAGCCTGCTGGCTGGCGAGAAAGGCGGCCACCGCGCCGTACTCTTGTGGCTGGCCATAGCGCCCGGCGGGGATGGCGGCGCGGCTTTTGGCCTGTACATCCTCGACCGCCGTCTGTTCGCGCCCGGCGCGGGCGGCGTCCAACTGTGCGACGCGGTCGGTTGCGATGCGTCCCGGCACCAGAATATTGGCGGTGATGCCGTGCGGCGCCACTTCCGCCGCCAGCGTTTTAGACCAGCCCACCAGCGCCAGGCGCAGCGCGTTGGAAACCGCCAGATTGGCGATGGGCGCTACCACGCCGGAGGAGGTGCTGGTAATGATTCGCCCCCAGCCGGCGGCGATCATATCCGGCAGGATCTGATCGGTCAGTTGGATCAGCGCGCTGACCATGGCGTTGAACTGGTTTTGCCATACCTCGGCGGGCACGCCGGCGGCAGTCGAAGGCGCCGGGCCGCCGGAGTTATTCACCAGGATGGCAATCGCGCCGTGCGCCTGGCGTATTTGGCCGAGGGTGGCGGCAAAGCTTTCCGGCTGCGTGAGATCCAGCGCCCAGGCACTGGCCTTGCCGCCGGCCTGTTCGATAAGCTGCACCGTGTGCGCCAGTTTGTCCATGTTGCGCCCGGTCACCGCCACGGTCACGCCTTCGGCCGCCAGCGCAATGGCTATCGCACGGCCCAGGCCGCTGCCCGCGCCGCATACCAGCGCCACTTTATCTGCGATCATCAGATCCATTATTGCACTCCCCCTTGTTGTAATTTTTGCTTCAGCCTGTCAATCAGGCCGGTCAGTTCATCCAGATCGGTTTGGTCCAGCACCGGGCCGGCAGGGCGCACCCGCGCGTGCTGTATCGCACCACGGCGGCGCAGGGTTTCCTTGCGCAGCGCCAACCCAATGCCGTACTGGAACTCATGGCGCAGCAGCGGCAGATAGCGATCAAAAATATCTTCGCCGCGCGTTGCATCGCCTTCGGCATAGGCGCGGCAAACCTGCACCAGCATTTCCGGCCAGGCGAAGCCGGTCATTGCGCCGTCGGCGCCGCGCGCCAACTCTTGTGGCAAAAACAGCCCGCCGTTGCCGACCAAAATACTGATGCGGCGCAGCCCCTGTTCGGCGCTTTGCCGGCGCAGTCGGGTGAGCTTGCCCATGCCGGAAAGCTCTTCGTGCTTGAGCATCACCAACTGCGGCAGCGCTTCAATCAGCCGCAGCATGACCGGCACCGAGGTATAGACGCCGGTTGATTGCGGGTAGTCCTGCAGGCAGAGAGGAATGTCTGGGCCGAGCAGTTCGCCGATGGTGAGGAAATAGTTTTCCACCTGCGGATCGGTTTTCAGGTTGGGCGCCGGCGCCAGCATCACGCCCGCGGCGCCGCAGGCCATGGCCTTTTTAGCCAGGCGTTCCACGTGGCGATGCGACGGGTGGCTCACGCCGACGATCACCGGCACCCGGCCGTTAACCCGCGCCAGCACGCGTTGCATGAATTGCTCGGTTTCCTCTTCGCTCAGCTTGTGGGCTTCGCCGAGAATGCCGAGGATGGTGATGCCGTCCACTCCCTTTTCCAGGTAGAAATCGGTCAGGGTATCGGCGCTGGCCAAATCCAGTTCGCCGCTGTCGGTAAAGGGCGTGGCGGAGATGATGTACACCCCCTTGGCCTGTTCAGTCAGTTTTTGCATGCGGTGATGCTCCCCGGTAACAGTGAGGTAAACCGCGCCACGATGCTGGCGCGGACTTGGGTCAGGTGGTGCGCCATCGCCTGGCGGGCGCCGTTGGCATCGTTGGCGCGGATGCACTCCATCAGTTGGAGATGTTCGCGGCAGCCCGGCTCGAAGCGGGCGATGCTGCCGTTTTGATCGAACGTGCGCGCCTTGATGCGCAGATCGAAAATCAGGCTTTCCATTTGCGCGCTGCCGCAGTGGGCGGCAATGGTCAGGTGCACCAGGTTATCGATACGGTGGTTTTCTTCGGCGGAAAAGTCGCGCGCTTGCAGGTGGGTTTGCAGCGCCTGTATCACATTTTCCACCTGTGCCTGCGGGATGTTGCCCGTCGCCATAAAGGCCGCTTCGCCCTCCAGCAGCGCGCGCAGGTGCAGGATTTCCAGGTATTCGTGCAGCGTGGGCTCTTTCACCATCAGTTGCCCGCGCCCGATGCGGCTGGCAAAGCCGCCGCCGACCAGCCGGCTGAACGCCTCCCGCAGCGGGGTGCGCGAGACGCCGAGGGCGCTGGCCAACGCCCGCTCCTGCAGCGGCACGTTGGTGGGGATGCGGCCCAGTTGGATCATATTAAGCAGGCGCCGATAGGTCGCTTCGGTGAGATCCTGCCCCCGCGTAGCCAGAAGCAACTCGTTCAACGGCGTTTCTGTTGGCTGCATAGCGTTCCCCTTGCCGAAGGCGTGAAGGTTTGGCCGCGGTGCAGCGGCCGGTTGCGCTGATGGCTTCATGCGCTTTGCGCAAAGGCCATGGCGTGTTCCGCCAGAAAACCCAGCGCCAGCATTTGCCCCGGGATGTGCAGGGCGGCCGGCGCGTTGGCGGGCGCATAGGCCACCAGGGTTTTGCCCTGGAAATCGAACAGCAGTTTCCAGTGCAGGCCGCAGAAGGTCGCCATTTTAAGCGCCGCGTTGAAGCGTTGATCGGTGCCGAGGCTGGCCTCGCCGACCAACAGGTGCTCCGGGCGCACTCCCAGTGTTTTCCCGTCCGGTGTATCGATAAAGTTGCACTCGCCGAGAAAGCCGGCGATAAAACGGCTATCGGGCTGGCGATACAGCGCCTGCGGGCTACCGGCGCCGACGATTTGGCCTTTATCCATGATCACGATGCGATCCGACAGGTTCATCGCTTCTTCCTGATCGTGGGTGACGAACACCACTGTCAGCCCCAACTCCTGGTGCAACTGTTTGATTTGTAACTGGATGGATTGGCGCAGGTTTTTATCCAGCGCGCCGAGGGGTTCATCCATCAGCAGAATATCCGGGTTAAACACCAGCGCCCGGGCCAGCGCGGCACGCTGCTGTTGGCCGCCGGAAAGTTCGCCGGGCAGCCGCTGCGGGTAATCGCCCAGGCTGACCAGCGCCAGCGCATCAGCCACCCGGCGGTTGATGTCTTCTTTCGCCAGCCGGCGCATACGCAGCGGGAAGGCCACGTTCTCGAAAACCGACATGTGGGGGAACAGCGCGTAGTTCTGGAACACCATGCCGATGTTGCGATCGGCGATGCGATCGCGGGTGACGTTTTTGCCGGCGATGATCACGTTGCCGTCATCCGGCTGTTCAAAGCCGGCGATAATTTTTAGCAAGGTGGTTTTGCCGGAGCCCGAAGCCCCCAGCAGCGTGCAGAATTCCCCGCGCGCGACGGCCAGATTGAGCTGCGGGATCGCCACCGTTTGGCCGTAGGTTTTGCGGATGTTTGCCAACGCGACGTCTTTACCTTGCTGAATCTGCATGTTTGCCTCCGTGAGCGGTCAGCAGGCTCTGCAACAGCAGGATGCCCGCGGTGGCGGCGATCAGCACGCAGGAGGCGGCAATCACCGTCGGATCAAAATCAAACGCCAGCCCTTCATACATCAGTTTGGGCAGCGTGCGGTTGCGGATAGTGGTCAGGAACAGCGCCATGATCACGTCGTCAAACGAGGTGACGAAGGCGAAGATGGCGCCACTGATAAGCCCCGGCAGCAGTGCCGGCAGCATCACCCGGCGGAACATCTGCCACGGCGGCGCGCCCAGGCTGTAGGCGGCCAGCTCCAGGTTTTTATCAAAACTCTTCAGCGCGGCGCTGAGCGTAATGAAGGTGTAGGGGGTCGCCAGGACGGTATGGCCGATGATCAGCGCCACGGAGTTGTTAATCAGCCCCAACGGGCCGCACAGGTAATAGAGCGCCACGGCGATGATAATGGCGGGTACCGACATCGGGATGATAAACAGCGTTTCCAGCCAGCTGCGGCGCGGGCCGCTGAGTTTGTGCAGCCCCAGCGCCGCACTGGCGCCCAGCAGCATCGACAGCAGCGTAACCAGCAGGCCGATATGTACGCTCTGCCCCAGCGCGGCCATCCACTTGGCGTCGGTAAAGAAGTGCACGTACCAGCGCAATCCGTACTGCGGCGGCGGGAAGGTGGGGAATTCGTTGGTGCCGAAGCTCATCGGGATAACAATCACCAGCGGCAGGATCAGAAACACCGCTACCAGGGTGCCGGCCAGAGCGCAGGCCTTGCCGCCGGCGCCGCTCGGCACGGCGTTGATGGCCGACTGGCTGCCTTTGGCGCTGTTGCCCGCCATCAGCGAATTCAGGCCAAACAGGGTGTTGAACACCCAGAGCGCCAACAGCGTTGCCAGCAGCAGTACGCAGGCCAGCGCGGCAGCGATGCCCCAGTTCAACTCTTCCGTAATGTTGTATGAAATCAGGCTGGCCATCATGCGTTGGGCCGGGCCGCCCATCAGAGAGGGGGTGATGTAATAGCCCACCGCATTCATAAACACGATAATGGCGCCGGCCACCATGCCGGGGCGCGTCAGTGGCAGGATCACGCGGAAGAAAATGCCCGGCGCATCGGCACCCAGGCTTTTGGCCGCCAGCAGTAGCGTGCTGTCCAGCGAACGGAAGGAGGCATACAGCGGCAGTACGATAAACGGCATCAGGACGTGCACCATGCCGATCATCACGGCGGTGAAGTTATATAAGAAGGCGATCGGCTGTTGGGTAATGTGCACCGTCATCAGCAGGGTATTGAGCGGGCCGTTTTGCTGCAGCAGCGCTATCCAGCCGGTGGTGCGAACCAGCGCGCTGGACCAGAACGGCAGCAGAATGGCGAAAAACAGGAATTTGGTCATCGCCGGGCGCACGGCGGCCATCAGCCAGGCCAGCGGGTAACTGGTGATGATGCAGCCCAGTGTTACGGCCAGCGCGATAAAAAAGGTGTTCTCCAGCACCAGCCTGTACACCGGCGTGTTCCACAGGTGCAGATAATGCGCCAGGCTCCACTGGCCGTCGACCAGAAAGCCTTCTTTCAGCAGCCCCAGAATCGGCCAGACGAAAAACAGCAGCAGGAACAGCAGCAGCGGCAGCGTTGCCAGGAAGGCCGCCCCCCGCCATCGGGCGCGGGGTGGGGCCGCAGGGGATTGCGCGAAGGTATTCACTACCATAACGGGCTCCGTTTAGAGGGGCGGATACCGCCCCGGTTGCGCAGGGTGGGTTTCAATCGCTGTGAATGAAACGGCGTTATTGCGCGCGGATCTGGTTATAGCGCTCGACGATCGCCGGCCCGTGCTTGTCCCACCAGTCTGCGTTCATAAACAGGGTGTTCGCCAGGCGCTCCGGCGTGGAGGGCAGGCGGGCCTTGCGCGCATCGTCGATGTATTGCATCGCTCCAGTGGTGGTGGGGCCATAGGCGATATATTTGCTGAACTCGGCCTGGTGCTGCGGGGTGATCATGTAGTTCATCAGTTTGATCGCCGCGTCGCGGTGCGGGGCGCCTTTCACCAGCGCAAAATAGCCCACCTGGGCAACGGCGTTATCCCACGACATTTTGATCGGCAGGCCGGAATCGATGCCCGCCTGGAAACGGCCATTCCAGCCCAGCGCCATCTGCACTTCGCCGCTGGCCAGCGCCTGCACCGGCTGAGCACCGTTCTTCCACCACATGGCGACATAGGGTTTGATCTTTTCTATCTGCGCCATCGCGCGATCCACCCCTTGCGGTGTATTCAGCACGTTGTAAACCTCTTCCGGCTTCACGCCGTCGGCGATCAGCGCCGCTTCTATCACCGTGGCCGGTTCATCCTGCAGCGTGCGTTTGCCGGGGAATTTTTCCACGTTCCAGAAGTCGGCAAAGGTTTTGGGCTGCGGTTTGCCGTCGGGGAACGCAGCAGTGGAAAAACCGATCAGCGTGGAGAAAATCTCGGAGGGTACGCCGTAATCGTTACGTGCGCCGGGGATCACGTGATCCTGATTGACCATCTGCGGGGTGATTTTTTCAAACACCCCCAGCTTGATGCCGCGCACCAGCCGCGAGCCATTTTCGGTCACCACGTCCCACTGCACGGTATGGGTGTCCTGCATGGCCTTGAGCTTGCTGACTTGGGGATCGGTATCTTCCACCACGCTAATGCCGGTTTCCTGGCTAAAGGGCGCCAGCCACGCCTGGCTGATGGCTTTTTGATAGGCGCCGCCCCAACTGGCGAAGTTCAACTCTTCAGCGGCAGCGACGGAAAAACTGTGGCATATGGTGAGCAGCCCAAGTGCGAGGCCGCTTGCTTTGATCAACGATTTCATGTGTGCATTTCCCCTGGTGAATGGTGAAGACGCTGAAACGGTCATGTTGTTGGCACTTCTTGTGTATTCAAATGGCATACCAAGTGTATCTTGCTTGTTCTTTGCAAGAAGCAGGCCCTTTTGACGAGCCTACGCGGAATTTCCGGCAACTTTTTTTGCCTGGCGGCAAACAGCCGCGCTGCGGCAGGCTATCGGGCGGGTGAAAAATTGTGCAATGGGGCCGCGGAACGGCGCGCTATCGCAGCAGAGGGCAGCGCCGGCAAAGCGCGTTTTGCACCCCGATTACGCAGCGGGCGCATAAAAATGGTGCAGTGGCGTAGGATAAGGCCGCCGCTGGGGCGGCCTCGTCAGTTTAGCGATGGGGAGGGGATGGCGACGGTGTGGTTAGCGGGTTAATGCAACGTAGCCAGCACGCCTTCCAGCGTTTCCAGGAACAGGCTGCAGTGCTGTTGGTTAAACACCAGCGGCGGGCGGATTTTCAGGATGTTGGCCAGCGGGCCCGTGGTGCTGATTAACACGCCGCGTTCGCGCAGCAGGTTAACCACCTGGGCGGCCAGCAGCGGTGCCGGCGTTTTCTGCGCGCGATCGGTCACCAGCTCCACGCCGATAAACAGCCCGGCGCCCCGCACGTCGCCAATCAGCGGGTAGCGTTCGGCAAGCTTGCGCAGGCCGTGGCGCAGTTTTTCCCCGCTGCTTTCGGCGTTTTGCTGCAGCTTTTCGTTGCGGATCACCTGCAACACCGCCTGCGCGGCGCGGCAGGAGACCGGGTTGCCGCCGAAGGTATTAAAGTAGCGTTGGCGCTGGCCGAATTCGCTGAACAGCGCCGGGCGGCCGACCACCCCGGCCACCGGGTGGCCGTTGCCCATCGGTTTGCCCATGGTCACTATATCCGGCACCACGCCATGGCGGGCGAAGCCCCAGAAATGGCTGCCGGTGCGGGCAAAGCCCGCTTGCACTTCATCGGCGATGAACAGGCCGCCGGCGGCTCGGATCAGCGCTGCGGCCTGCTGCATTTCCCCCGGCAGCGGGCTGAACACGCCATCGCTGGAATAGATGGTATCCATCAGCAGCGCCGCCGGCCGCTGCCCGGCCTGCTGCAACGCATCCAGCACCTGGCGCAGGCTGTTCAACCATTGCCCTGGCTGGCGGTAGCTGTCGGGGGCGTCGATCGTCCGCACCTGGTCGCCCAGCGTGATGCCGAGCGAAGGCGAAAGGGCAGAGATGGCGCTGGTCACGCCGTGATAGGCCCAGCGGGTGACGATGGCGACGGTACCGCCGGTGATCTCGCGGGCGATGCGCAGCGCCAGATCGTTGGCCTCGCTGCCGCTGCAGGTCATGGTCAGGTTGCCCAGCTCGGGCGGGAATTCTTGCAGCAGCGTTTGCGCGTATTCGACGATCGCCTCATGCAGATAGCGGGTATGCGTATTGAGCTGGGCGGCCTGTTGGGCGATCGCTTCCACCACCGCCGGGTGGCAATGGCCGACCGAAGCGACATTGTTATACATATCCAGATAGCGCCGCCCTTCGGCGTCGAACAGCCATACGCCTTCGCCGCGCACCGGGTGCAGCGGGCGTTGATAAAACAGGCGGTAGCCGCCGCCCAGCAGGCGTTCGCGCTGGGCCAACAATTCACTGTCGCTGCTCATGGTGCTTTCTCCTCATGGGCGGCCGCACGCAACTGCGCGCAAATCTGGTAATGCGACAGGCGCATCAGGCGGCTCAGGTTGCGCCAGGCCGGGGGAACATTACGCAGAATATAGTCGCGGTTGCCGGGGTACAGGGTGGCTCGCCAACCGGCAATGGTGATGGTCAGGCACAGACGGGTGGCGATCAGATCCGGCAACACCTGCAGTTCGGTATCGGTGAGCGGCAACGCCTGGTGATAGGCATGGATAAACGGCCTGGCCAGCCGCAGCGGGTCCGCTTCGTCGGTCAACTGATAGGCCAGCGCCGTGGCCAGATCGTTAATCATCGGCGCGTAAAGTGCATCGCCAAAGTCGATAATGCCGCTTACCTGCGTGCCGCTATCGTCGGCCAGCACGTTATGGGGGTTGAGATCGTTGTGGATCACTTGGCGGCGCACCGAAAACTTCAGCGGCGCGACCCGCTCGTGATGGTTTTCCAATACCCGGCGGATCAGGCGCTGCTGTTCCGCATCGTTAATCACCGCCAGCTTGGGCGCCAGCCGTTCCGGGTGGGTGATATCCCACAGCAGATCGCGCTGCGCGCCGGGGTGGCGGAAGCTTTGCAGAGCAAGATCCAACTGCGCCAGCGTGCGGCCAAGCTGCGCCATAAAGGTGGCGTTCGGCGCCTGGCGGTGCTGCGGCGTACCGGGCAGATAGCTCACCACCCGCACCGATAAAGTCACCCCGTTCACCTCGATCTGCGGTTGCAGGCTGCCGTCCAACGCGCTAATCAGGCGTGGCACCGGCAGGCTGCGGTTGTGCGCGGCAACGTGTGCCAGCATCGCGGTTTGAAAATCAATTTCCTGCGCGGCCTCGGCAGGGTTGATGAAGCGCGCCATCATTTGCTGCCCATCGGCGCAGGCCAGGCAAAAGTTGCGGTCGCGCTCACCCGGCAGCGGGGTTACCTGGCCTTCAAGGCCGTAGCTTTCACGCAATAACTGCCCGGCAAGCCGGGCATCAATCGGTGGCACGTCGGTGGTGAACAGCGCCGGCGTGGTGGCAAGATCAGACATGTTGGCCCCCGTCTACGTGGATTTCTGCCCCATTGATATAGGCTGCCCCCTGGGTGCTGAGGAAGTAAATCAGCGAGGCGACTTCTTCCGGCTTGCCCAGCCGCTGCAGCGGCACCGTCTGTTCGACAATTTCCATAGTGCCGGGGGATAAAATCGAGGTTTCAATTTCACCGGGGGCGATCGCATTCACCCGCACGCCCTGTTGGCCGAAGTCATGGGCCATTTCACGCGTCAGTGCTGAAAGCGCCGCCTTGGATGTGGCATACGCCACGCCGGCGAACGGGTGCACTTTGCTGCCGGCAATCGAGGTGACATTGGTGATGCTGCCGTGCGCGGCTTTGAGCTCATCAAACAGCCCGCGGGCCAGAATGGCAGTGGAAAATAGATTGACGTTAAATACCTGGAGCCAGGTGGCGTAATCGGTTTCAAGCACGCCAAGCCGCCCGCCTTGATCGTTTTTTGGCGAAATGCCGGCGTTGTTCACCAGCGCATCAAGGCGGCCGCCGAGCAGACTTTTGATCATCGGCAGGCTTTGCTGCAGTTGATCGATGTCGGCCAGATCGAGGTGAATATGGTTCAGTAGCCCTTCGGCCCAGGGGCACTCTTCCGCCCAGCTTTGGCGCGAGGCGGTATAAATTTTCCAGCCCGCGGCGTGAAAGTGTTTAACCGTGGCGTGGCCGATACCCCGGCTGGCGCCCGTGAGCAGGAGCGTTTTTTTTGGCTGTTGCATCGCGAAACCTCCCTATGATGTTTGCTGCAGTAAAGGCGCAGCCCCACGTTAACGGCACGCGGGGCTGGCTGAAAACGGAGCATTGTTCGCGTTTAATGCGCCGGGTGCGCCAGGCGCATGCGTTCTCCACGGCGGCGCAGCATCTCCATAACGATCAACAGCAGCAGCGATGCGCCAATCATTAAGGTTGCGGCCGCGGCGATGGTTGGGTCAAGGTTTTCACGGATGCCGGCGAACATTTGTATCGGCAATGTGCGCTGGCGCGGGCTGGCGAGAAACAGCGTGACCACCACTTCATCAAACGAGGCGGCAAAGGCGAACAGCGCACCGGAAAACACCCCTGGCGCGATCAGCGGCAGGGTGATTTTACGGAACACCAGGAACGGGTTGGCGCCCAGGCTGGCGGCGGCGCGTGACAGCGTGGTGTCGTAGCTTTTCAGCACCGCGGTGACGGTGATCACCACAAACGGCACCCCGAGCAACGCGTGCGCCAGCACCAGGCCCAGATAACTGTTGAGCAGTGAAATGCGGGCGAAGAAAAAGAACATGCCGACGGCCACGATCACCACCGGCGCCACCATTGGCGAAATGATGATCGCCATCGCCAGGTTCTTGCCGCGGAACTCGGTGTGCGCCAGCCCCATCGAGGCCAGCACGCCCAGCACCGTCGCCAGCAGGGTGGCGAGTGGCGCCACCATCAGGCTGTTGCCCAGCGCGCCAATCCACTCGGGCGAGTTGAAGAACGAACTGTACCAGCGCAGGGAAAACCCGGCTAACGGGTAGCTGAGGAACGAGCCGCTGTTAAAGGAAAGCGGCACGATGATCAGCACTGGCACTATCAGGAACAGCAACACCGCCGCGCTGTAGAAGTTAAAGATCACTCGCCAAAAGTTGAGTAAGAAAGCCCCTTCCTGTTTCATCACTGTTCTCCTCGCCTTAATGGGCTGCCGCTTCGGCAGATGTGCGCGTGACGCGGATATACACCACATACAGCAGCATCACGATCACCAGCAGTTGTGTACCGAGCGCCGCGGCCATACCCCAGTTCATGGTGGTATTGGTAAAGAAGGCCACGAAATAGCTCACCATTTGATCTTCCGGCCCGCCGAGCAGCGCCGGGGTAACGTAGTAGCCGATCGCCATCATGAACACCAGCAGCGCGCCGGCGGTGACACCGGCATAAGTTTGCGGCACGTAAACCCGCCAGAACGCGCTGAAAGGGTGGGCGCCGAGCGAGATGGCGGCACGGACATAGTTGGGGGAAATGCCTTTCATGACCGCATACAGCGGCAGCACGATAAACGGCATCAGGATATGGGTCATCGAGATATAAACCCCGATGCGGTTGAACACCAGCGTCAGCGGATGATCGATGATATTCAGCCCCAGCAGGGCGCGGTTAATCAGGCCGCCCGACTGCAGCAGCACAATCCAACTGGCGGTACGTACGATAAGCGACGTCCAGAAAGGCAGCAGCACCAGGATCATCAGTACGTTGGCGCGACCGGTAGGCTGCTTCGACAGCCAATAGGCTAGCGGGTAGCCAAAGCCGACGCACAGCAACGTTACCACCGTTGCCATCCACAGGGTGCGCAGCAGCACATTGACATACAGCGCCTGGTCGGCCGGCAGCTTCTCGATACTGCCGTTGTCGATATTCACCTTACGGTCGAATACCGCCAGCAGGTAATACGGCGTCACCGGCGCCGCCGCACGTTGCAGCGCATGCCAGGTGCTCAGCTCGCCCCACTGCGGCAGGGCTTTTATCAGCGTGCTCTTCACGTCGTTGCCGTCTTTGGGCATGGCGCGCGGGGTGGCGGTGATCAGCCGGCGGAAACTGCTGTCTTCATAGCTCATGCGTTTGGCGATGGTGGCGATTTTGCCGCTTTCACGCGCGGCGATCAGATCCTGGCCGACGCTGGCGAACAATGTTTCGTCAGGCAGCATTTGGCCGTCCCACTTTTCCAGCGCCACCAACGTATTGGGCATGGTTTCCTGCAGCTCCGGGTTTTGCACGCTTTTGATCAGGATCGCGCCAATTGGGAACAGGAAGCAGACCACGACAAAAATCAGCAAAGGGGCAATCAGCCACAGCGAACGGCGCGTCTTGGCGCCGTTGCCTTTGCTAAACCGCTGGGTCTGCGGAGGGGCCTGAGTTTTTGGGTTATTGTCCACGGTATTGTCCATGAGGGTATTTTGGCTCATTGGCGGCAGGCTCCCTGATGTAGGTGATTCGGCAACTGCGGCCATTGCTGGCCGCATCAGGTGTTATTTCGACGCCCAGGCGTTGAAGCGTTGTTCCAGATCTTCGCCATGTTCAATCCAGAAGTTGGTATCGACCTGCAGCGAATTGGCCAGGTTATCCGGGGCGGTCGGCAACTGAGCCAACAGGCCGGGTTCAATCAGCTTGCTGGTGTTTTTGTTGGTCGGGCCGTAAGGGATATTTTCAGCAAATACCTTCTGGTTTTCCGGCTGGTTGGCGAAGGCGATGAACTGCTCCGCCAATGCCTTGTGCTTGGAGCCTTTGATGATGGCCCAACTGTCCAGATCGTAAATGCTGTTGTTCCAGATGATGTTGAAGTCGTGGCCTTCTTTCTGCGCGGCGCTGATACGGCCGTTGTAGGCGCTGGTCATCACTACGTCGCCCGACACCAGCCACTGCAGCGGCTGCGCGCCGGATTCCCACCACTG
Organism: Gibbsiella greigii; assembly: GCF_039540155.1. NCBI lineage: Bacteria > Pseudomonadati > Pseudomonadota > Gammaproteobacteria > Enterobacterales > Yersiniaceae > Gibbsiella > Gibbsiella greigii. The sequence goes on from NZ_BAABEM010000004.1 coordinate 179,425, forward strand.
AATATTCGGTTTGATCTGATCCAGCTTTTTAAAGGCGCGATCGACGCCGGCCGGCGTCGCCAGCACTTTGTAGATATCCTCGCGTTTTACGCCGTCCGCCAGCAGGGCGATTTCCAGCGTGAACTTGGCGCTTTTACGCAGCGCGCGTTTGCCGGGGAATTTTTTCGTGTCCCAGAAGTCGTTCCAGCCGGTCGGGGGCTGTTTCAGCTTCTTCGCATCGTAGGTCAGTACCGTTGACCACAGGAAAATCCCGGCGCCGCATTCGCTCACCGCGCCCGGCACAAAATCGCTCTCGTTGCCGAGCTTGCTCCAGTCGAGCTGTTCAAACAGCCCTTCATCGCAGCCGCGCAACAGCTCGGGGCCTTCCACTTCGACCACGTCCCAACCCACTTGGCCGGTTTCGACCATCGCGCGGATGCGCGCCATTTCGCCGTTGTATTCGCCGGGTTCGATGGTGCCTTTGCCTGCGGCGGCAAACGGTTTGTAGAAAGCCTTATCCTGAGCATCCTTGTTCACGCCGCCAAATGACACCACGGTTAAGGTTTCAGCCTGGGCGGTGAATGCCATCATGGTTAAAACGGCAAGAGCAGCAATTTTCTTATGCATACGGTGACTCCTTGATAACGCGTAGTTGGAAGGGAAGACCCGAAATCAGTTGTACATATTTTGAAATATCATGGTTGGAAACCATGCAGTTTATGTGCCATGCCAGCCAGACTGGCTGGGGCCGTATTGCTGTGATAACACGGTTTATTCGCGTTGTTCTGGTGCGGCATGGCCTGGCGCGGCTAAACTGGCATTGTTTCACGTTTCCGGCACGTCATTCCGGTAAGCGCTGCTGTACCGGGATGCCTGCGTTGTTCCGTTGCCCCCTTGCTTTTTAGCTTTTTGACGGTTTTATTATCCAGTGCCAGTTTTAACTATTTTGAGGTACCAATTTGCGATCGTTACTGGGTGACTTCCTTGCGCATCGGTTAAGCCAGCGGGAAAGCGGTGCGCTTGGCAAGCGCTTATACGATGCATTGCAACAGGCGATTGAAGAGGGGGCAATTGCGCCGGCAACCCGGCTGCCCGCCTCGCGCGATCTGGCCCGGGAATTGTCCATTTCCCGTAACACCGTGCTGACCGCCTACGAACAGCTGCAGTCAGAAGGGTATCTGCAAACCCGCACCGGCAGCGGCACCTTCGTCAGCGAGCACTTGCCGGAGCCGCACCCGAACGCCGAAGCCTATGCCGCTGAGGATCAGGGCGCGCCATTTGGCCTGTTGTCGCTGTCCAAGCGCGGCACGCGCCTGTTGAGCCGCCGCGGCGCCAGCCCGTACCAGTGGGGGGCGTTTATGCCTGGCGTACCGGACGTCAGCCACTTTCCCCATGACACCTGGCGCAAGATCCAAAACCGCCTGAGCCGACGGTTGCCGGTGGAATCGCTGAGTTACTCACACCCCAGCGGCTGTGTGCCGTTGCAGCAGGCGCTGGCCGAATACCTGCGGGTGGTGCGCTCGGTGGTGTGCAGCGCGGATCAGATCGTCATCACCGCCGGCACCCACCAGTCGCTGGATTTTCTGGCGAAGATGCTGTGCGATCACGGCGATGTGGCCTGGATGGAAGAGCCCGGCTACTGGGGCATCCGCAATGTGCTGTCGGTCAACGGCGTGGACATCGTGCCGATCCCGGTTGACGCCAATGGCCTGAACCCGCCGGCGCTGCGCGGCGACGATATTCCGCCGCGCCTGATTTGCGTCACGCCTTCCCACCAGTACCCGATGGGCATGGTGATGAGCCTGGAGCGCCGCCACCAACTGCTTGAACTGGCCCAGACCTGGGGCAGCTGGGTGGTGGAGGATGATTACGACAGCGAGTTCCGCTTCAGTGAAAGCCCGATCCAGGCGCTGCAGGGGATGGTGCCCAGAGCGCCGGTGATTTACCTCGGCACGTTCAGCAAAACGCTGTATCCGGGTATCCGCATTAGCTACATGGTGCTGCCGAAACCGCTGGCGGCGCGCATGAAAATGGCGCATTCCGAGCTGTACCGTGGCGGCAATGGCCTGATGCAGCTGACGTTGGCGGAGTTTATCCGCGAGGGGCACTACGGTGCGCACGTTCGGCGTATGCGCCAGTTGTACAACAAGCGCCGTGCGGCGTTGATTGAGGTGATCACCCGTGAACTGGGGCCGGAATTTCTGGCGCCGTACAACAACGCCGGGCTGCACCTGATTCTGGCGTTGCCGGACGGCATCGATGATGTGGCGGTGAGCGCTGAGCTGGAACAGGCTGGGGTGCTGACGCGCCCGCTGTCGGCCTACTACCTGGCCGGCGCCCAGCGGCGGGGGTTGCTGCTGGGCTATGCCTGCGTGGATGAAGCGCACATTGAGACGGCGTTCGCCCACGTGGTGCGCTGCCTGAAGCGGCGCCTGCCGCATTGATCGCCGCTTTGCACCAGCGGCGTGCGCGGGCCTGTGGTTGCCTAATCCTGTTGGTTGGTTTCTGTTTTAAAAACAATAAAAAATAAAAACACAAATAAAACAATCACCTGGTTGGATATCCAACAGGTGTTTTTTCTTTTGTCTTGTCAAAAGCTGCTTGCTTTCGGAAATCCGCGGTGGTAATGCTTTAAAAAGAGCCCTCCACCGGAAGCTCGCTCTATGAGATTTATGCACGATTCGTGCCTGAACCGCTAGCGAACGATTTGATGAGAGAATACCCATGAGGACGTTTGTCAGTTTTCGCAATGTTAAAAAGAGTTACGACGGCGATAAGTTGGTGGTTCGTAATCTCAATCTGGATGTGGAAGAAGGGGAGTTTTTAACCCTGCTGGGGCCTTCCGGTTCGGGCAAAACTACCAGCTTGATGATGCTGGCCGGTTTTGAAAACCCCACCGAAGGGGAGATATTGCTGCGCGATCGGCCGTTGCATAATTTGCCGCCGCATCAACGGGATATCGGCATGGTATTCCAGAACTACGCGCTGTTCCCGCACATGACGGTGGCGCAAAATCTGGCGTTCCCACTGACCATTCGCCGTATGAATAAATCGGATATTACCGACCGCGTTAAGCGCGTGCTGAACATGGTGAAACTGACCGATCTGGCGGATCGCTACCCGGCGCAGATGTCCGGCGGCCAGCAGCAGCGCGTGGCGCTGGCGCGGGCGCTGGTGTTTGAACCCAAGCTGGTGCTGATGGATGAGCCGCTGGGCGCGCTGGATAAACAGCTGCGTGAACATATGCAGATGGAAATCAAGCAGTTGCATGAGATGCTCAACCTGACGGTGGTCTATGTCACCCACGATCAGAGTGAAGCCATGACCATGTCGAACCGGGTGGCGGTGTTCAACGACGGCATGATCCAGCAGATGGACAGCCCGAATAAACTTTACGAAGAGCCGGAAAATGCCTTTGTGGCGCAGTTTATCGGCGAAAACAACAGCTTGTTGGCCACCCAGGCGGGCAAAGAGGGCGATTTTTACCTGGTGAAACTGGACGACGGCACGCAATTGAGCGCGCTGAAAGTACGGCCAAGCTCACCGGGCAAGAAAATCCAGCTTAGCATCCGCCCGGAACGCATCAACGTTAACGCGCAGGAGCCGGGGGATGAGCAGGTTCGCGCCAAGATTCAGCAATTTATCTATCTGGGCGATCACGTCCGCATGTTGACGGAAGTGGCCGGCCAGGGCAATTTTATGGTGAAGCTGGCGCCGGCGAAAATGGACAACAGCTGGCGCGCTGGCAGTGAGGTGTTGCTTTCCTGGCAGCCGAAGCACCTGCGTGCGCTGGACGTGATGCTGCAGTAACCGCGCCTGACGCTGTGCATCGAACCCCGCCAGCGGCTAACGCCGGCGGGGTTTTGTTTTATGGCGGCGCTTGTGCACAACAGTGGTGCAAGCCCGTCCGTTATGGTGCGCGCCGGCTGCGGCAAGGCGCTTGGGCGAGCCGGGCAACCATCTGCTAGCAATTATTAATCATTTTATATCCAATGAGTTAACAATATACAAACAAGCTGGTACATAAATTGCTTTAATCCGTTCAGTAGTTCGTATATCACCTGAAATCTCTGTTGCCCCGGTGGCCAGAGCAAGGTGGCGCCACAGATGATCCGGCAAAGATGCCCCGTCAACTCTCGCAGTTGATGGGGCTTTTTTTTACCCAAGGAGCGCGTGAGCATGATTAAGCAGCCAGTTTCCGTTGCGGCAATACAATTTGAACCGACCCAGTTCTGTAAAGAAGAAAATATTCTCCAGTTGCTGGCACTTACCGAAGAGGCGGCGGCGCAGGGCGCACGCCTGATCGTGATGCCGGAAATGGGCACCACCGGATATTGTTGGCTGGATCGCGATGAAGTGGCGCCCTATGTGGAGCCGGTGCCCGGCCCCACCACCGAACGTTTCGGCAAGATTGCGGCGCGCCACCAGTGCTACCTGGTGCTCGGGTTGCCCGAAGTCGATGAATATAGCGGGCTTTACTACAATTGCGCGGTGTTGATCGGCCCGGACGGCGTGATCGGCAAACACCGCAAAACTCATCCGTACATCTCTGAACCCAAATGGGCGGCCAACGGCGATCTGGGGCACCAGGTTTTCCCCACCCCGATCGGCAATATCGCGCTGTTGATCTGCATGGACATTCATTTTATTGAAACCGCGCGTCTGGCCGGGTTGCAGCAGGCAGACGTGATATGCCACGTCAGCAACTGGCTGGCGGAGCGTACCCCGGCGCCTTATTGGATCAACCGCGCCTATGAAAACGGCTGCTATCTGATTGAAAGCAACCGCTGGGGGCTGGAACGCGGCGTGCAGTTCAGCGGCGGCAGTTGCATCATTGAACCTGACGGCCAGGTGCAGGCCTGGCGCGATACCGGCGATGGGATCGTGTATGGCGAACTGCGCCCGGCCGGCCAGCGCCAGAGCTTTTTGCCGCAGCGCCGGCCGGAATTGTACAAAGAGCTGATGACGCATACGTTTATGTGGAACCCACTGGATTTCTTCGGCCTGTACGCGACCAAATCGTTGCCGGCCGGCAAGCGTTCGCGTATTGCCGTCGGCCAGTTCCAGCCGGGCGGCGATCTGGCGGCCAACCTTAGCCGGATTGAACGGCTGGCCGAACAGGCCAGCGCGCAGGGCGCGGAATTGCTCACGCTGCCGGAACTGTGCCTGGCGGGCGCCGACGCGCCGATTAGCCTGCAGCACCCGGCGATCGCCAGTTTGATGGCGCTGGCCGCGCGCCTGCGTTTGTATTTGGTGGCCGGCACGGCGGAGCAGGGCGAGGACGATCGCCGTTACAATGCCGCCCTGCTGATTGGCCCGGACGGCCTGGCGGGGGTATACCGCAAAATCCACCTGACCGCCGGGGATAAAACCTGGGCCACGCCGGGGGATGAGTGGAAAACCTTTGATATTCCTTGTGGCCGCATAGGGTTGTTGATCGGCCATGATATCCACTTCCCGGAGGCGGGGCGCATTTTGGCCATGCGCGGCTGCGACATCATCGCCTGCCCGGCGGCGTTGGATCTGCCCGGCCCGATGGCGCACCCAGGCACAGCCGTGCCCCATAATTACCCGATCGCCACCGGCGCGACGCGCTATCACTGGTTGCTACCGCGGGTACGCGCCGGCGAAAACAACGTTTATCTTGGCTACGCCAACGCCAATCTGTCTGGGCTGAGCGGCCTGTTTGGGCCGGATACCTTTGTCTGGCCACGCAGCGAAGCGCTGATCACCACCGAACAGGGTCTGGCGGTGCTGGATATTGATACCAGCAACCTGGATTCCGTTTACCCCACCAATGTGGTGCGGCGTAAGGATCTGGTCGCCATGCGCCAGCCGCACTACTACCGGCCATTGATCAATCCGATTGGCAGCGAATGTGAGTAAACGGGAGAACTATGTTTTCGACAGACAGCTACCCTTTGGCACGCGATCATCAGCATAAAACCACCATCCCGGTCGGCGTGCTCTATTCCGTATCCGGCCAATATGGCGGTATCGGCCGGGAAATGCTCAACGGCATTATGTTGGCGATTGAAGAAGTTAACGCCGATAACCGGCTGAATTTCACCCTGGCGCCAGTGATTTACGATCCGGCCTGCGATCTGGACAACTACTACCGTTACTGCCGTGATCTGTTGCACCGGCATGGGGTAAAGCACATTGTCGGCTGCTATACCTCGGCATCGCGCAAGATCATTTTGCCGCTAGTGGAGGGCGCCAATGCGCTTTTGTGGCATAGCGCCCGTTATGAAGGCTTTGAAAGCAGCAGTAACGTGATGTATCTGGGCGCGGTGCCCAACCAGCACGTGTTGCCGATGCTCAGCTATGTGATGAACCACTATCCGGGAGAAATTTATCACGTCGGTTCGCACTATATCTGGTCGGAAGAGATCGACCGCATCACGCGCGATGCGCTGGATTGCCAGGGCGGCACCCTGATCCGCAGCCAGTTCCTGCCGCTGGGTGATACCGATGTTGAAGCGGTGATCCTGGATATTATCCGCCGGCGCCCGCCGGTGATCCTGGTCACACTGGTGGGGATCTCGGCCTATCGCTTTTACCGCGTGTGGAAAAGCATGGCGCAGGATCATGAATTTCTGCGCTCAACGCATATTGCGCGGCTTAGCCTGACGTTGTGCGAATCGGAAGTGGCGATGGTGGGGGCTGACGCGCTGGAAGGCTATCTGGTTTCCGCGGTCTATTTTCAAAGCATCGACAACGAACAGAACCGCCAGTTTATTCAGCGTTACCGGCGCCGCTTCGGTGACAGCGCAACCCCGACGGTGGATGCGGAAGCGGCCTGGATGTGCGGGCACTTTTTGGCCCGGGCGATCAACCGCTGCGGCAGCGACGATATTTCGCTAGTGCGCGAGGCGGCATACGGTGAAAGCCTGGCGGCGCCGAACGGCACCACCCGCATCAATCGGGAAAATAACCACGCCAGCCTGACGCCGCGTTTGGCCCGGCTGCGCAAAGACGGCAGCTTCGAGATTCTGTGGCAGTCGCCGGAGCCGGTAAAAGCGGATCCGTGGTTAACCTGGTCTGACTTTTCGCTATAGAACACGCTGCGAGGTGCAATGTGCAGAAAAAACGACTGATAGTGCGTGGTTTGAAAATTGCGCTGTTCGGCTGCTCGCCTCGTGACGAAAAGCACTTGCTGCTGCAGTTTCAGCGGCTTGGCATACAGGGAAACAGCTTCGGCGATTTTCATCATGATGTGTTCAGCGAGCCTTACGACGGCGTGATTTTTGATTCGGACAATAGCCAACTTATTCGGCAAATCGGCCAGAGCAGTTGGCCCGAGCTGCCGAAAATCGCCCTGATGGGCCTGGAAACGCCCTCCCGCCTGGCGTGGGTGATCGATCAGGAGGTGGACGGCTGCCTGCGCAAACCGGTAAAAACCGACGGTATTTTATCGACGATTATTCTGGCGCGGCACCATTTTGAGCGCCAGCGCGCACATAAGGATACGCTGCAACAACAGGAGCTGCGTATTCGTTCACGGCGTTTTTTATTGTCGGCGCAGCTGTCCTTAATTCAGGAATTGAAATGCAGCGAGCAGCAGTCTTATGAATTACTGCGGCGCTTGGCGACCGAGCAACAGCAGACGGTAGAAGAATTCAGCATTATTTTTCTGGCGCGTAAGCAGGAGTGGTTATCAACGCTCAAGTCTCGCTGCGGATAATATACCCTTCAGTTAACCTAGGGCGTATCCCAGGTTTATTAGCAAGGCTTGCCGCACCACGATGGGGAAAAGAATGCACTTAAACAGGTCGTCTGAATGCAGCGTTAATCAACGCCGCTCAGCGAAGAAAAATAAAATTAATCGATAATTTAACGGGTTAGGATATAAATAAAATAAACCGGGAGAATGGCATCACTTTTGCAACATACTGTTTACCAGTTAAGCTTTTCATTTTGTCGTCCCGTAAATTACCGTTTGATTGTGCATTGATTGTAATGCAGTAGTATAAACAGGACACCGGCAAAGATGCCCCGCAACTCGCAAGAGTTGACGGGGTTTTTTTTTTGCGCGGTATCCGCAACACCAGGCACGTTATCCGGCATTAAGTAAAAAAAGAGGAAAGACCATGAGCGATATTCTGGAGCCAACCACACCACCGAATATTCCGACCTTACGGATTAAAGCCATCCAGTCTTTATTGATTGAGAAGGGCTACCTGAAAGCGGAAGCGGTGGATGAAATTATCGATATTTTTGAGCACCGCTTTGGGCCGAAGAACGGCGCCAGAGTGGTCGCCAAAGCCTGGAGCGATCCGGCCTATAAGGCACGCCTGCTGGATGATGCCACGGCGGCCATCGCCGAGCTTGGTTTTACCGGCCTCGAAGGCGCCCACATGTTCGTGGCGGAAAACACCGCGGATGTCCACAACATGGTGGTGTGCACCCTGTGTTCCTGCTACCCGTGGCCGACGCTCGGGTTGCCGCCCACCTGGTATAAGGCGCCGCAATACCGTTCACGCGCGGTGATCGAACCCCGTGCGGTGCTGGAAGAGTTCGGCGTGCAGCTGCCGGCCAGCGTGGAAGTGCGGGTTTGGGACAGTAACGCCGAAATCCGTTACATGGTGCTGCCGCAGCGGCCGGCCGGCAGTGAGAACCTGAGCGAAGACCAACTGGCCGCGCTGGTGACGCGCGATTCGATGATTGGCACTGCGGTGCTGCCGCCGGTAGCCAAAGCCTGAACAGGAGAAAACGATGAACTCAATTCATGATGTCGGCGGTATGCATAATCTTGGTCCGGTGGCGATCAACCCCGGAGAACCGGTGTTTAAAGCCGAATGGGAGAAACAGGTATTTTCAACCATTGCGCTGTATTTTGCCGGCGGCCTGTGCCCGATTGACGAATTCCGCCATGCCATCGAGGTGATGGACCCGGCGGAGTACCTGAGCACGCCTTATTACGTGCACTGGTATCACGCGATGGAAACCCTGGGGCTGGATAACGGCCTGTTCACCGCCAACGAGTTGGAAGCGAAAGTTCAGCAACTGGCGCAGCAGGAGAAAGCATGATGAAAATTTTAGAAAAAGATCAGGTCTATGGCGCAGTGAAAACCAACCCGGTTTACGTGCGCCCCACTGAGCGCCCGGTGCGCTTTGCCGCCGGCGATAAAGTGCAGGCCAAAAATATTAACCCGCTGGGGCATACCCGCTTGCCGCGCTATGTGCGCGGCCGGATCGGCACCGTGGTGCGCCACCAGGGTTCCTTTGTGTTCCCGGACACCTACGCCCACGGCAAGGGTGAAAACCCGCAGCATGTTTACAGCGTGCGTTTTGAAGCGCAGGCGTTGTGGGGCGAAGAAACGCAGAGCAAAGACGCGGTATACCTCGATCTGTGGGATGACTACATTGAGCCGGCCAACGGCGCCAAGGGGGAGTAAGCGATGATCAGCATGACCTTACAGACCACAGGCCAGGCCGATGAGCCGGAAATCGCTTTCGGCGAGCCGTGGCAGGCCGAAGCCTTCGCCACGGCGCTGCAACTGTCGCGCAATGGCCTGTATCGCTGGAGCGAATGGGTGCAGACGTTTGCCGACACCATCCGCCAGCAGCCACAGCGTGAAGATGAAACCGCCGGCGAAGCCTACTATCGCCAGTGGCTGAGCGCGCTGGAAACCTTGTTGCAACAAAAGGCGCTGCTAAGCGGCGAGGATGTAAGCGAGCGGCAGGCGCTGTGGCACCTGGCCTATCTGCACACGCCGCATGGCCAGCCGGTTTCCCTGCATCGCGTGGCGCATATTGCCGATCCCTGCACCACGCTCGATCGGGTGGCGCAGGATCATCACGCGCATCACCATCACCACCATGACGGCCACGGGCACCTGGCGCCCAAGCCGATCACCGTGGTGCCGGGGCTACGTTAAGCGGGAACCGCCTTTGCATTCCGCAATCAGCTAAACAGGACGCTCGACCATGAGTGACGTATCACAGGGCCTTCACCACAAGGCCCCGGGCTCCTTACGGCCCAAAAAAGGCAAAATCCCGCCGCTGCGCGGGGCCGCGCTGGCGGTGGTGGTCTATCTGATCATGTATGTGCTGTACGGCTGGTCGGAACCCAGCGCCTTCAGCGCCTACGCCATCGCGAACCTGATCAACAACGCCGCGCCGTTGGCGCTGGCGGCGGCCGGGCAAACGTTGGTGGTGCTGACGCGTGGGTTCGATCTGTCGCTGGCCGGGGTGATCTCCATCGCCAACGTACTGACCGCCCTGGTGCCGTTTGAAGGGCCGGGCGGCGCGCTGATTACGCTGCTGCTTTGCATGGGCGTCGGCGCGCTGTTTGGCCTGGTGAACGGCTACCTGGTGGCCTACCGCGGCATCCAAAGCATTGCCGCGACGCTCGGCACCATGATTATCGGCCAGGGGATCGCCCTGATCCTGATGCCGGTGCCCGGTGGTTCGGTTGCCGAGTTCGTCAGCGATACGTTGACGGATACGCTATGGCAGACCATTCCGGTATCGGCGCTGGTGCTGGCGGTATTTGCGCTGGTGTGGTTGGCGATCAAACGCACCGATACCGGCATTGCGTTGTATGCCATCGGCGCGGATGACACTGCCGCCGGGCTGTCCGGCATCGGCGTGAAGTGGGCGCGCTGTAAGGCTTTCATCCTGGCGGGCTGCTTTTACGGCGCCGCCGGATTTATGCTCAGCGCGCAAACGGCCACCGGCGATCCCAACTCCGGGCTGCCTTTTTTGCTGCTGTCGTTTGCCTCGGTGGCGCTGGGCGGCACCAGCCTCAGCGGCGGGCGTGGCGGCGCTTTCGGTTCGATGGTGGGGGCGGCGGTATTGCTGCTGATGCAAAAGATGCTGTTCGCGATGGGCGTTTCATCCTTCTACATCGGCTTTTTCCAGGGGGTATTGCTGATTTTCGCGATCGTCTGCGAAAAGCTGCTTAATCGCCCGACACGCGCAGGAGCACGCTCATGAATAAATCAACCCTCACGGCGCCCGGCGAAGGCCGTGTCGATCAGCGCGGTAGCAGCCGCTTCAACCCGGAAGCCGTGGCGCCATTGCTGCTGCTGGCGGTGACCGTGTTGATGATCCTGTTCTCCCGCGTGATTAGCCCCGCGCTGGGCTCCTGGGCGCAGGTATTGATGATCATTACCCTGACCTCGTTCCTGCTGGTGGTGGCGTTTGGCCAGGGGCTGGTGATCCTGGCCGGCGGCATGGATTTGTCGGTGGCTTCACTGTTTATGTACGGCGGCGTGATGTCGGCGGGCATGATCGGCAGCAGTGGCGACAACGTCGCCTATATGCTGCCCTTTATCCTGCTGTCCGCGGCGGCCATCGGCGCCATCAGCGGGCTGGGGATCACGCTGCTGCGCATCCCGCCGTTCATCATGACGATGGGCACCGGGATTATCGTGGCCTCACTGGCGCTGGGTGCCAGCGGCGGCAGTACCCTGGGCGCATCGCCCCGGCTGCTGACTGAGCTGGTGAAAGGCAACCTGTTCGGCATTCCGTGCATTGTGCTGTTCTTTATCGTCTTTAGTCTGCTGGGGCTGGCGATACAAACCCGCACGGTGTTTGGGCGCAATTTGTATGCGCTGGGCGGCAGTGCGGGGGCGGCGAAGGTCAGCGGTATCCCGGTGGGGATGACTACCGTGGGGGCGTACGCACTGAGCGGCCTGTGTGCGGCGCTGGGCGGGGCATTGCTCACGGGCTATTCCGACGGCGCAACCCTGCGCATGGGCGATCCCTACCTGTTGCCTTCCATCGCCGCGGTGGTGGTAGGGGGATCGTCGATTCTCGGCGGTAAGGGCACGTTTATCGGCACCATTGCCGGGGCGTTGTTTTTAGTCACCGTGGATTCGGTTATTGCCGCCACCGGCCTCGATCAAGGGTGGCGGTTAATTGTCTCCGGCGCCATTATCACCGTGGCGTTATTGTTCCAGTCCGGTTCGGCGAATTCATTTATTTTTCTGACCGGCAAAACCAGGGCGTTATACCCAAAATAATTCGAGTTGCAGGAAGGCGGCAACGCAGTGAATCCCCAGGAGCTTACTCCAGTAAGTGACTGGGGTGAGCGAGGAAAGCCAACACACCTGCAGCTTGAAGTATGAAGGGTATATTTACGCGTTAATAAAACGACGTTGTTTCATTCACAATAACAGTGCAATCCAATATATTTCCGGCAGCGGCCCGGCGGGATCCGCGCGTGCTTAATGCTTGATGTATAACGGGTGAATATTAGGAGTTAATTATGTTTCTGCATACACGTCTTAAAAGATGTGCGGCCGCGGCCGCCCTCACGCTGGGGTTACTGGGTTATTTTTCAGCGGCGCACGCCGAGGAAGAACCAAAGAAATATAAAATCTACCTGAGTTTAAGCTATAGCGGGAATAACTGGATGAGTGAAACCGCCAATATCATCAAGTCGCTGGCGAAAACGCCGCCTTACGACAAAATGGTCGAATTGACCGAGGTTATTTCCGGCACCGATCCGCAGGCGCAAATATCGGCTTATGAAAGCATGATAGCGGCTAAAGCCGACGGCATTATCAGCTTCCCGATTTCACCCACCGCGCTCAACCGGGTGGTGCGGCGCGGTTGCAGCCAGGGGGTGAAGTTCTTCATGTTTGACTCCACGGTAACGGAAAAATGCGCCTACAACGTGAGTTATATTTCCGCCGGCGCCGGCGAGAATATGGCGCAGGAATTGGTTAATCAGCTCGGCGGCAAAGGGAAGATATTTATGAACCGCGGCGTGCCGGGCACATCGGTCGATAAGCGCCACTATGACGGCGCCATGCATATCTTCTCGAAATACCCGCAGATCCAGGTGGTGTCCGAATACTACGGCTACTGGGACGATCGCATCAGCCAGCGTGAAACCGCCAAAGCGCTGGCGGCGCACCCGGATGTTGACGGTATCTGGTCGGAACTGGGCGAGGCCGGCGTGCTGAACGCGGTGGCCGATCGTAAAGGCCGCATGATGCCGATCATGGGCGAAAACATGAACGGTTTCCGTCTGGGCTTCCTCAACGCCGATTATCGCCAGCGCGGTCTGAACGGCGTTTCCGCCGGTTCACCGCCCGCTACTGCCGGTTATGCTTTCAAGCTGATGATGGAAGTGCTTACCGGCAAGCGCAAGCTGGAGCCCACCAATATCGAATATCCATTGCCGTGGGTCACCGCCGATCAGATCAAACTCTGCCAGGGCGGCACCATCGCCAATGGCTGCAACGTGTTTGAAAAAAATCTGGTGCCGGAAGGTTTCTCCACTGAAATCTACCATCCGCAATACCTGCCCGAGATCTCGCTGGATTCGGCGCTGAAAGGCATCCCGACGCCGGGCACCACCATCCAACCGTTGCCGGCGGAGATCGTTAAAGCGGCGGATGAGCCGGGCATTAACTGCGAACGCTGCCAGGCGGCACCGGATCAGTACAAGCTGACCAAAGTGCAGCCGACCGTTCAACCCTGATCCCCATATCCCGGTGGTGCCGGTCACCACCGAGAAGGAGGTACCCGACCATGCAACAACTGATGTCAGAAGGTATGCAGCTTTCGGCGGTCGCCAAATCCTATGGGGCGACCGTGGCGCTGGAAAGTGTCTCAATGCACATTGCGCCAGGGCAGGTTCAGGCGATTTTGGGGGAGAACGGGGCGGGAAAATCGACGCTGGTGAAAATCTTGTCCGGCGTAGTGGCGCCCAACGCCGGCAGCATCACGCTGGAGGGTAAGGCCTACACGCCGCGCTCGTTGGTGCAGGCGCGCCATACCGGCGTCAGCACCGCCTTTCAGGAGCTTAGTCTGTTGCCCAACCTGAGCGTGGCGCAGAACTTTTTTCTGCCGAAGTCATTGAAGCAGCAGATCGTCTTTAGTTCCCCCAAACGGATGTTGAGCCAGGCGGAGCAGATCCTGGCGGATCACAATGTGTTTGATATCCCGGCCGGCGCCAGCGTCGACAGCCTTTCCCTGGCAGCGCGCCAGCGGATCGAGATCGTGCGGGCCATGCATTACCGCCCGCGGCTGCTGATCCTGGATGAGCCGACCGGCGCGTTGGCCGATGTGGACTGGCTGTTTGCCTTGATTCGTCGCCTGACGGCGATGGGCACCGCGGTGCTGTATATTTCCCACCGTCTGGCCGAGATCCGTGCGATCGCCAGCCATGCCACGGTACTGCGCAGCGGCAAAACCATCTCGACGGTGCAACTGGCGCAGGTCACCAATGGCGATATCTTTGAAATGATGGTGGGCCGGCGCTCTGCGCGCGGCCAGGCCGCCACGCGGGTGGCGCCGCAGCGGCAGCAGGAGGCGCTGGTGGCCAACGATCTGTGCGGGCAAAATTTCCGCGATGTGTCTTTCCAACTGTTTAAAGGTGAGATCCTCGGTGTGGCCGGCCTGGAGGGGCAGGGCCAGCGCGAACTGTTCCGCACGCTGGCGGGCCTGATGCGCCCGCAGGGCGGGCAAATGCTGTTGCAGGATCATGAAGTTACGCTACGTAACCCGCGCGACGCGTTGCATAAACATGGCGGCATCGCCTTTGTGGCCGAGGATCGTAAAAGCGAGGGGATTTTCCCCACGCTCTCGACGGCGGCAAATGTCACCCAACCGGTTTTGCAACGTTTTGCCCGCGTGGGGCTGATTTTCGGCGATCGCGAGCGACGATCGATCCACGGCGTTGCGCCCGAAGTGGAATTGAGCGAGCGTTATTTGAACTTCAAAATCAGCAACCTTTCCGGCGGCAATCAGCAAAAGGCGTTGATTGCCCGTGCGCTGCTGACTGGCGCAGAAACGCTGCTACTGTTTGATCCCACCCGTGGCGTTGACGTGGGCACCAAAGAGATCATCTACCAGGCGATCAATCGCTTTGCCGCTAAAGGCGGGGCGGTGCTGGTGTATTCCACGGATCTGGCCGAATTGCAGGCGCTGGTGGATCGCTGCCTGATCATGTATAGCAGGCGGATCGTCGCCGATCTGCCGCGGGAGCAGCTTGATGAAGGGGAGATGGTCGGTTTTATGACCGGTAACCGTGCGGGCTAGGGGGATTTCCCGCGCCGATGGGCCGCGGGAATGCAATCGCGGGCGTTATTTCCGCGCCAGCAGGGTGGCGAAGCGCAGGCGGATACGGTTGCCTTCGGCATCGGTTTTATGCAAGGCGCCCACGTCCTCGTTGTATTTGATGATATCCCAGCCCTGGTAGGCGTTTTTCAGCTCGCTGGGCTTAAAGGTGAACGGGAATGGCAGCGGGCACGGGTAGTCAGGGGTATCCATTGCGGCGACGATCAGGTTATAGCCGCCGGGCACGGTGCTGGCCTGCATGTCCAGCAGCAGGCGCGGTATGGTGGCGGGTTCCAGGAACATCATCACTACCGTCGAGAGAATAAAATCGTACTGGCCGCTAAGGCGCAGGCTGTTGAGATCCCGCTCGGCGGCGGTGATGTTGCTCAGCCTTTCTTGATCGATAATGCCATTGAGCGTGGCGATGCTCAGTGGGTTTTTATCCCAGGCGGTTATGTCGAAGCCTTTCAGGTTCAGATACAGTGCGTTGCGCCCGCTGCCGCAGCCCAGATCCAACGCGTTGCCGGGGGCGATCTGCTCGGCGGCAGCAATAACTTCAGAGTGGGTGCGCGTCAGGCCGTATTTTTTCTGGTAGTAGTCTTCCGCGCTGCAGTAAAACGCCAGTTGGCAGAGCATATCGGCGGAGCAGGAAACGATGCGGTGCCATTGCTGCGGCTCCACGAACGGCGGCTGGCTTTCCGGGGTGAACTGCAGGGTTTGGGTGGTTTCCCCGGCTTCGGTCATCAGCGCAAAATCCAGCGTGCCGCGCAGTACCCGCAGCCTGGCCCAGGTGCCGGCCTGCGTGTTGTGCTTTTGGCGGAAAGCCGCGGGCAGCGTGGCGTTGTCCCATTGCGGCATGGTTTTATAGCAGAGTAGTGTTTCCATGGGTTTTCCCCTGATGTGGCGCCGGTTTCGGCCTGGTGATGATTGATAAGATTCATATAAAATACATCTTATTGCCGATGATTAACATGGCCGGCAGGTGTTTTTCCGCCGTGCGGGCTGGATCATAATGCCCGGCTGGGATAACGTCACCGCAGTCTATTCAATGATCTTCAGGGAAAAAATGCCACATTACCGTTTTTTTGCGCCGCGTGGCTACGTGCTGGCCGCGTTGCTGGCGCTGGCCGGCTGTACCAGCAAAGCCCCCGAGGCGCCAGCGCCGCGCCCGGCGGACGTTAAAGCGCAATTAGGCCGGCTGCTGCCGGCAAATGCCAGCGATCGCCAGGGCTGGGCCACTGACATTACCGCCGCCTTTGTGGCGCAGGGTATCCCTGCCAGCAATGAGAACCTGTGCGCGGTATTGGCCGTTACCGAGCAGGAGTCCACCTTCCAGGCTAACCCGCAGGTGCCGGGGCTGGCGAAAATCGCCTGGCAAGAGATCGATCGCCGTGCCGGCCAAATGCATATTCCGCCGTTTTTAGTGCACACCGCGTTGTTGATCACATCGCCAAACGGCAAAAGCTACAGCGAACGTTTGGACAAAGTGCGTAGCGAAAAAGAGCTGAGCGAGATCTTTGATGACTTCATCGATATGGTGCCGATGGGGCAGAAGCTGTTTGGCCGCCTGAACCCGGTGCGCACCGGCGGGCCGATGCAGGTTAGCATTGCGTTCGCCGAGGCGCACGCCAAAGGCTACCCCTACGCCATCAACGGCTCTATTCGCCATGAAGTGTTCAGCCGCCGCGGCGGCATGTATTTCGGCATTATGCACTTGCTTGGCTACCCGGCTGATTACAGCCAACCGATTTATCGCTTTGCCGATTTCAACGCCGGTTGGTACGCCAGCCGCAATGCCGCTTTCCAAAGCGCGGTCAGCCGCCTGAGCGGCATCCCGCTGGCGTTGGACGGCGATGTGATCAATTACGGCACGGACAAGCCCGGTTCAACCGAACTGGCGGTGCGCTCGTTGGGCAAGCGCCTAGCGATGAGCGATTCGGCGATCCGTCGTGCGTTGGAAAAGGGCAATGAACAGGCGTTTGAAGACACTACGCTCTACCAGCGGGTGTATGCGCAGGCGGATAAGACTGCCGGGAAAACGCTGCCGCGGGCGATACTGCCAGGCATCTCGTTGGAAAGCCCGAAAATCACCCGCAAACTGACCACCGCCTGGTTTGCCAAGCGGGTGGACGAGCGCTACCAGCGCTGCCTGGCCAGGGCGCAATAGCCGGCTAAAAGAAGGCTGACCACAGCGCTGAAATGGGCATCGCCAGCACCAGCGCTGGCAGCATGTTCGCCACCGGGAACAGTTTGATGCCGCAGATGCGTAGCCCGGTCGCCAGCATCATCAGCCCGCCAACGGCAGAGAAATCCGCCTGCATGGCGGCGGTGGTGAGCGGCAGAATAAACACGGCGCCGAATGCCAGCAGCAGTTGGATCGCCATTTGGGGAATGGCGATCAGCGCCACGGCGATCCCCAGCGAGGCGGCGAAAATGGTGGCGGTGAACAGATCGAGAAACGATTTGGCTATCAGCACGCTGGCATCGCCGGTCATGCCTTCGTGCATCGATCCGAAAATGCCGGTGCCGCTGGCGCAAAACAGCACCACAATGGCGACGAACGCGTCCAAAAACTCCTGTTGGCCGCCGGCCGGCGCAGAGCGCGCGGATGAACGCGGAGCGATAAGCCCGCGTGCCCAACCGGCAAGGCGACCAATGCCGCGCTCAATGTAGCAAAGCTCGCCAATCAGGGCGCCAAGCACCAGGGAAAGTACCATAACCGGCATGTGCGCAACTTTGACAATCAGCACCACGCCCATGCCCATTGAGGCAATGCCGAATGTTAAAGGCAACGCCAGGCGCACCCGCTCCGGCAGTTTGTTGCTCAGTACGGCGCCGGCGATGCCGCCCAGCATAATTGCCGCCGCATTGATAAATGGCCCAACAACCATCATTCCCGTCTCCCAAAATTAAAATATTGCCCCTGCCATACGCTAAATAATTCGAGTTGCAGGAAGGC
Source organism: Gibbsiella greigii (assembly GCF_039540155.1). Lineage (NCBI taxonomy): Bacteria > Pseudomonadati > Pseudomonadota > Gammaproteobacteria > Enterobacterales > Yersiniaceae > Gibbsiella > Gibbsiella greigii. Next base: position 197,387 of record NZ_BAABEM010000004.1, read on the forward strand.
GGCGACGCAGCGAATCCCCAGGAGCTTACTCTGGTAAGTGACTGGGGTGAGTGAGGAAAGCCAACACACCTGCAACTTGAAGTATGACGAGTATATACGCCTGCGCGTTGTAGCCGCTACTTTACACAAAATCATTCAAGGTGCCTCGAGGCGGCAAGCGAAGAAATCCCCGGGAGCATAGATAACTCGGTGGCCGGGGTTGCTGAACGCAGCCAACAAAGCGGCAGCTTGAAGGATGACGTGTATATATCTGCCGGCATTAAAATTACCCGCCTGCTGGTGGTGCGCTAAACTTTTGTCATAAACGCGTTGGTTTTGCCCGTTATCCTGCAAATTATTTCGAGTATAGGTTTTTTCTGATAGAGCGCGGTACCGGATATGGGCAGAATCGCTGACACCCGAGATATTGCACATGCCGCCAGGTGAAGCCATACCTAATATCACACGATGTCAGCCGGCTGGGATCGAGTAACCACCCGCATGCCTGCAACGTGCAGTATGACGGGGATAGGCCGTTGATATTCATGCCTCTGGCGATAACTAAACTTAATAGACCGTCAACAAGTGATAAAAGTCGCTGGATAAAGAAAATACAGTTCTTGATATTCTCCATACGATCGGTAAGAATCCCCGGCCTTAATTTATGCAGGAGTTCTATGATGTTTTTTAAACGGACACTTTTGGCTTGCTCCCTGGCGTTGATATTTCCTGCACTGCCTTCTCATGCCGAGGTTGGTGCAGAAAATGGCAACGTGCAGCAGACGGAGAATCCGGGGTTGTGGCAACGCTTCAAAAGCAATGTGGCGGAAACCTGGAACAACTCGCCGAATCATGACGTATACCTGCCGGCGATTACCTGGCATAACCGTTGGACCTACGATCAGGAAAAGATCGACAAGTACAATGAGCGGCCCTGGGGCGCAGGCTATGGTATTTCGCGTTTCGATCAGGACGGTGATTGGCACGGTATTTATATCATGGCATTCAAGGATTCCTTCAATAAATGGGAACCGATTGGCGGCTATGCCTATGAGAAAATCTGGCGCCCGCTGGATGATAAGGATTTTCGGCTGGGGTTAGGCTTTACCACCAGTGTTACCGCGCGCCATAACTGGGACTATATTCCGATCCCGGCGCCGCTGCCGTTGGCTTCTATCGGCTATAAGCGGTTGACCTTTCAGGCCACGTATATTCCGGGCACATACAATAACGGCAACGTATTCTTCGCGTGGCTGCGCTGGCAGTTTTAATCCAGCAGGGGCTGGTAACACGGCCCCTGTGATATCGCCTGATATTTTCTTCCTCTATTCCTAAAATACTGCGTTGGCCAAGATAAAAGGAACTTGTCGGCGTGGTGGGCGTCCATATAGCGCTTAATAGGATTATTTGGCTTTTAACGTATAACGCTGATTTTTGGCCGTTATCATGAAGAAAAAACAGGAGTTTTCGCATTATGAGCAACAAATATCGTGTATTGCTGGCGCTGGCATTGAGCGCAACCATGGGCTGCGGCGCCGCCCAGGCGGCTGGCCTGATGGATTCCCTCAGCAGTGCGGCGGGTGAGTTGAGCAAATCAGGCAGCAGCGATAGCAGCAGTACCTCTCTGTCTTCATTAACCGGCCTGCTGAACGGCGGCAATAACGCATTGAGTTCTGGCAGCATGACCAATGCCGCCGGCGTTCTGCAATATTGTGTGAAGAACAACGTGCTGTCGCAAAGCAGCACCGAAACGGTCAAAGACAAACTGTTGGGTAAGCTGGGCATCAGCAGCAGCGAAAACGCCAATAGCCAGGATTACCAGCAAGGGCTGGGTGGCCTGTTGCAGACCCGCGAAGGCAAGAGTGTGGATCTCAACAGCCTGGGCAGTTCGCAACTGACAGAGAAAGTGAAACAAAAAGCCTGCGATCTGGTATTACAGCAGGGCAAAGCTTTTATTTCCTGATAATGGACGGCGCGGCCGCCGCGCCGGTAATTCAGACGCTTTTAGCCAAGGTGGGCAACATGAATAAAACGTTGGTTCCTTCACGCATTTCCCCCGCGCGGCGCGCGATTGCCGCCTACTGCCTGCCGCTGTTGGCGGCCGTTACATTGCTGCCAGGGTGCAGCCGTGCGCCAAACCGCGAAGCACCGCCGCCGCCGCGGGCGACGATCGGCATGGCGAACCCCGCAGACGTTTATTGTACGCAAATTGGCGGTACGCTCTCCGCCAAAACAAATGACCAAGGGCAGTACAGTATTTGCACGTTGCCAAACGGTGAATCGCTCGACAGCTGGGCGCTGTTCCGCCGCGATCAACCGGTGAAAAAATAGCCGCAGTTAAAACCCGCCGTTGCCGATCGGGTGGAACGGTATTCCCTCCGCCGCCGCCAGTTGCAGGGAAAGCCGCTGCTGCGGCGTTTTATCCAGGGTAACGGGCGGGGACTGGAAAAAACAGCCGCTGTTAATATCCTTGATTTTCACCACATATTCCTGCGCTGGCGTGATTTTTATATTGAAACGGCCGCTGGCGGGAATGAAAACCTCGGCCGATTGCTGTGGCGCGTTCTGAGGTTCCAGTTTCACCACCACGGGGAAGTTGTTGTGTTGATTATCCAACGTCAACGACTGCGCATTGGCGCCGGCCTGGCGCATGGGGTGGTGCAGGTAGCCGGGGGCGCTCGGCCAGGGTTGACCGTTGTTATCCTGCAGCGGCCCGTCGCAGTGTTCACGCGCTTCACGGTGCGGCAACTCACGCGTAATGGCGTAATGGCGTAATGGCGCGGCGGCCAGTTCGTCGCTGGGCTGGGGCGCGCGAAGGTAGTGCTTGATGCCGAACAGCACGGCCGCCAGCAGCATAAAGAAAATAAAAATCGTCAGGCGATTTTTGAAGATCCCTCCAGCCAACCTGCCGGGCAATTGGAACAGCCATTTTACGATTTCTACCAGCATCGTTTTTCCTTCGTCCTTAAGTCGTTACGTCTGGGTAACGTTATTTCACCAGTATAGCCAACATCTTTATTTGCAACGTTTTTTCTGCCGGCGGCATACAGCGCCTGCCAGTGCTGGCCAGCGTCGCTAGCACTGCCTGTCACCCTGCATAGGCAACTGAATGAAATACCGGGGGAAAAACGCGATATTTACGCATCTTTACCTTAAAAGTGATTGAAATATCAACAGACCGGCCCAATATAATAGCCTGTTCAGCCAACAAGGAGTATGTATGGGCATCAGTGAAGAAGAGTCTATCCGCCGGCTTAGCAACGAAAAGAACGCGGTGGGGAATATGGCAAAGTGGGTGGCGATTGTTTCTGCGGTTTATTTTATTTTGATGGTGTTTTATGGCCATCCAGTTGACGTTTTGGCGATGTCCGGCACGGTGTTTGTGGTTTCAGCCGTCACCTGGCTGCGCAAACGGCGGAAGGTGAAAATCTATCGGCAGGCGCTGGCGAAAATCGACGGCGCGGAGACCGCACAGCAGCCCTGAGCGCTGCCACCTGCTAATTATCGGCATTTTGCCAGCGTTTTGCGCCGGCTGGGCCGCGTTATTGCTGTTTGTTGCCCTTGCGTAAGTTTTCACATTGATAGATGCCAGCGGCAAAGCCCATACCCTGCGCGCCGAACACCCTTTATTCCCCCTCTGACCTTTTTGGCGCTACGCCGCTCACATCAAAGAAATGAACCGTCGTCATCGTTGAAGCCGTTATCGAAGCCGTCATCGGTCAAATCATCGTTGTTTGAATAATCCGCCTGCTGGAACCCCGCATCGCCATTATTGAACGTATCCAGATTGTTGGCGGCGTCAAATTGCTGCATCGCGCTGTTATCAGCCGGGGTTTCATTGATGATGTTAACGATTTCTTCCGGTTGGGCATGGTGGAACATACCGGTCAGCATGTCGGCCAGCATCACGCCGCCGGCCACACCCGCCGCGGTTTGTAACGCGCCGCCAAGGAAACCCGCCGCCCGGGAAGGTGCGGCCTGCGGCTGGCTGTATTGTGGGTTGCCCCAGCCCGCGTTATTTGGCTGGGTTGGTTGCGGCGCCTGGGGCGCACGGTTACCGCCGCCGAACAGCCCGGCCAGAAAGCCGCCGCTGCTCTGCTGGCCGGCATTATTTTGCTGCAGCTGCGCCACCTGGTTTTCCAGCGCTTTCACCCGTTGATCCATTTGCTTCAGCGCCGCTTCCTGAATGATCAGCGCTTGCGCCATATAATACGGGGCGGCCGGCTGTGCGCGGATATATTGGCTAATTTGCTGTTCAGCCTGGCGATCCCGCGGGCCTGTTTTTTGCTCTGTGTCTTTCAGGCGGCTAAACAGACCATCGATAAGGCGTTGTTCTTCCGTTTGCATAAGTTAACCTCGCGAAGATGCAAATCACGTGATGAAAATCATCATGGATAACGTCCACCCTAGCGCGTTCATGCGGCGTGATAAATCGCACGTAGGTAAAGCTATTTGTGAATTTGTTACCAGTTACGGCAGCGGGATTAACATCACCAGTTTCAACCCGCTGTTTTCCGCCGGGTGGAAGGTCATTTGCCGAAAGCGCAACCGGCCTTGACGGGCGTGAATAAACTCTCGTTCGCCGCCTTCGCGCGCCATCACATCGTGCTGTTGCCACCAGTGGTTAAAGGCTTCGCTGTTCTGCGTCATGTGGCGCACAAACGCACGCATCTCTTCGGTGCCTTGGTGGTGGCTGGTTTCGGCGCGAAACTCGGCCACAATACGTTTGGCGCGCTCATCCCAACTGCTTACCAGGGTTTTTGCCAACGGATGGAAAAACATAAAGTGCAGCAGGTTCGGCGTATCGGCACGATCGAGCCAGCCGCAGAACAACTGCTCGGCCTGCCCGTTCCAGGCCACAATATTCCAGGTGTTGCCCAACAGGTAACTGGGCACGGCGATCTGCTGCACGCTTTGCAGCAGCGCGTCGTTGGTGGTTTCGTGCTGCTGTTCCTGAGCTGGATCGGCCATGCGCGCCAAGGTAAACAGATAGTGGCGTTCGGCCGGCCCCAGGCGCAGCGCTTGCGCAATACGCGCCAGGGTCTCTGGGGAGATGGAGACATCGCGCCCTTGTTCAATCCAGGTATACCAGGTGGCGCTGATGCCGCTGATTTGCGCCAGCTCTTCGCGGCGCAGCCCGCTGGTACGGCGCCGGGGCGCGCTGGGCAGGCCGAGCATCTCCGGCGTAATACGTTCACGGTGTGCGCGTAAAAACGCGCCCAGGGCCTTGGGGCCGGATAAAGCGTCTGTTGGCATGAGGGTAGTACCTATTCATACTAGGATAACTGGTTATATTGTACCCGTATAATCCCCCGATTATAGTGTTTACACACCATTAAAACAGGGGAAGCAAACATGAGCACCAGTAACAGCCATAAAAACGCGGTCGATCGCCAGTTCGGGGAACAGGCCGGCGCCTATCTGACCAGCGCGGTGCATGCGCAGGGGAAAGATCTGCAGCGCCTGGCTGCGCTGCTGGCAGCCGAGCCGGGCGGGCGCGTGCTTGATCTGGGCTGCGGCGCCGGGCATGCCAGTTTCACCGCCGCGGCCAGTGCGGCACAGGTAGTGGCATACGATCTGTCTGCCCAGATGCTGGAGGTGGTGCGCCAGGCTGCGGCGGAAAAAGGGTTAGGCAACATTGTGCAGCAGCAGGGCGTGGCTGAATCCTTGCCGTTCGACGATGCCAGTTTTGATATTGTGATCAGCCGCTACTCCGCCCACCATTGGCATGATGTCGGCCAGGCGCTGCGTGAAGTGAAACGTGTGCTGAAGCCAGGCGGCAAAGTGGTGCTGATGGATGTGGTATCGCCGGGGCACCCGTTGCTGGATGTTTACCTGCAAACGGTTGAGGTGCTGCGCGACACCTCACACGTGCGTGATTACTCGCCGGGTGAATGGCTGAGCATGTTTACCGAAGCCGGGCTTACCATCAGCGGTGTGACGGCAGACCGTTTGTTGCTGGAATTTAGCAGTTGGGTGGCGAGGATGCGCACGCCGGAGCACTTTGTAACGGCGATTCGCGCGCTGCAGCAGGGGTCTTCGCAAGAGGTAATTAACCATTTCGCTATCCAACCGGACGGTTCGTTTTCCACGGACATCATGATGATTACCGCCAGTAAGGGGTAAGCGCCAACGGGCAGCCATCGCGGCTGCCCGCTGCTATGTTATAATATCCAGGGAAAATAAATTGTTTCCCAGCGATGATCAATCTTTGCCGATAAATGTTACCCGTTGAATAATTATATTATTTCGCCTGTGGGTTTCTCCCGCTGGCAGGTTTGACGTATTTTCTCCTTATTTCTCTCACAATAATTGATGTTCTTTACATTGAATGACGTCGGTTTTCATTGGCTGGTTAATAATTAATATCACTGACGTTTAGTCAGCCAGAAAAATAGGAGCCGATTATGAAATTATTACCTACCATCGCCGCCGTTGTGTTCGCGACAGCCTCCTTCTCCAGCCTCGCGGCGTCTTTATCGCCAAAGCAGGTTGATAGCGAACAGGCGCGTAACCTGCAAAGTATCGGGGTTGTTTCTGTTTCCGGCATCACCGGTTCTACCGATGATGCAATCCATATGCTGAGAGAGAAAGCAGCGCAAGACGGCGCTTCCTATTATCGCGTCATTGGGGTAGATACCCCAGGGGATTCCAGTAATTGGCGCGGCAATGCGGAAATTTATCGTTAATAAATCAGGGAAGGTATTTCCCTCGCTATTAACAACCCGCCATAATATATACCCAAAATAATTCGAGTTGCAGGACAAAAACGCAAAAGCGTTTTTGAACAGCGCTAGCGCTGGCCCCGAAGGGGTGAGGCCGTGTGGCCGAATCATGCGGCAACGCAGCGTTCAAATCGGCCGGGAGCAGATTTGAACGCTGTTGGCAACGGCCCCTTTGGGGCGAGACCCAAGGATGGGCCGAATAATAAAGCCAACACACCTGCAACTTGAAGTATGAAGGGTATAAAACGGTTGTGAATAATACCCGGCACGGTTAACGTTAGACAGCCCGAGGGTTATTATTGCAGCCGTTTCTTTCTGTCTAAAATATGCCTGTTGCATTTTATTACAACTGTTTGGGCCGCTTTCGGATTTATTTTAATGAAACGCTAAGAATTTCGGCTCAGATTAGAGACTTCCAACCAGAGGAGGCTCGAATGTTAAATGCGACGCGGCTGCAGTTGAAGAACCATTTTTCCTATATCCAGCAGTTTATGGCAGCACCTCGCACCGTTGGCACCTTAATGCCTTCCTCCCCCTGGCTTTGCCAGGCGATGCTCAATCAGGTGGAATGGACCCGCGCCTTGTCGATTGCAGAGTTGGGCGCCGCCGATGGGGTATTGACCAAGCGTATTCTGGCCCGTATGCGTGCGGATGCGATGTTGGACGCCTACGAAATCCAACCCGGCTTTGTGCGCCAACTGCGCCAGATTGACGAGCGCCGCCTGCGGGTGATGGCGCATTCCGCAGAGCAACTGCGCCAGGACTATGACGTGATTTTCTCCTGCCTGCCGCTGCTGTCGATGCCGGTAAAAGTCAGTATGCGCATTTTGCAGCAGGCGCAGGCCAGGCTAAATGCACGGGCGGGGGTATTGGTGCTATTCCAATACAGCCCACTGTCTGAGAAATTGCTGTCGCGTTATTTTTATTGGAAAAAGCTGCGCGTGGTGCGCAACTTCCCACCGGCGCTGGTGTACGTTTGCACCCCGATTAAAGGCGTTTGACCATGATCACGACGTTGCCGCCAGCTTGCGTACGGCGTTCGATCGCCTGCCAGCCCCAACGGGCATAGAGCATTTCCGCTGAATCCGTTTTCAGAAATAACGCCGGGTGATGCCGTTGCCGCGCCAGGCGTTCGATAGCCTGCGTCAGGCATTGCGCAATGCCCTGCCGCCGATAGTTCGGGTGGACAAACAGCCCCGTCAGCCAGGGTGAAGGGGGCATGCGCTGATGATCGTCGCTGGGCCACAGGCTGGCCATCGCCAGTGGAGTAGGGCCGGCCACCATCAGCAGCGTGGCATGATCGGCGCTTTGCCGCGCGCACAGCCGAAAGCGCTGGCGCGCCTGTTCCAGCGTACCGCCGTGTTGCGAACCCCATTGTTCAAACGCCCAGGCGGCGCAAACGTCAATAAACTGGGGAACGTCGGCCAGGGGCACAATGCGTTGCGGCATCTTTTTCTCCCGTTTTCCCGCTATTTCTTCCGCTTTACCACTGCATATTGCGTTTTTTTAACTTTCTAAATCGGTTTAAGATTGCCGCTTATTGAAAGCGTTAATATGAATGATTATTATGCGCAAAATTTTTCTTATTGATATAAATCATGCGAAATCCCCTCATTTTATGCCTCTTTTCCCTGCTATTCGCTGTAATCAACGTACAGGCGAAAACCGTTACCGATATTCTGGGCCGCCAGGTCAATGTGCCGGACAATCCGCAGCGTATTGTTTTAGGGGAAAGCCGCATGCTGTATACGCTGGCGCTGCTGGAGCCGGGGAACCCGGCGCAGCGGGTCGTCGGTTGGCCGGGTGATCTGGCGCGTTATGATGCGCAAAGCTGGCAGCTTTACACCGAAAAATTCCCTGCAATTAAACAGATCCCATTAATTAGCCCGGGCAATCTGCGCCAGATTAATACAGAAAGCCTGCTGCAACTGCGCCCCGATCTGGTCATTCTGCCGCGCTTTGCGCGCGAAGAGGGCGACAGCGACATGCTGCTCAAAGGGTTAATGCGCGCCAATATCCCGGTGGTTTACGTCGATCTGCGGGTAGATCTGCTGCACAACACGGTGCCCAGCGTGCGCCTGCTGGGGGAAGTGCTCAACCGGCAGCAGCGGGCTGAGCAGTTCATTGCGTTCTATCAGCAGCATATGGCGGTGGTCCAGCAGCGGCTGGCCGGTTATCAGGGCAGCAAGCCCACCGTGTTTCTGCACCTGCATCTGGGGCGGCGCGAGACGTGCTGCACCACGGCTGCCCACGGCAATCTGGGCGATCTGGTGGCGTTCGCCGGCGGCGATAATATCGCCAATGCCAGCATTAAAGGGGTTTATGGCGAGCTGAACCCGGAAACCCTCCTGGCCGCCAATCCACAAATTTATATTGGCACTGGGATGGCCGGGCCACAAGGCAAACGCTATTCCAGCCTGCTACTGGGGCCGCAGGTAATACAACAGGAGGCGGATGAAAGCTTCCACCAACTGATGCAAAACCAGCCCTTGCTTGCCAACCTGCGCGCCGTGAAGGACCACAAAGCCTGGAGTATCTGGCACAACTTTTATCTCAGCCCCTACCACGTGGTGGCGGTAGAGATGTTTGCCAAAGCCTTCTACCCGGCGCTGTTTGCCGATATTGATCCTGAACAGACGTTCAAGCAGCTCTACCAACAATTCTTACCATTGCCTTTTTCTGGGACTTATTGGAGTCAGTTAACAAATGAATAATGATAAGCGCCGCCTATGGTGCGCAATACCTCTGGCTGTCTGTGTTTCGTCGCCGGCGTTCGGCGAAGAGCAAAAGACAGAGGAAAAACTGGTGGTTACCGCCCAGAAAGACGGAGCCGGGGCACAAAGTTATCAGCCGGTCACCAGCGTAACGGGCACCCGCAGTGAAACCCGTTTGCTGGACGTTCCGCAGGCGATTGACGTGGTGCCGCAGCAGGTGATCGCCGATCAGGCGGTAAGCAATCTGGATGAGGCGTTGTATAACGTCAGCGGTATTACCCAGGCCAACACCTTGGGGGGAACACAGGACGCGATAATGAAGCGCGGCTTTGGCGATAACCGCGACGGCTCGATCCTGCGTGATGGCATCCGTTCGGTGCAGGCGCGTAACTTCACGCCGACCACCGAGCGCGTAGAAGTGCTGAAAGGGCCGGCTTCCATGCTGTATGGCATGGGGGAACCCGGCGGTATGATCAACATGATCACCAAAAAGCCGCAGTTGCAGCAGCATACTCATGTGGAAGGCTGGGGCAGCAGCTTTAACGGCGGTGGCGGCCAGTTGGACGTGACCGGCCCGATCGGCACCTCCGGTTTTGCTTACCGGATGATCGTCGATCATGACGAAACCGATTACTGGCGTAACTTTGGCCGCAACCGCCAAACCGTGATCGCGCCATCGTTGATGTGGTATGGCGAGACCACCACGGTGCGCCTGGCCTATGAGCACATGGAATACCTGACGCCGTTCGATCGCGGCACCATTATCGATTCGCGCACTGGCAAACCGGTCAATACGCCGCGCGATCGCCGTTTTGACGAGAGCTACAACGCCACGCGCGGCGATCAGGACAGCGTGACGCTGCAGGTCGATCAGACGCTTAATGAGAATTGGAAAACCTCATTAACTTATTCCTATAACCGCAACGCCTATAGCGATAATCAGGCGCGAGCAACCGCGCTCAACCCAACCACCGGGGTTCTGACACGCCAGGCGGATTCGACGGCCCACGCCGTAAGCCGCGCACATGCCGCGCAACTGACCCTGAACGGCGATGTGGACTGGGGGAGCGTTAACCACCAGATGCTGTTCGGCTTTGATTTTGAAGACAACCGTACCTTCCGCGGCGATATGATCCGCGGCACCCGCGACACCAACTTTAATATCTATAATCCGGTGTACGGCCTGATGCCGGCTTCCACCGCGGTGAGCGCCGCAGACAGCGATCAGCGTGAAAACCTAACCAGCTACGGTTGGTTTATGCAGGACTCAATCCAACTGAATGAAAAATGGTTGCTGATCGGCGGCCTGCGTTACGACTCCTTTGACGTGTACGCCGGCAAAGGGCGGCCATTCGTCGTGGGTGCCGACAGTTCTGACAGTAAGCTGGTGCCGCGTGCCGGCGTGGTGTACAAGCTGACGCCGAACGTTTCGCTCTACAGCAGCTACACCGAATCGTTTAAACCGAACTCGTCGATTGCCACGCAGATCGGCGCGTTGCCGCCGGAGCAGGGCAAGGCTTGGGAAGTGGGCAGCAAGGTTGAACTGCCTAACGGCGTGACCGGTACGCTGGCGCTATTCGATATCACCAAGCGCAACGTGATGGTCAGTGAGCTGGTGGGCGGCGAGACGGTTACGCGTACCGCTGGGCGCGTGCGTTCACAGGGCGTGGAGTTGGACGTTGCCGGCAATATTACCGATTCTCTTAGCGTTATCGGTACTTATGCCTATACCGATGCGCGCGTCGTGGACGATCCAGACAACAAGGGCAAGGAAATGACCAACGTGGCGCGCCATACCGCTTCGCTGTTCCTGACCCAAAACCTGGGTTCGCTCGGGCTGTACAGCGGCGATGAACTGCGTGTGGGCGCGGGGGCGCGTTACGTCGGCCGCCGGCCGGGGGATGCAGCGAACAGTTTCTATCTGGACAACTATACCGTCGCCGATGCATTTGCGGCCTATACCATGCCGGTTAACGGTTACCGGGTGAAATGGCAGTTGAACGTGAAGAACCTGTTCGATAAAACCTATTATCCGTCCAGCGGCAACAACCTGCGTGTAGCCATCGGCGAGCCGCGCGAAGTGGTGCTGCGCGCCAGCGTCGATTTCTAACCCCACCGGCGGCGTGTTTTGCCGCCGGGCTCTGCGGGCCGCGCGCTGTTCAGCGCCCACCGGCCCGCGAACCGTGGTATTTACGCCGTTGTAAAGATTGAAATACAGGCTGATGACGGTATGATGCAGCAACCATATCATCAAGTGAAGCGTGCACTGGTTAAGCGGTGTACAGGCTTGTGCTCAAGCCATCGTAATCAAGGGACAACCCGTCATGACACAACCCATTTTCATGGTAGGCGCGCGCGGAGCCGGTAAAACGACCGTGGGGCGCGCACTGGCGCAGACGCTGGGCTATCATTTTGTCGACACCGATCTGTTTATGCAGCAGACCGCACAGATGAGTGTGATGGAAATGGTTGAGAAAGAGGGGTGGCCAGGCTTTCGTCAGCGTGAAACCCTCGCACTGCAGGCGGTTACCCAACCGCACACCGTTATCGCCACCGGCGGCGGCGTGATTCTGGCGGAAGAGAACCGCCGCTTTATGCAACAGCAGGGCACCGTAATCTATCTTTGTTCACCTGCCGGGGTATTGGCCCAGCGGCTGCAGGTTTCCCCGCAAGATGCACAGCGCCCAACGCTGACAGGCCGGCCGATTGCAGAAGAAATGCGTGACGTACTGGCTGCGCGTGAAGCGCTGTATCAGGAAGCCGCCCACCACGTTATGGATGGCACTACCCATCCGGCGCAGGTGGTGGCGCAGATCCTGGCCGTGCTACAGCGCGAGACGGTAAAGTAACTTCCCCGGCCGCCGCGGCCAATCCATGGTGTTTTTCCTCTTGAACCGGCTTCGTGCCGGTTCGCCTGCTTGCGCCCGCGGAGGGTGGCGCGTAAAGTAAACAACAGCGTGGCAGTTCTTGCATCTCCTGCATCAATCAGGTTGTTCAACGGGCCAGCGGGCCTGACGGGTAAATCGACTATGAAAACGCTTCAGCGGTTTTTTCACCAGCATGCCAAAGCCTTACCGGCCTTTTGGGCGCTGTTGATTATCCTGTTTGAGGCTTCAATCGCGCTCTACATTCTGCGTAATCTATAGTTCTCTTCAACTGCGGTTGAACGCTAATCCTCGATTTAACGCGCAATAAAATTTTCTTATCCCAGGCCGCCGTGGGATGATTTCATGCCTTTTCCCCCAGCGCTGCCGCAATGCCTGCCTGAACACCGCGGTTTCAATAGCATTTTTCGCTATGGCCTGGCGCTATTCGTGCGTGAAAAACCAGTGACAGGGCGCGCTCAATCCCCCAATATGGCCGTTCCACAAAGATAATTAGCGGGACGCGTTATGCTGAATGTAAATGAGTATTTTGGCGGGAAAGTGAAGTCGATTGGTTTTGACAGCGATAGCATTGGCCTGGCAAGCGTTGGGGTGATGGCCAAAGGGGAATACACTTTTGGCACTGGCAAGCCGGAAGAGATGACGGTCGTCAGCGGCGCGCTGAATGTGTTGCTGCCGGGCGCCACCGAGTGGCAAGAGTTTAACGCCGGCGAATCCTTCCGGGTGCCGGGCAACAGTGAATTCAATTTGCAGGTGGCTGAAGCCACCTCGTATCTGTGCCGCTACCTGAGTGAGTAAGCCAGAAAGGTTCCAGTAACCGCCGCAACGTGGGCTGGCAAGCCGCCGGCCCACGTTGGCTGAGTTAGCGCTGGGTTTCGCCGCCCAGGGCTTCAATCAGGTTCTGGATCAACGCCGCCAGTTCGCTGGTCATCAGAATAAAATCGGCGTCAAAGCGTTGGGCGAAGTCGTCGCGGTCAATATCGTCGTTTTGATCGCGCAGCGTATCGGCAAACTTCAGGCGCTTAATCGAACCGTCGTCGGCAATCACCAGTTGGATCCGCTCCTGCCAGTCAACCGCCAGCTTGGTCACCAGCTTGCCGGCTTCAATATGCACCGCGATTTCGTCGCTGATCAGGTTTTGCTTTTTGCAGCGGATCACGCCGCCTTCTTCCAGTATCGCCTTCAGCTCGGCTTCATCCTGAATGATAAAACCGGCCGGTAGCTCGCCGGAACGCACCCATTCGGTCAGCGTCAGTTCGATCGGGCTTTCCATGGTCAGCGGCACCACCGGCAATGAACCCAGGCTCTTGCGCAGCAGCGCCAGCGTGTCCTCGGCGCGTTTGGCGCTAGCGGCATCGACCATGATCAGGTTGTTGACGGTGTCGATCCACATAAAGGTCTGGTTGAAACGGCTGAAGGCCCGCGGCAGCAGGCTATGCAGCACTTCATCTTTCAGCGAGTCTTTCTCGGTTTTCTTCAGCTTGCGATGCTGCTCGCCTTCCAGCTTGTCGATCTTGGCCTGCAGTTCCTGCTTGATGACCGGCGAGGGGAGGATTTTCTCTTCCTTGCGGGCGCAGATCACGATCTGGCCGTTGACCGCATGGGTCAGCGCGTCGCTGTGGGAGCCCATTGGGGAAACCCAGCCCGTTTTTGCCATATCCTGGCTACCGCATGGTGTGAACGAAAAGGCGCTGAGCTGTTTTTCCATTTCATCCGCGTTCAGCGCCACGTCGCTGTTCAAACGGTAAACCATCAAATTCTTAAACCACAGCATATTGTTATCCCAGGCTGGGCGTGCATTTTACACGCTGATTCATCAAAAGCAGGGCGGCATGATAACCAATCAGCCGTGAAAAATCGCCCTCTTCCAACGCATTCTCTCCCCGGCGGGTTCAGCGGTGGGATGGGCGCCAGGGCGTGTGGTGATGCGCAAACGGCCAGCGGCCGCCGCTTAGCCGGCGTCGGGGGCGGGCGTTTCGCTTTCGCTGCGCACCCGCTCAATATGAATCGTCAGGAACAGCATTTCCTCGGTCGTGAGCTGGTGCTGGTAGTGTTTCTCTATGTGCTGGTTGATTTTGCCGGCGCAGGCGAACGAGGCGCGGTATTTTTCTTTCACCATCTGGTAGAGCGAATCATCGGCGCTGTCGACGTAGTTTTTACCCAACAGGCGTTGGGCGAAGAACTTCAGGTGGGTAACAAAGCGGTGGTAGCTTAACGCTTCTTCGTTGTAATCAAATTGGAAATGGTATTTGACGATGTTGAGGATTTCCTGCATCACGCGGGTGATATGCAAGGTGTTTTGCATTTCGTCGTTCAACTGGGCGTTGACCAGGTGCAACGCGATAAACCCTGCTTCATCTTCAGGCAGCGTGGCGCCAAGCCGCTGGGCAATCAGCGCCAGCGCCTCCCGCCCGATCGTGAACTCATTCGGGTAAAGCTTTTTGATATCCCATAGCAACGCGTTGCGGATATTAATCCCTTGTTCATGGCGCTGCAGCGCGGAATGAATGTGATCGGTCAGGGTGATGTAAACAATGTTGTGCAGCTTGCCCGGCAGGCGCTCGCGGGCGAGGGTAATAATTTTATCCGCTGTAGTGACGCAGGCTAAAGGGATCTCCGCCAGCAACTGTTTGAAATGCTCGCTCACTTCCCCCTGGTTCAGGGTGAAGACTTTTTCAATCAGGCTCTCATCTACGCTGTCGCCGACTTTCTTTTTAAAGCCGATGCCGCAGCCCATTACTACCGTTTCTTCCGTATGCGCATCAAGCGTAATCACCACGTTATTATTTAGTATCTTAGCGATCTTCATGGCTTTTCCCGGCGTTGTTGCCCGCTGAAAACAAAAAAACCTGACGCCCAGGTATAGCCCCGGATGTCAGGTTTTGCCTGCGCCCCCGCGCTCTTCTTCGCTACGCAGGCATGCTGCCTTTTTGCTAATGCGCGTGATGCAGGGGATTTACACAGTGACAATCCTGTAACTGCCACATGATAACGGTTCTCCGTGGTGGTTCAACGCTTTTCACCATGGACTGCCGTCGTGATCACATTTATCAGTCGCTGCCCGACAGCATCATATCCTGCGGTGCGTTGCGGCGCTGAGTTTTGGTCAGCAGGAAGTAAACGTAGCCACAGGCCATCAGGGCGATGAACAGGCCGCCTATGATCGGGTTAAACCACAGCATGGCGATCAGGCAAACAAAGGCCAGTACCAGCGCGATGGCCGGCACTACCGGGTAGCCAGGCGCCCGGAAGCTGCGCTCCAGATCCGGCGCGCTGCGGCGCAGTTTGAACAGGCTGAGCATGCTCATCAGGTACATCACGATGGCGCCGAATACCGCCATGGTGATCATCGCGGCGGTCAGGCTCATCCCCTGCAGGTTGATCACGCCGTCGCTGAAGATCGCGGCAATCCCGATGACCCCGCCGGCAAGAATGGCGCGGTGCGGCGTTCTAAACCGCGACAGCTTCGCCAGCGACGTGGGCAGGTAGCCTGCGCGCGCCAGGGCGAAGAACTGGCGGGAATAGCCGAGGATAATGCCGTGGAAGCTGGCCACCAGCCCGAACAGGCCGATCCACACCAGCATGTGCATCCAGCCGGAATTCTCGCCCACGATCATTTTCATCGCCTGGGGCAGCGGATCGTTAATGTTGGCGAGCTTGCTCCAGTCGCCGGCACCGCCGGCCAGCAGCATCACGCCCAGCGCCAGCAGCACCAGCGTCATAATGCCGGAGATATAGGCGCGTGGAATGGTGCGTTTGGGATCCTTGGCCTCTTCGGCGGCCATTGCGGCGCCTTCAATGGCCAGGAAGAACCAAATGGCGAACGGAATGGCGGCGAATATGCCTGCCACGGCCGTGCCGCTGAATGTATTGCTGCCGGCCCAGCCGTTGAGCACAAAGTTGCTGAAGCTGAAGCCTGGCGCCACTACCCCCATGAACACCAGCAGTTCGAACACCGCCAGTACGGTAACGCACAGTTCGAACAGCGCCGCCAGTTTAACGCCGAGGATATTCAGCGTCATGAAGATCGCATAGGCGCCAACGGCCGCCACCTTGGGGTTCAGCGCCGGGTACTGCACGTTGAGGTAGGCGCCGATCGCCATGGCGATGGCCGGCGGAGCAAACACAAACTCGACCAGTGTGGCCAGCCCGGCGATCAGGCCGCCGGTTTCGCCGAAAGCGCGGCGGCTGTAGGCGAACGGACCGCCGGCGTGTGGGATGGCGGTGGTCAGTTCGGTGAAGCTAAAGATAAAGCAACTGTACATGGTCGCCACTAATAGCGTGGTGATCAGGAACCCGAGGGTGCCCGCAACGCCCCAGCCGTAGCTCCAGCCAAAGTATTCCCCTGAAATTACCAGCCCGACGGCAATCCCCCATAGATGCAAGGTGTTTAGCGTGGGTTTGAGTTGCATGGTCATTGGTGTTCTCCCGATCGAAACGGTGCATAGCCGCCAGGCGCCGATCAAACGGCGCAGGCGGACGTCATTTCCACCGGTCTGGGCCTGCCAGACCGCCCTGCAAGATATCCGGGTGCTATCAATGCACCGAAAAAGTATGTTTTTCAAAATGATATTGGCCATCTTGGTGCGTGCGGCCTTATGGGTAGGGTGTGCTGCTCACGCAGCCCTTGGGGGGATAATGCCTGTGCAACTAAGGGGAAACTTGACCACGGAATAACGAAAAGGGCCATTTACGGTCAACTTTTGCCATTGGGAAACGCGCCTGCAACCTAAAGTCAACATTTTGCGCTCTGCGGTCAAGCGGGGTGGGCTCGGTCACATCATGCTGGAAGCCTGTTGACCGCTATGGAGTGACGCGCGATGACCGCAACACAGTACGATACGTTGGATAATCATACCCTGCAGCAGATTGCCGAGCGCGGGCTGCAGCGTTACGCAGCCACCCTGAACGGCGTTCTGACGCTGCTATGCCGTTCCGAAAACGCCACTTTCAAGCTTGATAGCGCCGACGGCCGGCGTTATGCCCTGCGCATTCACCGCGCCAACTACCACCAGCGCGATGAGATCGCCAGTGAGCTGGACTGGCTGGATGCGCTGCGTGAACACGGCATCGTGGTGCCGCAGGCGGTCTATGGCGAAGACGGCGAGCGGGTACAAACCATCACCTTGGCCAACGGTGAAGCACGGCATCTGGTGGTGTTCCACTGGATCGAGGGCGATATGCCGACCACCGAGGTGGATCCACGCGCCTTTCAGCGGTTGGGGGAAATTACCGCCCAACTGCATCAGCACAGCCGCCGCTGGCAGCAGCCGGCGGGTTTTCGGCGCATTATCTGGGATCATCCTTCAATGGTGGGGGAAGCGGGCCACTGGGGGCGTTGGCAGGATGCGCCTAACCTGGCGCAGGCCGATCATCCGGTGATCGAAGCCACGCTGGCACGCGTTGGCCGGGAACTGGCGCAGTACGGGCAAGATCGCCAGCGTTATGGGTTGATCCACGCCGATCTGCGCCTGACCAACCTGTTGTTGCAAGGTGATGAAACGCGGGTGATCGATTTTGATGACTGCGGCTTCGGCTGGTATCTGCACGATCTGGCGGCGGCGATCAGCTTTGTGGAGCACCACCCGCGGGCGGCAGAGTGGGTGGAGCACTGGCTGGCCGGTTATCAGCGCGTTTGCTCCCTGAGCGAACAAGATCTGGCGATGGTGCCGACCTTTATCATTCAGCGCCGCATCCAGATGCTGGCCTGGATAGGCTCGCATGCCGAAACGGAAATGGCGCTAAGCCTGGGCGATCGTTGGGCGGCGGAAAGCGTGCGTTTGTGCCGCCGCTATCTGGAAACCGATCTGCTGCCGGTGGGCGCTGCCTAGGCGCACCAAAACCGGGCGGCCTGCTGGCGGTGATGTATCGCGGTGGTGAAAGGTTAACCGGCAACGGCCAACAGTGGGCGCGTGCTGGCGTGCTTTAACGTGCCCTGTACGCCGCAATTTGCCGGCTGCGTGCAATGTTGGCTCGGTTAACCCGGCGCCGCGGGCAATCTGGTACAGAAGTTGCTTCATTCCCTGAATCATTTTACAACCACAGTGGGATGAATCATGCAGATAGCACTTTCCAGCCAGCCGGGGTTGTTCTCACATTTGGATGCCGGTTTGGCACAAGGCAACCGTGGCGTTCTGGCTGCCGCCGCCAGCGGCCTGAGCGAGTTCATACAGAATAAGGGCGGCGATGTTGATCGGATTTTCGGCATTTCCGGCATTGATGCGGAACAGTTGGCCTGCCCGACGCTCAGTATCGGCCTGACCAACTATTGCCAGGTGCTGGAGCAGGCAGCGCGCCATTCCGGTTGTGATAACTTCGGTTTGCACTACGGCCAGCAGTTTAAACCGCAGTCATTAGGCCTGATTGGCTATGTCGGCCTGTGTTCGCCAACGCTGGAAATGGCGTTGAAGAATCTGGTGATGGCATTTCCCTATCACCAGCACAGTACGCTGACGCGGCTGGTCGATAAGGGGGAATATTATCGCTTCGATTATCAGGTGCAGCACGGCGCTATCCTGTGCAAGCGCCAGGATGCCGAACTGACGCTCGGCATGGTGATGAACCTGATCCGCCACGTGCTCGGTAGCCGTTGGGCGCCGCGCGAGGTGCATTTTGAACATCCGCGGCCGGAGAGCTGGCATGAGCACTGCAAGCTGTTCGATGCCCCGGTGTACTTTGATCAGCCTTACAATTCCCTGATCCTGCCCAAGCGCGATCTGGCCCGTGCGATGCCGGAGCGTGACGCGACGTTGCTGATGGTGGTGCAGGATGCGATCCGCCGGCTTAACGCGCAGGAGCCGCACCAGACTCTGGTGGACGGCGCGCGCGCCCAGGTGCGCCATGCGTTGCTCAGTGGTGAGCCCGCGCTGGAAATCATTGCGGAAAAAATGGGGATGTCTGCCGGTTCGCTACAGCGTCGGCTGCGCGATCAGGGGCTGACTTTTACTGCGCTGGTGGATAAGGTGCGCTGTGAGCTGGCGACGTACTATTTGCAGCAGCGCCATTTGCCGATTTCCGAGCTGGCGTTGTTGTTGGGGTATTCGGAGGTGAGTGCGTTTTCACGTGCTTTTCGGCGTTGGTTTGGTATCAGTCCGCGGCAGTGGCGGCAGGTGCCAAATTGAGGGGGAGGGCGTTTCGTTAATGTTGTTGTTGGGGTCGTGGAGGGTTTTGGGCGCTATAACGTCGTCGTTTTCTATAACACCGGATCTTGTACCAGGCGTTCGGGCTGCTAATTTGCTGTTGGTGCGAACCGTTACAGTCTGGTGGCAACGGCCCATCAACCATCAGTAAGATCCGTACTTTCGGTTCCATACCCGGCGGATTTGTCACTCACCTCAGTCAATTACCTGAGTAAACTCTCGGGGACTCGCTGCGGCGCTGCCTTCCTGTAACTTAAATTATTTAGAGTATGGCCCCATATGTTTCAACAATGATCAATATATTGACCGGTACAGGTAACAGCTTCCGCCCAAAATCGGATTTATCATAGAAAGTATTAGGGCGTGTTATGCGGTGCCTAACAGGGTAATATCGCTTATATACCCGTCATACTTCAAGTTGCAGGTGTGTTGGCCGCACTCAGTCACCCGAATCACTTACCGGAGTAAACTCATCGGGATTCCTCCCTTGCCGCCATCCTGCAACTCGAATTATCTTAGGTATAGGATTGACTGGAATTTCTGTAAGTAATATAAAAATGGTAGGAAGCATCAACTGGCAGGAATACCAAAGAAAACTGCGAAATGTAATGGAATACATACCGTGATCAGTAGCGCGGTTGTCAGAAAGGTGTCATACATCATGTCATACCACCCACCCCGTGTATTTCGCCCCACTGGATCTATTGGTGTCTTTGGCGCCAATGCGCCGGAAGAGGTGAAAACGCTACAGAAGATGATGATCAACGCGGGTTACAACAACATTCGCGGTAACAACCTCCGCGTTACCGGCCATTGTGACCCGGAAACCAAAGCGGCGATTATCTGGTATCAGCGCTTACTGAATATGTCGCCCTCTGGCCTGATTCATCCCCAGGAAACGTGGTTTTTCACTATGTTCAGCCAGACCATGGCCCCGCACTGGCGGCCGCGTGATACCGGTCCGCTTCACGTTCGTGAAGGGCAGGTCACCTTTGATGCTGAAGGCGTGGATTATTTAAACGGCCCAGAGCCATTCAGACAGCCTACCAGAATGCCGGCTTTTTCGCGTATCCTGCATTGGCCTGAATCTTCTTCCGGAGTTACCATCGGCCGCGGTTATGACATGAAAGACCGTAGTGCAGGCCAAATAATGTCAGAACTACGTCAAGCCGAATTTGAAGAATATAAGGTGGTGATCTGCTCCAAAGCAGCAGGATTATACGGGCGTCATGCTCGTGAATTTGTAGATACCTATCGCCCTCTAGTTGGCGAAATTACGCACCAGCAACAGATAAGGATTTTTGAAATTTCTTATCAGCAGAAGCGAGATTATGCAAGAATTTTTTACATACGTTTCTCGGGGGAAATACCTGGTGCACCGTCATGGGAAAACCTGGAACAATGTATTAAAGACTAGTAGTAGATATATTTTATCAAAGTGTCCATAACGCGCGTAAACTGATTGAGGCTGCGGCTCAAGGTAAGGTTGCGCTGATTAAACATATTAAGGATGATAGCCAGTATATGAAGTATGAAACTCATAGGAAAAGGATAAGTTATCTGAAATGAATAGAATATTATATATTGTAGCCTTTTTTATTATCCTGTTGTCTACCAAAACATGGGCTGATCTAAGTCAGGGGATAGAGAATGATGTTTGTTTCAAAAAAAATAATAACGATTATCATAAGGCTCATGACTGTCTATCTGTAATGAAACGCGAGTCAGAGACCAGATTAGAGAAATTAATTCAAGCCATTAATGATCTTATCGTTAAAAACAATGACGTTCCAGTTTTCCAGAGTGACGATCCGAATCTGACCATTGGCGATGTTTACAGTAAACACTTTCTGGCTTCACAAAAAGATTGGCAAAAGTACAAAAAAAACCTTTGCCTTGGCGTAGCGTCTGAGGTTGGTACGGGCACGTATGATTATCAGGCATCAATAGACCAATGTGAAATAAATCTCAACAAGCGACACATGGAAGAAATTAATATGATGGGGATAACACCTTAGGTTGTGTTTCGCAAATAAGTCGTGGTGCCGTCTTTGTGTTCAAAGCCCGTTATCACGCCAGCGGTGCCATGTGCAATTGTTGCAGATAAACGCGGGGGTGATTAAGGCAACTGCCGTTGAGATCCGCGTCGGTAGATTACTGTTTAAGCAACGTTCTTTGTCGGGTTCGGAGAGGGTTTCGGGCGCCATCATATCGTGGCTTTTTGCGGCACCGTAGCTCGTGCCCGAGTTAGGGGCCGTGGGCGCGGCCCCTAACGAGTTAGGGATCCCCACAAATAACGCCTGTTTCGTAATTTTTCTGCCAGCTATCAAAGGCGCGGTTAAGGTTTGTTTCCGTGATGAAATCAGGCTCGTGGCGCAACACATTTCGTGCTAATGTCTGAAA